>CADCCI010000057.1:0-9508 GCA_902799895.1 uncultured Bacteroidia bacterium | reverse complement strand
GCAGCCACGACCTCCTGTACCTTATTCATATCATAAGCACGGAACTGGTAATTCTCGTCATGACCAGCCGCGCGGAAGGAATACTTGAAGTCCTTCCCCGTGAACTCCCAGACGCCATATCCGCCCGGAGCACCGTCCTGCGAAACGTGAATGCCCGGAGTCAGATGACCGGACCACCACCAGGAAGCGCAGACCGCACCTTCATTGTGCTCAGAGAACTTGGCGCTGTGCTTGCGATGGAAGATGTTGTGGGTATGTCCGCTCAAAAAATGAACGTTGTAATCCTTAACCGCATTGATAAAATCAGCCATGTTGGCCTCGCCGGCGGAATTGGCGCCGCTCATGTATTCGTCATTGAACGTAGCGGAGCCGTTCGGACGCGAAACGGGAGCGTGCGAGGTGATGAACACCGGGGTATTCTTGGGAACGAAGGCAAGGTCTTTCCTGAGCCACTCCATCTGTTCAGCCGTGTAATCCAACACATAATATTTACGATTACCAGAGCCCGTACCGACATCGTTGTAGTCGATATTATCCAGAACAATAAAATGGATCTTGCCCAGGTTGAACGAGTAAAATGTGGGAGCGATATCGCGGGTATATTCAAAAGATTTGTTGAAATCTCCCACCTTATTCATATCATTATCATGGTTACCCATCGTATGGAAGAAAAGGATATTCTTAAAGAGTTCATTCACGGTCTTCAGATAATCCGGGAACTGATACTTATCCCAATACAAATCCCATGTCATGTCTCCCAGCGTCAGGCAATAGCGTTTGCCGGGTGCGGCAGCGAGAGAGGCGTTCAGGGTCGTGGAAAAACTCTTCAACTGCGCGATATCATCTGTCCGGTTGGCCAGGTGCATGTCGCCCAGGACAAAGAGAGTAAAATTATCGTTATCTACCTTAACAAGTTCAAAGTCTTTGCGTTCTGCCACTTCAGCCGGCTGCGAAAGGGCCGAATGGAATTCCGGCAGAATGCCGTCCGAAGGCACTTCGTATCCTGACGGAACGATCACGAACACATATTTCCACTGCTTCTGCGACTTAATCTGATAGATACCGTTCTCGTCGGTCTTCACGATATCCGAACCGTCCGAAACGAGCACGTTCGGAACACCTTTCCCGTCGCACTGGACGATACCGTAGATGTTCACGCCATTGGCCGGCTCGATAACCAGCGGTTTCAGGATGGTCAGGTTGAACTGGCTCACGTAGTAGTTCTGGCCACCGTGCTTGACATATACCTTATAAGAGCCGCTCACGATATTCTCCGGCAGGCGGACCACCATGGAGGTACCGTCATTGAACGAAACCATCGTACAGGGATAATCCGTATTCGATACCGACCGCAGGATAACCTGGTCATCAGCCGAGAAATTGGTCTTGCCGCGCAGGGTGAAGGTCAAGTTCTCCCCTGCCGTCACCTCGGCAGAAGCAGGGACACTCACATTCGTCGCCACCACCTTCACTTCCGGCTGATCCGGACCTTCGGTTCCGGAACCGCCACAGCCGATCATCAGGATGCCAGCCGCCAGCAACAAGGCGGATAAAGCATTGAAAGACAAAAATTTCTTCATATATTTCATTCTTTATTATCGAATGGTAATACCTTATTACTATTTATTTAAAATGTAAAGTTACTCACTATTCTCGAAATTTCAATCGTTTTATGCAAAAAAGTAGTAGATTTGTATCTGCAAATAAAAAGTAGTAGAATGGCACGTTTCCTGAATCCTCCCCAGCCGAAAGCACCGCTTCCGGCGGAAAAAGTTGACAAAGAGTATAAATCCATGCGCTTAAAGGTGTTCCTGGGTGCTTTCCTCGGTTACGCCGCGTATTATCTGGTCCGCAAGAACCTCTCCCTCGCCGCGCCCGACATGATTGCGGACGGCATCCTGGATGCCGCGAAGGTAGGTCTGGCCATGTCGGCTGTTTCCATCGCCTATGCCTTCAGCAAATTCGTGATGGGCAGCGTTTCCGACCGTTCCGACGCCCGGAAATTCCTGGTGGTGGGCCTGATTCTGTCGGCTCTGGTGATGATGAGCGTGGGGCTCATTCCCTTCGGCACCAATACCGCCCTCAACACCGCCGTCATCTTTGTGCTGATGCTCATTGTCGGCTGGCTCAGCGGCTTTGGCTGGCCTCCGTGCGGACGCATCATGGCGCACTGGTTCAGCCAGAACGAGCGCAGTTTCAAGATGAGCATCTGGAACGTATCCCATACCATCGGTTCCTTCTCCCTGGGCTTCCTGGCCATTGCCGGCGTAGCGCTGGCGGCGGATTTGGGCGTTATACAGACCTGGAAAGGCAACTTCGTCTGTCCGGCCGTGGTCGCCCTTGCCATTGCCGTTTTCTGCTGGTGGGCCATCCGCGATACGCCCGAATCCTGCGGCCTTCCGTCCGTATCCGACTGGCGGAACGACCACAGCGGCATCAAGTCTAAGGGACAGGCCGGAGAGAAACTCCCCTTCAAGGTTCTCTTCGTGGATTATGTGCTGAAAAACAAACTCTTATGGGTTGTGGCCATTTCCAACGTGGCCGTCTATATGGTCCGGTACGGCATCGGTGACTGGGCGCCTACCTACCTGCAAGCCAAGGAAATCATGACCGCCGCGGAAAGCAAGGTTGCCTTCTCCGTTCACAACATCGTGGGCGCCGTGGGTACGATTGCCTGCGGCTGGGCCACCTCCAAGATTTTCAAGGGCCGCTGCGCCCCGATGAACGTCATCTGCATGTTCCTCTGCGCCATCGGCGTCCTGCTGTACTGGATGGTGGGCGCGGGCATTCTCCCCTGCTCTCCTTCCACGCAGAAAGTGCTGGTCTATGTAGCCCTGTGCCTGATTGGCTTCTTCATTTACGGTCCCGTGGCCCTGACGGGTGTCCAGGCCCTGAACCTGGTGCCCCGGAACGCCGCCGGCACCGCTGCGGGCTTTGTGGGCCTGTTCGGTTACCTGGTGGGTGATGCCATCTGCTCCAAGATTGTGGTGGGCAGCATCAAGCAGGCCACCGATTCCTGGGATGCCGCCATGCTTGCCGTAGCCGTGGGCGCCTTGATTGGCGTGGTCCTCTGCGCCCTGCTCATCCCCAGCGAGAAACGCCTGGCCCAGCAATAGGCCATGACCGGCACCTGGCTCCTCGCGGCCCTGGCCGCCGCCCTCCTCAGGCCTTCCGACCTGCGGGTCGAATACATGACCGAACCCGTCACCGATGAAGCACAGCCGCGTCTGTCGTGGGTGAACGAAGTCCGGCGCGGAAGCGGCGTGAGCCAGAGCGCCTACCAGATCCAGGTTGCCACCGACCGGCGTTTCCGCCACAAGGTCTGGGACAGCGGGAAAGTCTGCTCCGAAGCGTCCCATCTTATTGAATATCAAGGACAACCCCTCCAACCCGGCAACACGTATTTCTGGCGCGTGCGGGTTTGGGACCAGCGGGGGAAGGCATCGCGTCGCATCCGCGGCCGGTGGTTTTCCGGGCTGATGGAGCCCGCCCGATGGGGCGAGGCCCGCTGGATTGGTGCCCCGTGGCAAGGGGACACCGTCACAGCCGGGCATTTCCCGGCTCCGGAATTCCAGCGCACCCTCTCCGTCCGGCGCGGCCTGAAAAGCGCCACCGCCTGGGTCTGCGGCCTGGGCTGGTGCGAATTCGCCGTGAACGGCCGGGTGGTTTCGGCTCCCCTGGCCCCCGCCTTCACCGACTACACGGCCCGCGAGGGGCTGGACAAACGATACATCGGCCTGGAACCGCATTTCGCCGGCTATCGCGTGCTCTACAACCGCTATGACATCGCCCCCCTTCTCCATAAAGGAGAAAATGCCATTACAGCCGTACTGGGCGGCGGTTTCTTTGACGTGGACCACGGTCTGAAGAAGATGCATCCTTACGGAACGCCGCGCCTGCTGTGCCGCATTGAACTGACTTATCGGGACGGATCCACCGAAGTCTGCTATACCGACGGGAACTGGCAGGTCCGTCCTTCGGCCACCACCTTTAACGAGCTCTATCTGGGCGAAACCTTCGACGCCCGCCGCACCGACGAACCCTGGCAGCAAGTCACCCTCCGAAAGGCCCCGGACGGCGTTTTGCGCGCCATGGACTGCCCGTCCGAAGCCATCTACGGCCCCCATCCGGCCATTAGCGTCGAACCGCTGGAAGACGGTCGCTGGCGGGTGGATTTCGGATCGATGCATGCCGGCTGGCCGGTATTCAAAGGCATCCGCGGACATGCCGGCGACACCCTGCGGGTGGATTTCCCCGCCGAGGAGAAAAACGGCACCCTCCGCTATGTGTTCGCCTCGGACAAACCCGTTTCCTGGCAGCCCCGCTTCGTGTGGTACGCCGCGCGCGAAGCCATCGTCCAGGGCGTGGACCGGCTGACCCCGGACATGATTTCCTTCGCCGAAGTCCGTACCGCGGTGGAAGAAAATGCCTCGTTCTCCTGCTCGGAAGAACTGCTGAACCGAATCGATGCCATCTGGCTGCGGAGCCAGAAAGACAACCTGCGCGGCTGCACGGCCAGCGACTGCCCGCACCGCGAGAAACTCCCCTACACCGGCGACGGCCAGATTGCCATGAACATGGTGATGGCCCGCTTTGACGCCGCCGCCTTCTATCAGAAATGGATCGAAGACATCCGTCTGGCGCAGGATACACTTTCGGGCTATGTGCCCAATGGAGCGCCCTGGGAGCCGTATTGCGGGGGTGGCGTGGCCTGGGGAGCCGCCATCTGCGTGATGCCCTGGGAGTTCTATCTGCAATATGGCGATACGCGGATGCTCCGGCGGAACCTCCCTGCCATGGCGGCCTATACCCGTTATCTGCAGACCTGGGACCGGGGCGACGGCACCACCCTCTCCGAACGCCGCAGCGCCCGTGACGGCAAGGTCCTGCGCTGGCTCAACCTGGGCGAATGGGCCCCGTCTTTTGACCTGCCGGACGACGCCCTGGTGCACACCTTCTACTGCTGGCTCTGTGCCGACAGGACCGCCCGAAGCGCCCGTATCCTGAACGAGCCGGAAACGGAGCGGGTTTTCCAGGCCCTGGCCGACAGCACTGCCGCGGCCTTCCATCGCCGTTTCTATGACCCCGCAAACGCCACCTACGGAGACTTCGGCAGCAACGTCTTCGCCCTGGAAATGGGCGTGCCGGAAGAGCGGCGCGCCGCCGTGGTGGAGACCCTTCGTACAGAACTGCAAGACACCTATCATAACCACCTGAATACCGGCATGTTAGCCACCCGGTATCTGTTTGAAGTTCTGGCCCGGAACGGCCTCAACGACCTGGCCTGCGACCTCCTCCTCCAGCGCGATTTTCCCAGCTTCGGCTGGTGGCTGGAACAGGGAGCCACCACCACCTGGGAACAGTGGAACGGACGCGACTCGCACGACCATCCGATGTTCGGCGGCGGCCTTACCTGGCTGCACAAATGCCTCGCGGGCGTGGACATCGACCCGGAAGAACCCGGCTTCCGGCATATCCTCATCCGCCCGTACCTGGCCGCGAAGGTAGGCGACGTGCGGTATCAGACCGTATCCCCTTACGGGAAGGTTGGCGCGGAGGTGCACCACGACAGCACTTCCGTCCGCGTGAAAGTGACCGTCCCCGCGGGCTGCCACGCCACGGTTTTCGTCCCGGGAGAGACCGCTCCGCACGAGGTTGCGCAGGGTACCTGGACGTTCACGGCTGACAAAGTGGCAGAATAAATCCCTTGGCAGACATTTTGCTTCTTCCTCTCATGCCTAGAAGGCAATGAGATTGTATAGTTATGGCAAAAGAAAAGAAAGAAAAGACCGCCGCAAAGGCGCAAAATGATAAGAACGAGGCGCAGGAAAAGCTGGAAGCGCTGGAAAAGGAAGTGGCTGAACTGAAGGAGAAGCTGGCCAAGGAAAAAGACGATTACATGCGTCTGATGGCCGAATTCGAGACCTTCCGCCGCCGCACGGCCGAGGAGAAACTGGCCCTGGTGGGCAGCGCCGCCACGGACACCATCAAGGGGATGCTTCCCGTGCTGGACGATCTGGAGCGCGCCATGGAGATGCTCTCCGGCTCTTCCGATGAAGCCGCCAAGGAAGGCACCACCCTCATCTACGACAAGCTGTTTGCTTACCTCAAAGGCAAGGGGCTGGAAGTCATCGAGGCAAAAGGGCAGCCTTTCGATACCGACCTGCACGAAGCCGTGTCCCAGTTCCCCGTCCCGGACGAGGAGGCCAAGGGCAAGGTGTTCGACGTGGTCCAGACCGGTTACAAACTGGGCGGCAAGGTCATCCGCTACGCCAAAGTAGTTGTAGGAGTGTAAGTTATGGCACAGAAAAGAGATTACTACGAGGTCCTGGGCGTCGCCAAAGGCGCCTCGGCCGATGAAATAAAAGCGGCCTACCGGAAACTGGCCATCAAGTGGCATCCGGACAAATGGGTCGATGGCACCGATGCCGAAAAGAAAACCGCCGAGGAGAAATTCAAGGAAGCCTCCGAGGCGTATTCCGTTCTCAGCGATCCGGACAAGAAGGCCAAATACGACCAGTTCGGCTTTGCCGGCGTGGATGGCCAAGCCGGTCCGGACTTCAGCGGCGGCTTCGGCAACCTGGACGATATCCTGCGCGACCTCTTCGGAGGCGGCTTCGGCGGATTCAGCGGGTTTGGCGGCTTCGGTGGTTTCGGCGGCGGTTCCCGCAGTTCGCAGCAACGGGTCTATCGCGGCCGCGACATCCGCACGCGCGTGCGCCTGACCTTTGAAGAAATCGCCCGCGGGGTAGAAAAAGAGGTAACCATCGAGCGGAACGAACCCTGCCCCGACTGCGGTGGACGCGGTACCCGCAATGCTTCCGACATCAAGACCTGCCCCCGCTGCAACGGTACCGGGCAGATCCAGCAGACGGTGAACTCCCTCTTCGGACGGACCATTGCCTATACCACCTGCCCGCAGTGCGGCGGCGAAGGCAAAATCGTCACCAATCCCTGCCACAGCTGCAACGGAACCGGACTGGTGCGGCGGAAGAAGACCGTGAAGGTGAAGATTCCCGCCGGAGTGGAAGACGGTATGCAGCTTACCGTACGCGGCGAAGGCCATGCGGCCCCCCACGGCGGCGTAAACGGCGACCTGCTGGTGGTCATCGAGGAGGTCCAGCACGACAACCTCAAACGCGACGGCAACAACCTCTTCTACAGCACCGTCATTTCCGTGACCGATGCCATGCTGGGTACCGATATCTCGGTCCCCTGCCTGGATGGGAATTATAAGGTACATCTGGAGGCCGGTACGCAATCCGGCACCGTGATCAAACTGCGCGGGAAGGGACTTCCTTCGGTAAGCGGCTATGGGTCCGGAACCGGCGACCTGTACGTAAAAATCCTTGTCTGGATACCGCGGAAGCTGTCCCGGGACGAGCGCGAAGCCATTGAGAAGATGAAAGACAGCCGCTCGTTCACACCCGACCTGAACCGCGACGACCGGGCCCTTTTCGATAAAGAGAAAAATATTTTCTAAAAAAGTTTGCAGAAAAGAAAAGATTGCCTAAATTTGCAGTCCCAAAATCAAGCAACCTCTTACGCAACCGGATGGGAATAAGACGTAAAGTTGCGCAAATAGGTAGATTTAGAAATGGATTTTATTAAATTAGTAGAGCAGTCTTTCGCCAACGAGAAAGTGGCTCAGTACCCCGCCTTCAAGGCCGGTGACACCATCACGGTGACCCTCCGTATCAAAGAAGGTGACAAGGAAAGGCTCCAGAAGTTCAGAGGTGTCGTGATCCAGATCAAGGGCAGCACCCCGTTCACCAGGACCTTTACCATCCGCAAAGTTTCCGGCGGCATCGGTGTGGAAAGAATTTTCCCTTACGAGTCCCCCGCTATCGACACCATCGAGGTGAACAAAGTCGGTAAAGTCCGCAGGGCCCGCATCTTCTACCTCCGCGACCTGGCTGGTAAGAAAGCCCGCATCAAGGAGAAGAAGTTCACCGGAAAGAAAGAAGACTAATCTGGCTGCATAAGCCAATCCGGCGCCTTAGCTCAATTGAATAGAGCATTTGACTACGGATCAAAAGGTTACAGGTTTGAGTCCTGTAGGCGTCACTTAAAAACCGTCTGGCTTGCGTCAGACGGTTTTTTCTTTTCTATTGCTTCAGCAGTCCCCGCGAGAGCAGGAGTTCTTTTTTCAGCGCCAGGACTCGGCTTACCCGTTCATCAATCATCTGGACCGTAATGCGTCCGTCCTCCACCGCCTTCAGGACGGCTTCGAAGGCTTTCGGATAATCCTGCGGCATGAGCAGGATATCTACGCCCGCCTCCAGGGCGAGCAGCGTAGCTTCCTCGTTCGAATACTGCTGGGTGATGGCACCCATTTCCATACTGTCCGTAATGATAATTCCCTGGTAAGCCAGGCGGCCGCGCAGGACTTCGGTCAGGACCATCGAGGATAAGGTAGAAGGGATGCTGGAGCCCGTTACGTTCGGCAGGCAGACGTGAGCCGTCATGATCATTTTCGCCCCGGCGGCAATTCCCTGCCGGAAAGGAATCATTTCGCAACCGGACAGTTCCTCCCACGTTTTGAGCGACTCGGCATAGCCGTAGTGGGAATCGGTCGACGTGTCCCCGTGACCCGGAAAATGTTTGAGACAGCCCTCTACCTTCTGCCCCTTCATCCCGGCCAGGAAGGCCTCTACCATCGATCCTACCAGTTCGGGCGAGGAGCCGAACGCCCGGTCGCCGATCACCACGTTATCCGGATTGGTATTCACATCGCTTACCGGTGCCAGGTCTATGTCAAAGCCATAGCGGAACAGGTATTCGCCGATGGTACTCCCCGCCTCTTTCGCTTTCTGCGGATCGCCGGTCGCACCCACCGAAGCCATGGTACCCACCCGGGTAACCGGGAAGTTTGGATTCTTTCCGATACGGGCCACACGGCCTCCTTCCTCATCCACGCAAATCAGCGGATAATTGTCCAGTCCATGCAGATACTCGGTAAATGCGCTCGTCTGATAAGGGTAGGTGATGTTGGCAGCGAACAGGGTAACACCCCCGCAGGGATACTGGCGGAAAAAGTCCGTCAAAGCGTCCGAGCCACCCGTAATACTGCCAATCGCGCCCGGGACGAGCGACTCGACCCGCACGTTGAACAGCTGGCCCACTTTCTCGCGGAGCGACATCTGCCCGAGTTCCTTCAACTCATATTTCTTCGGTTCTTCCGGCGTCTCCGGCCCCGGATCCTTCGTACAGGCTGCCGCAAGGGATAAGAGCAGCACGCCCCAAACAGTCAGTTTTCTCATGTTATATTATCAATTGTAAATGGTACATCACCATTCTATCAACGAAGTTAGTCTTTTCCCGGTATAAAACAAAAATAATCCGCTATCTTTGTAAATGTAATCACATCAGACCCTCAAATGAACCGGATTCTCCTTTTCGCAGCGCTGGCCGCCTTGTTTTCGTGCGGAACCTGTCCCCCACCCGAGCCTTTTGGCGTTTGCCCCACACCGGCGCAGGTTAACTGGCAGCGGCAGGAACTGATTAT
>CADCCI010000056.1 GCA_902799895.1 uncultured Bacteroidia bacterium | reverse complement strand
GGATTCGTCACCGAAGTCATATTCGAATTTACCCTTGGTAAGTTTCGGGCAGGAGCAAGGCTCGGCTGCGATGAAACGGGTCCTCTTGCCTTCCTGGATGTTGTGACGCATGAACGGGAGGGCCAGGCCGCAGAAGTTGGAACCGCCGCCAAAGCAGGCAATAACGATATCCGGATACTCTCCGGTCAGGGCCATCTGTTTCTCGGCCTCCAGACCGATTACCGTCTGGTGCAGGCAAACGTGGTTCAGCACGGAACCCAGGGCGTACTTGCAGTTAGGGGTATTTACCGCCAATTCAATGGCTTCGGAGATAGCGCAGCCCAGGGAGCCCTGGTCGTTGGGGTTACGGGTGATGATGTCCTTACCGGCACGGGTGCTCATGGAAGGGGAGGGGGTAACAGCGGCGCCGAAGGCCTGCATGATGGAGCGACGGAAAGGCTTCTGCTCGTAGCTTACCTTTACCATATATACGGCGCAGTCAATGCCGAACTTCTTGGTGGCATAGCTGAGCGCACCGCCCCACTGGCCGGCACCGGTCTCGGTGGTAAGGTTGGTAATACCCTGCTCCTTGGCGTAGTAAGCCTGGGCAATGGCGGAGTTGAGCTTGTGGCTTCCAGCGGGGCTCACACTTTCGTTCTTGAAATAGATGTGGGCGGGGGTACCGAGGGCCTTTTCCAGCTCATAGGCGCGCACCAGCGGGGTGCAGCGGTAGGCGGCATACTGCTCGCGTACCTCTTCCGGGATGGGGATCCATTCGTCGGTCTGGTTGAGTTCCTGATCGGCGCAAGCCTTACAGAAGATAGGGTAGAGATCCTCGGGCTTCAGCGGCTGCTTGGTTGCAGGGTGCAGGAAAGGCAGCGGCTTGTTGGGCATGATGGCCTGGATGTTGAAATAATGGGTCGGAATCTCGGACTCCGGAAGCAGGTACTTTTTCTGTTTCATGACTTTATTTGTTAAATGTTTATAAATAATAATTGTTTCGAGCAAAAAAGAAAGGCACGCTGTAAGTCAGCGTGCCTCTCATATAGTGCAGGGTAATAACTACGGCAAAGCGACTTACAGATTGGAACTGCAAGTGCGCCACCAGAAGTTATTTACCATGTTCATTCTCATAACTTTTGCAAAGATGAGCAATCGAAATCAAATATGCAAGAAAAATTTAAAAAAAATTATCCAATCAGTCCGTTGGCCTGGAGATAAGCGTTGCAGGCTACGGAGATGAACATCAGCACGATGATGGCAGCAACGATGAGGCCAATCACCTTCGTGCGCTTCATCCAGATGCTGTTGCTCCAACCCACCGTCTGGAACATGCTCCAGAAACCGTGGCCAAGGTGGAGGAACACGGCGATGAACCACACAATGTAGATGAGGGTGACCCAGATGTTGCCAAAGGTGAGGTTCAGCAGCAGGTACGGGTTCTCTGCCTCACCGCCGGTAAACTCGGCGAGCTGCATCTTGGCCCAGAAGTGGGTCAGGTGGAAGAAGAGGATACCCAGGATCACAATACCCAGCACCAGCATGTTCTTGGCCGACCAGGAATCTGCGGCAGCCTTGCTGGCAACCTCGTACCGATTGTAACCTCCGCGGGCGCGGATGTTCTGCCAGGTAAGGAAGCAACCGTAGCAGATATGGACGATGAAACCCAGGGCCAGGACCGGGACCATCATGGTCACGATCGGGAGGGCCATAAAGTCGCAACCCATTTTGAACAAGCCGTCATCTGCACCATAAGTGCCTTTGAGTGAATCGATAACGGAGAAGAAGTTGATGGTGGCATGCAGGAGCATGAAGATAACCAGGAAGGCTCCGCTAATGCCCTGGATGAATTTCTTACCAATGGAGGATGTCAGGAAATTTGCCATTATTCTTTTTGTTTTATTTCAATTTAATTACGCAAAGATAATCTCTTTCTTGCAAGTTTCATAATTTTCTGATAAATTTGTTAAACTTTGTAAAGGTGTAAAAGTATGTATAAACGAGTATTGTTGAAACTGAGCGGCGAAAGCCTTGGCGGACCGCAGGGAAAAGGGTTGGATCCGGAGAGTCTTCGTGCCTATGCACGCGAAATCGCAGCGGCGGCGAAAGCCGGCCTGCAGGTAGCCATCGTCAATGGCGGCGGCAACATCTTCCGCGGCCTTCAGGGCGCCGGGAAGGGTTTCGACCGGGTCGACGGAGACAAGATGGGCATGCTGGCAACGGTCATCAACTCGCTGGCGCTGGCCACCTTTATCAAAGACGAAGGGGTTGACGCCCAGGTCTTTACGGCCCTCCCCATGGAACCTATCGCCACCTACTACATGCGGGACAACGCGGTCAAGTTCCTGGAAAAAGGCGGCGTAGCCCTCATCTCGGGCGGAACGGGCAATCCCTTCTTTACGACCGATTCCGGAGCCGCCCTCCGCGCCCTGGAACTCAAGGCCGATGCCTTGCTGAAGGGAACCCGCGTGGACGGGGTCTACACGGCCGATCCGGAAAAGGATCCCACCGCGGTGAAATATGATGAACTCACCTTCGACGAGGCTCTTTCGAAGCACCTGAAGGTGATGGACCAGACCGCCTTCGCCCTTTGCAGCGAGGGGAACATGCCCATCATCGTTTTCGATATGAACGCGACCGGCAACCTGACCCGCCTGCTTCACGGTGAGAAAATCGGCACGCTCGTACACGTATAAACAATTAAAACAGATATCGATATGTTACCGAAAGCTAAAGAAATCGTAGAGGCTGCAGACCGGAAGATGCAGGATTCCCTGGCCTTCCTGGAGGAAGACCTGAAGACCTATCGGGCCGGGAAAGCCAATCCGTCCATTTTCAATGGCGTGACGGTCGATTATTACGGGACCCCCACCCCCATCGGCCAGGTTGCTTCCATCACCACGCCCGATGCCAAGACGCTGGCCATCCAGCCTTGGGAGCGCTCGATGATTTCCAAGATTGAAAAGGCTATCCTGGATGCCAACGTGGGCCTGACCCCGTCCAACAACGGCGAAGTGATTCGCTGCGTGGTGCCCGCCTTGACCGAGGAGCGCCGTCGTGAACTGATCAAGAAGGCCGGTGTGGCCGGAGAGACCTGCAAGGTTTCCATCCGTAACGCCCGCCGCGATGGTATCGACGCCCTCAAGAAGGCCCAGAAGAACGACGGCCTGTCCGAGGATGGCGAGAAAGAGGGAGAGGACGAACTGCAGAAGGTCACCGACAAACGGGTGAAAGAAGTGGATGCCCTCATCTCTGCCAAAGAAAAAGAAATCCTGACGGTTTAACCGTCCAACGAAACGAACTTGACAAGATTGAAATATGACGAAAGTCGCAATTCAAGGTGTCCGGGGCAGCTTCCATGACCAGGCTGCCCGGGCCTTTCTCCCGGATGCCCAAATCGTTGAATGCCAGTCATTCAAGGGTTTGTATCAGGCAATGGAGGAGCATCGGGCCGATGCAGCCGTGATGGCGGTCGAAAACACCTCCTCCGGCGGGCTTCTGCCGAATTTTGACCTGCTCCGCCGCCATCCCCAGCGGATCATCGGAGAGGTGTACCTGCACATCCACCAGAACCTGCTGGCCCTCCCCGGCCAGCGGCTGGAAGATATCCGCGAAGTCCGTACCCATCCCATGGCCATCGACCAGACCCGCGCCTTTTTTGAAAAGGAGTGCCCCTGGGCGCTGGTGAAACGGGCCGAGAATACGGCCATGGCGGCGGAAGAGATTTCCCGCTATGCCCTGCGGGGTGTGGCGGCGGTGGCTTCCGCCCTGGCGGCCGAGGTCTATTCCCTGGAGATTCTCCGGGAAAATATCGAAACGTATCAGGACAATTACACCCGGTTTGTGGTCCTTTCGGAAAAGCTTACCCCGCCCGAGGGACCGGCCGATAAGGTGTCCGTCTGCTTTACCCTGCCCCATACCCCGGGCGCGCTGTCGCACATCCTCACGGTGTTGTCCTTCTACGACATGAACCTGACGCGCATCCAGTCCCTTCCCATCCCTGGCGAGAAGTGGCAGTATTTCTTCTATGCCGATATCTGTTTTTCGGACTATAACCGCTGGCAGCAGGCGCTTACGGCGGTGCGTCCACTCATCAAGGACCTGGATATTTTGGGAGAATATAAAGCAGTTGGAGTATGAAACCTTATGCATTAGGTATTGTCGGAACCGGTCTGATTGGCGGATCGATGGCTATCGACCTGCGCCGCCGCGGCTTTGCGGGCAGCGTGTTGGGTGTCGAGGCCGATCCGGTAGCCGCTGCCGCGGCTGAAAAGCTGGGCATCGTGGACCGGGTGGTCCCCCTGGAGGAATGTGTGCGAGAAAGCGATATCATCCTCGTGGCGGTGCCCGTGAGCGCGGCGATTGTGGTAATCGGAAGCGTCCTGGACCTCTTCGATAAGGAAGGCTATACCGATAAAATCGTGATGGATGTCTGTTCCACCAAGGAGAAACTGGCCCAGTCGGTGCTCTATCATCCTTGCCGTAAACAACTGGTGCTGACGCACCCGATGGCGGGTACCGAGTATTCCGGCCCCTGGGCGGCCATCCCCAACCTTTTTGACGGGCGGGCCTGCATCCTGGCCGATACCGAGGAATCCCATCCGCGGGCGGTGGCGGTGGCCCAGGCCATGTACGAGACGCTGAATATGCATCCTACCTACATGCGCTCTTCCAGCCATGACGTGCATACGGCCTACGTATCGCACCTGTCCCATGTCCTTTCCTTCGCCCTGGCCCTAACGGTCCTGGACAAGGAAAAAGACGAGAAACATATTTTCGACCTGGCGTCCGGCGGTTTTTCTTCTACCGTGCGTCTGGCCAAGAGCGGTGCCAACATGTGGGTGCCCATCCTCCTGCAGAACCGCGACAATGTAATCCAGGTGCTGGACACCTATCGGGACAAATTGAAATCGTTCCGCCAGGCCCTGGAAGATTATGATGAACCCAAGGTGCGGGAACTGATAGAAGACGCCAACCGCATCAAAAAGATTATCCGATAATGGCAAAGAATTGGGAACTGGTCCCGGTAGCGG
This sequence comes from uncultured Bacteroidia bacterium, assembly GCA_902799895.1. GTDB lineage: Bacteria > Bacteroidota > Bacteroidia > Bacteroidales > UBA932 > Cryptobacteroides. Next base: position 4,513 of record CADCCI010000056.1, on the reverse strand, counting down.
ACTGGGGCTTTTTTACACTGCCGCGGCCGATGGTGATTGCCGGCCCTTGCAGTGCCGAAACCGAAGAACAAGTAATGACAACGGCCGCAGGGCTTGCCCGTGAGGGCATCCACGTATTCCGGGCCGGTATATGGAAACCCCGCACCCATCCGGGCTCCTTTGAAGGAGTGGGCTCCGAGGGTCTGCGTTGGATGAAACGCGTCCAGAAAGAACTGGGCATGAAGGTGGGCACCGAGGTGGCCAGCGCCAAACACGTCTATGAATGCTTGAAATACGGGCTGGATTATCTGTGGATTGGTGCCCGTACCACCGCCAATCCCTTCCTGATGCAGGAACTGGCCGATGCCTTGCAGGGCACGGACATTCCCATCCTGGTAAAGAATCCGGTCAATACCGATATCGACCTGTGGATTGGTGCGCTGGAGCGCCTGTACGGTGCCGGCATCCGCAAGCTGGGCGTCATCCACCGCGGATTTTCCTCGTTGGAGAAAACGGCTTATCGCAACGCTCCGGGCTGGCAGATTGCCATTGAACTGCGCAGCCGTTACCCGGAATTGCCCTTCTTCGCCGATCCGTCCCATATGGGCGGCAGCCGCGATTTTCTGCCGGAAATCTCGCAGCGCGCCATGGACCTGGGTCTGGAAGGCCTGATGATTGAAAGCCACTGCGACCCGTCCTGCGCCCTGTCCGATGCCAAGCAGCAGCTTACGCCGGATGCGCTGGGCCGCCTGCTGGCTTCGCTGGTCATCCGTGAGAAAGACTCCGACAGCGTGGACTACCGCGAGAATATCGACCAGCTGCGCGCGCAGATTGATATCCTGGACGAGAACCTGCTCTTTACGCTGAAATCCCGTATGGAGATCAGCCGGAAGATTGGTCTGTTCAAGAAAGAGCACAATATTGCCATCCTCCAGACGGCCCGCTGGGACGAGTTGCTGGGCGAGATGGTGTCCAAAGGCCAGGGCTACGGATTAACGGAAGGCTTCGTGAAAGACGTCTTCAACGCCATCCACGAAGCCTCCGTGCAAGTTCAGAATGAAATCCTGAGTCAGGATTAATCCTGGGTCATCTTGATATTCTTGAGGGCGATTCGGCTGGCCGAGTTGCCCTCAGGTGTTTCGGTATTCCACATCTCCAGGCGGAAGTTCTTTCCGTCCAGATCCGGGTTTTCGGCCGTTGCGGTCCATTTCCCGGAGGTAGCATCTTTGCTGAGCGTCAGGTTGAAGAAACCTTCGTGAACCGCATTGGCATATGTGGTTGCAGTGGTACCGGCAGCGGCCAGGGCATATACATACCTGGTAATAGAGGAAGTCTTATACTCTCCCAGATAGGCGCCCAGCGGAATCTGGATAGCCTTGCCCACCTTAACCTCGAAGGTCCAGTTGCCATAGGTGCTGTAAACCAGGTTCATCTTGACGGTTCCGTCTTCGTCCTGGGACAGGGCGGCCGTCATGGGGAACGAACGGTTGTTGCTGGCGTTGGTCGAGGCCCAGGCCCAGGAGCCCAGCAGGCCTGCGTCTTTGGCGTCGAACTGCGTGATGACGAAGGAGTCGGTCATCTGGCCGAACGCCCAGGTAATCTTGGCTTCACGGTATTCCTTGGTTTCATTCTCGCCAACGTGGATGACCAGTTGCTCGGGTTTGCAGTCAAGCGTCAGCCAGTCTGCATCGGTGGTGGCAACAATGACGGTTTCGTTCGCATCGTAGGGGAGGACGATGTCCGTCGCTTTGTTCTTGACAAGTTGATCTACCGCTCCTTCAAATTCACGGAGAATGATGCCATACTGGTGAACGATGGTTTTGCCGGTTGCCTCACCCGCCTGCATGTTCAGGACGGCGTAGCGGCTTTCCAGGCCGTCGTTCGCATCCGTGACAACGTGAATTTTGTTGCCATTGAGGGTCAGATGGCACCAGTCTGCCTGGTCTGTCGTGACCTGGAGCTGGCTGGCAGTAGCTTCCACTTCAATGTCGCCTTCTCCGCCAATGGCCTTAAAGGCGATGTCGGCACCGGAAGACACGGTAATCAACTGGGGGACAGCCACATCATAGCTCTTCTCCCGACAGGAAAACACGGTCAAAACCGATGCCAATAACAGTGTGATAACTATAATCTTTTTCATATTGCCCATTATTTAGTTTTCCTGAATGTTGCCAGATATGCCAGTTGGCTGCTTCCTCCGGTTCCGGCGAATTTGTACTCATTCGCCTGTCCATAGTAAGGAGATTCGGCGGTATCGTCCGCGTCGTAGTAGTAGAGCAGGAAGGACGTGCAGTCGAAGTTCTTTCCGCCGCCGTTGTTTTTCCAGGTAAAGGAAGGATTCTCCTTGTTCTGGTTCCACACAGCCATCATACCGATGCTGGAGTTCATCCACATACCGCCGGATCCCGTCGCTTTGTTCAGCGCCCAGGGGAGCAGGACCAGGATCAGGTGATCGTCTTTGACGAAAGTATCGGTGGTTCCCGGTTTGCGTGGAGACTGGTAGCGGAGTTCAATGCGGCCGGAACGGACGTTGTACTGCATGAACAGGTCGAACTGGGTACTCATGTTCTTGACGCGGAAGGTGCTCCCACGCTCTTCGGGAACCAATTGGATATTGGAAATCATGCTGTTCGAACCATAGGTCAGCACCCATGTTCCCTCGTAGAAATCGTACGGCAGCCAGTCTTCAGGAATATTGGCTTTCCATTTGATGTTCTTCTCGGGAACCGTCAGCGTGGTGTCGCTCTTGGCCAGGTCGAAGTTGAAGTTCATGTACTCCAGTTTCTCGTTAAAGACCTCCAGGGGCTCGTAGAACTGGATGCCGGTATCGGTAAGGATGTAGGACGATTCACGGGTGGCGGCGATATCGTAGAGGGGCTCGCCCGTCTTCTCGTCGTGGCCGTAGATTTCCATCTCGTAGGCGGTGAACTTATGGGCCGTCACATCAATCTCTCCCGTGACCTTTTTCTCACCCACGAAGCCTTCGAAGGTGCTGATATAGAAGTTCTGGGAATGATCGTGGATACGATCAATGAATCCCTGGATCGGTTCGGAAAGCGGATACATCTTGCAGGTCTTGCCGTTGCGTTTGCCTTTCAGCGAGATGCTCTTGGTCTGCTTGTCGTAACCGGTAATGAAGAACTCGTAGTCTCCACCCTGTCCCTCATAAAAAGAGGCGCTGGGGGTTCCGTACTTGTGCAGGATGGTATTGAAGGTGTCGAAAGAAAGGACCGGGCCGCTGTCGGAACGGAGGACATACCGGCTGGTGGAAACCACCGACGGATCTTCTTCCCAGATAACGCGGACAGTATCCTTGACTTCCTCGCCAACTTTTTCACCAAACTTGAGGGCAACGTTGATGCCGCCTTTGTCGGAATCCTCGTTCCCGACATAGTACTCCATCCGCCAGCCGTACTGCTCGCTGATGAGCATATCCTTGATTTCGCCCAGGAATTGTTCCATTCGCTCGGCCGAGCTCTGGTCGAATTCAGCCACGTAACTCTTCAGGCAAGAGGTGGCGGAAAGAGCCAGGCCCAGGATGCAAAAGATAATATAGGTAGTCTTTTTCATATCCGTATCAATTTATTGGATTGTAACGCTGTGAAGGTCTACCTGGCCGTCGAACACATCTTTCTGGCGACGCAGCACCGTAGCGCGGAGCTGGTCCAGGTCAATATTGAAGGAGTCCCTCATGTAACTGCGGACGACATCCAGTTTAGCGTTGATGAGCCTGCCCTTTTCGCCGGCGTTGGTGATCTGTTCCGCCCACCAGGCCTCGTTATGGGTAATGTACTCGGACACCATCTCGGCGAAGTCTTCCGTGTCGGAATGCTGGGCATAAGCGGTAATGAAACCGTTCTTCAGGTATTCCTTGTCGTAAGGGGATTCGCTCCAGGAGTCCGCCACATAGGCGCCGCCCGTAACCATCTGGAACTCCACAGGATATTCTTTCTGCTGGTTCAGGATATGGGTAAACTCGTGGTGGATGGTCTTGATATAGTAGTGGTTGAGAGATTCCTGGGGGTCTCCCTTGCGGTCGCCATAACCGGAAGTCATGGCCTCCTCGAGGAAGTTGATGCCGGCCAGGAAGATCTTCTTACCACCTTCGGCCGTACCCAGGATGATGGTACCGTTGTTGCGGTACTCCCAGGTGCCGGTGAGGAAGAACATCTTCGGGAAATAGGTACGGGTGAAGGCGATACCGGCCACTTCGTCGTAGGACTCCACGCAGAGGTATTTCACCAGGTGGGCCATTACGACAGACCAGTCCTCCTTCGCCGGAACTTCGAAGTAGTTCATGTTCGATTCGTTCATCTCGAACCGATATTTGAAGGCGATATTGTACGGCAGCAGGAAGTTGGCTTCCAGCCAGCGGTCGAAATCGTTCTTTTCGGTTTCGGTAACCTTGATGACGCTTTCTTCTTTCAGCTCATCTTTGACACAGCTGCCCAGGAGCGTGACCGCCGCTGCGGCGGCCAGCAAAATGTGGATATACTGTTTCATAAGGCTATTCATGATAAGTGGTAATCATTTC
>CADCCI010000055.1 GCA_902799895.1 uncultured Bacteroidia bacterium | reverse complement strand
ACATAGCCGTAGATGGCCTGTTCCTTACAGGCCGCCAGGAAGAAATCCACCACCGGGAACCGCTTGGAAAAGCCCAGTCCCTCCATAACCGAAAAAACCTTCGGGGAAAGGTAGTAGATGCCCGCGAAGGCATATTTCCGGCAAGCTGCCGGGTCGATATCCGCAAACGGCGAGCGCACTTCCCCGGTGGCCAGGTTGGTCCAGCCCACCAGCCGCATCTGCTCGTTGAAAAGGAAGTACCGCTGCGTCTTCCGGTCGCTCACCACCAGCGTGCCCAGGGATTCGGGCCGATAGGCCGCCCGCAGGGCAGCCAGGTCCAGGTTCGATAAGATATCCACGTTGTGCACCAGGAAGGAGTCCCCCTCCAGGAAGCGTCGCGCCTGCAGGATGCCGCCGCCGGTCTCCAGCGGACCGGCCGGGTCAAGGATGCCCCGCTCGTCGGAAACGTGGACCGCCACCCCGAAATCGTGCGCTGCCACATAGTCCAGCACCTGATCTGCAAAATGGTAGGCGTTTACGGTAATATCGTCATAGCCGGCCGCCACCAGCTTGCGGAGCACATGGCCCAGCAGGGCCTCTCCCCCGATTTCGACCAGCGCCTTGGGGCGGGAATCGGTCAGCGGACGGAGCCGGGTTCCCAGGCCGGCGGCAACGACGAAGGCTTTCATTTACAGAATCTTTTCAATATCCAGTTCCCGGTGCGTGACCGTAACCTTGATGTCGTATTTGGAGCTCAGGTGCTCGGCCAGGTGCTCGGCGCAGTAGACAGAGCGGTGCTGGCCGCCGGTGCAGCCGAAGCAGACCTGCAGGTTCGTGAACTTCCGTTCAATGAAGCGTTTCACGTGCGGATCCACCAGTTCATACACATGCTGGAGGAACTTGTCGGCCTCGCCATCGTCCTGGATAAACTTGATAACCTCGGCATCCAGGCCGGTGAACTGGCGGTAATGCTCGTATTTGCCGGGATTGTTGATGGACCGGCAGTCGAACACGTAACCGCCACCGTTGCCGGTAGGATCCACCGGGATTCCCTTCTTGTAGGCAAAACTGGTAATGCTCACCTTCAGCCGCTTGTCCTCGGCCACGTCGTTCAGCTGGCGGAGCGTGGTCAGCTTCGTGAGCACCTCGTTCAGGTAAGGATAATCCGAGAACGGGGTCTTGAGAAGTTTGCGCAGGTTGCTCAGCGCATAGGGCACGCTGGCCAGGAAGTGCGGCTTTTTCTCGAAGAATCCGCGGAAACCGTAGGCGCCCAGCACCTGGATGGTGCGGAACAGCACAAAGAGACGCAGGCGGGTACGGAATTCGGCTTCGTCCACCTGGGTATAACCCTTCAGGGCCCGCAGGTAGGCTTCTACCAGTTCGTTGCGCAGGTCTTCCGGGAAACGGGAGCGGGCCTGCCAGACGAACGAGGCCACATCGTAATAGATGGGACCGCGGCGACCGCCCTGGAAATCAATGAAATAGGGCTCGCCATCCTTCACCATCACGTTGCGGGCCTGGAAGTCCCGGTACATAAAGGTTTCGCCCATGTCGCCCATGAGGTCGTCCCGCAGATGTTCAAAATCCTCCTGCAGCCGGACCTCGTCGAAGTCCAGCCCGGTGGCCTTGAGGAAGCAATATTTGAAGTAGTTCAGGTCAAACATCACCATCCGCTCGTTGAAAGCGGGTTCGGGGAAGCAGACCTTCCAGTCCATGCCGTCGCCGCCACGGAACTGGATTTTTGGAAGCTGCTCGATGGTCTTCACCAGCAGGGCGCGCTCGTAGGAGCTGTACACGCCGCTGTCGCGGCCCTGCGCCACCATATTGTAGAGCATGTCGTCACCCAGGTCTTCCTGAATATAACGCATCCCGTCTTCCGATACCGCCAGCACGCGCGGCACGCGGATTCCCTTATCGATAAAATGCCGGCTGATGCTGATGAAGGCATTGTTTTCGGCCTTGTTGGTGCCAATCACGCCCACGATGGACAGGTTGCCGCCGGTGAGCCGGAAATAGCGCCGGTTACTGCCCGAAGAGGTCAGTTCCACACAGTCCTTGGCGGGCCGGCCGGAGTAGGATTCAAACAGGTTCTTGAGTGCTTCCATATTACTAATTACGTTCAACTTTCAAAGATACGAAATTCTTTCGTATATTTGTATGTTTGCAAACACAAAAAGAGAATGGAACTGAACCATGCCTATTGCTCGGACAAGTACCAGTATACAATGGGAAAGTCTTTTTACGAAACGGGACGGACACAACAGACGGCCGTCTTCAACCTCTTTTACCGCAAAGCCCCGGAGAACAACAACTGGGCGGTGGTCAGCGGCACGGAAGAGGTCATCGAGATGGTCTCCGGTCTGGGCACCGAGCCGGAAAGTTTCTATGAGAAATTCCTGCCGGGCGAAGCCTACCGCGAATTCCGGACCTATCTGGCCGGCATGAAATTCACGGGAAATCTCTATGCCATGCGCGAAGGCGAAATCGTCTTCCCCAACCAGCCCATCATTACGGTAGAAGCCCCGCTCATCGAAGCACAGGTCCTGGAAACGCCCATGCTGTGCATCATGAACCACCAGATGGCCGTGGCCACCAAGGCCTCCCGCGTCTGCCGGGCCACGCAGCGGCCGGTAAGCGAGTTCGGTTCCCGCCGTGCCCACGGGCCCTGGGCGGCCACCTACGGCGCCAAGGCCGCCATCATCGCGGGCTGCGCCAGCACCTCCAACATCCTCACGGGCGTTATGAACGACGTGCCCTCCACCGGCACCATGGCCCACAGTTTCGTTACCTCCTACGGCAGTTCCGTCGAAGGCGAACACCGGGCCTTCCTGGATTACATCCGCACCCACAAGGGCGAGAACCTCATCTTGCTCATCGACACGTACGATACCCTCAAATGCGGCATCCTCAACGCCATCCGCGCCTTCAAGGAGAGCGGTATCGACAATAGCTATCCCGGCGGATACGGCGTGCGCCTGGACAGCGGCGACCTGGCCTACCTGTCCGTCAAGGTGCGGGAAATCCTGGACCGGCACGGGCTTACCGGCTGCAAGATTTTCGCTACCAATTCCCTGGACGAATACCTCATCTCCGACCTGGAGCGCCAGGGAGCCTGCATCGATTCCTACGGCGTGGGCGACGCCATTGCCACCTCCAAGGAAGCCCCGTGCTTCGGCAATGTCTACAAACTGGTGCAGATGGATGGAGAACCGGTCCTGAAACGCTCCGAAGACCGCATCAAACTCATCAACCCGGGTTTCCAGACCACCTACCGCTTCCTCCAGGAGGGTATGAACGAGGCCGATGTCACCTGCCTGCGGGGCGATTCCCTCAGCAGCCTCATCGAGTCCGGGCAGACCATCACCCTGCGCGACGAACAGGACCGGTTCAAATGCAAGACCTTCGCCGCCGGCACCTATACCGCCCGCATGCTCCAGCAGGAAGCCATCCGCGGCGGTGTCCGCGTAGCCCCCGTCCACAGCCTCCCCGAGAAGAAAGCCTTCTTCGACCAGACGCTCCACCAGTTCAGTCCTTCGGAGCGGCGGCTCATCAACCCGCATTATTATAAGGTGGATATCTCGGACGATTTGTACGACGTCAAGACGGGCATCCTGGACCGCCTGAACCAAGAAATAGCCGATTTCAAGATATGATGAAAGATTCTGCGCTCCTTGTCGTGGACATGATCTACGACTTTATCGACGGGTCCCTGGCCTGCCTCCACGCCGAAGAAGCCATCCAGGCTTCGCTGGCCTTCATAGACAAGGTCACCGCCGATACGGAAACCGATCCCACCGGCGTACACGACACCTTCCCCATCCTGTTCATCTGCGACCATCACCCCGCCAACCACTGCTCCTTCGCGGCGCAGGGCGGTCCCTGGCCGCCGCACTGCGTAGCCGGCACCCGGGGCTGCATCATCCACGAAGCCCTGGCCCCGCACGCCCTGGAAGAACTCACCTTCTACAAAGGCGAGGATCCGGCGCAGGAACAGTATTCCGGCTTTGAAGGCAAGAATATGGCCGGCCAGACGCTGGGCGAAGTCCTGTCCCTGCTGGACATCAAGAACGTCTACATTACCGGCATTGCCACCGAGTATTGCGTCAAAAACACGGCCGAGGACCTGCTGAAGGCCGGTTTCAAGGTTACCGTCCTGACCGACTGCCTGGGTTATGTAGACCATCAGGGGCATCTGGACACCCTGCCCGTACTGGAGTCAGAAGGCATCCGGCTTTTGTGAATCGGAGAATTCTGATTACCTTTGCAAGATGAAGCATTTCTTCCAACGGTTGTGGATACCGCTCCTCGCGGTCCTGCTTGCCGCCGCACAGACGGTGGGTATGGACGTTTCGCGTGCCGTTACCTCCCTGGAACCCGCCGTCAAGGAAGATACCATTATCTACAAGAATAAATTCAAGAAGGGACTCGTCCTGGAGCAGTTCGCCCTGCAAGAAGAGGACTCCCTGGCCACAGCGGACACCCTGCCCCACCTGACGGCCCGCGACACCCTGCACGCTCCCGATTCCCTGAAATACATCGACCCGTTCCGCTACAAATACTATGTAGCCCTGATGGACTCGCTCACCCACATCCAGGTACGCGATTCCCTGAAGGCGGCGGGAGATACCATCGACTGGCCCCGCCTGGATTCGCTCTATTACGCAGACTCCCTGGCCGCCGCCAAAGCCGCCTTTGCCGCGCGCTGGGCCAAGATGAGCAAACTGGAGCGCAAGAAGTACCTCATAGAGCAGCGCCTGCCCCTGGAGCGCAAGAAAGCAGACAGCATCCTGGCCCTGAAAGACAGCCTGAAGGCCATCCGGGACAGCATCATCGAAAACACGCCGCGCGTGCTGCAGACCTTCGCCCTGCCGGATTCCATGCAATACAAACGCATTGTCATGTGGACGCACGAGCGACACTTCCACAAGATGGACATCCAGGATATCGACACCACAGCCGACTATCGGTACAACGATTATCCCTTCCTGCGCGAAGACGTGAACGCCACCTGGCTGGGCGTGGCCGGTTCCGCGGTCCAGTCCTATAATTTCTTCCGCCGGAAGCACAACTCCGGTGTTTCCTTCTACCAGCCGTACGAGAGCTGGACCTATTCCCCGGAGACCCTGCCGATGTACAACACCAAGACGCCGTACACCGAGCTCGCCTACTCCGGAACCCTCTTTGCCAATATGCAGACCGAGTCCAACAACCTGCACATCCTTACCACGCAGAACATCTGGCCGGCCTTCAATTTCACGCTGGAATACAATCTCTACAGCGGAAACGGCATCCTCCAGAAGGAATCCACCACCAACAAGACCTTTACCGCCCACGGCAACTACCTGGGCAAGCGATACCTGGCCCACGGCGGCTATATCTACAATATGGTTTCCCGCGAGGAAAACGGCGGTATCCGGGACAATATGTGGATCCGGGATACCACGGTAGACGCCCGCGAAATTGATGTCTTCCTGGCCGAAGCTACCACCAACATCAAGCGGCACACCTTCTTCCTGGACCAGCAGTACCGCATCCCCTTCAACTTTATCGAGAAAATGCGCGCCCGCCGGAACGGGTCCGATACCCTCGCGGCCACGCGCGACTCCCTCCTGGAAGGCCACGAAAAGGTTACCACCGCCTTCATCGGCCACAGCAGCGAGTATTCGGTATACCGGAAGACCTACAACGACAAGATTACCGACGAGTTCGGAAAAGAATTCTACCACGGCATCTTCAACTACCATCCCAACACCTCGGCCGATTCGGTCCGCGTGATGAAACTGGAGAACCGGCTCTTCATCCGGCTGCAACCGTGGGGAGACGAAGATATCATCTCCAAGGTGGACGGCGGTATCGGAAACCGCATCCTCAACTACTACCTGTACCAGCCCAACCTGATTTGGAAACCGGAAAACACGCAGTGGAATTCCTCCTATGTCTATGCCGGTGCACAGGGCCAGCTGCGCAACTTCATCCAATGGGACGCCCAGGGAGAGTACACCTTCGTCGGGCAGGAAGCCAACGACCTGAATATCAGTGCGAACGCGCATTTCAACCTCTATCCGTTCCGCAAGGCGCGCAAGAGCCCGCTGCAGATTGACCTGCACTTCAGCACAGACCTGGACGAGCCCGAATTCTACTACCAGCACTACTATTCCAACCACTTCCGCTGGGAGAACGAATTCGACAAGATTTCCACCACGCGCATCGAAGGACGCATCCGCATCCCGCATTGGAAACTGGAAGCCACCGCCGGGTACGCCTTCCTGAAGAACAACATCTTCTACGATACCCTCGGTGTTGTCCGGCAGAACACCTCGCCTATGAGCGTGTTCTCCGCATCTGTCCGGAAGCATTTCACCCTGTTCGACATGCTGCATTTCGACAACCGGCTCCTCTTCCAGTACTCCTCCAACCAGTATGTCATGCCTATGCCCACGCTGGCCCTCAACCTGCGATACTACATCCAGTTCAATATCCAGCGCGTGCTCCAATTGCAGATTGGTGCAAACGGTTTCTACAATACGCCGTTCTACAGCCCGGCCTGGAATCCCGCCGTGGGCGCCTTCCAGTCCCAGCAGGAAACCGAGTACACCAACGGACCGTACATAGACGCCTTTGTTAACATGCAGTGGAAGCGGGCCTGTATCTTCGTCAAGATAGAGAACATCGGCCAAGGCTGGCCCATGAACAAATACGACTACTTCAGCGCACACCATTATATCCGTACGCAAACGGCTGTCAAAGTGGGCATTTACTGGCCGTTCTACCTGCAGCCGCACCAGCACAAGAAACTCAGCGAGCGCGCCAGCGGCAACCTGGGCGGTGGCTCCGGCAGCGGCCTGGGCGGTATGCTGGGTGGCATGAGCGGCGGCCTGGACGGCATGATGGGCGGTATGGGCGGCAACGACATCCATTAGCAGTCCCCTGCCATGAAAGCCCGTCCCCTGTTGCGATACCTCATCGCCACCGTGCTTGTCCTGGTGGCTATCCCCATTATCCATCGCAAACCGCCGGTTTCCGCTACGCCCTTTACCGGTTCACACACCCGCGTGCTCATTTGCACCGGCAAGGAATTCCCCCGCCTGTCCTGCGGCTACGTATACGACCTGGTCCGCCGCTTCTCGGCAGACGCGCGGTTTTCGGCCGATATCGCATTTGTTCCCGATTCTTCCTGGGTGGATTCCCTTCGGACGGGGGCTGCGGACCTGGTTGCCATCGACGGGACCAGGCAGCCGGACGATTCCCTGCAGCTGGCGGTTTCCGTCCCCCTCCCCGGCAACTACGTCCTGGCGGTTCCCGCTTCCGATATCGCCCGTATGCAGGCCATCAACCGCTACCTCCACCGCGAACAGAGCGGGAAGGCTTACCGGACCACCGTGCAACGGTATATGCGTCCCTATTCCCCCACCCGGCCCGGCCAGGGGACCTACCTGGGACCCTACGACGATATTTTCCGGCAGGAAGCGGACAAGATTGGCTGGGACTGGCGCCTGCTGGCCTCCGTTGCCTATAAGGAATCCCGTTTCCATATCGAAAACCAGTCCCGCAAAGGGGCGGTGGGCCTGATGCAGCTCCTCCCGGAAACCGCCGCCCGCTTCGGCGCAACGAATCCCATCGACCCGCAGCAAAGCGTGGCCGCCGCGGCCACCTACCTGGCCTATATCGAAAAGTTACTGGTGCGCCGGCACGAAGATATCCAACTGGAACATGCCCTGGTCCTGGCTTCCTACAATGCCGGCGAAGGACAGATTCTCCGCTGCCTGCAAACCATTGATTCCCTGCATGTTTCCGCTTCCGTCTGGGAAAGCGTCATCCAGGCCATCCCCTCCGTAGAAGGGTTCAAGGGGAAAGAAACGGTTGCCTATGTAAAAGAGGTGATGGACCTGTACGAAGACATCAAGCGGTTCTTACCGTCTTCGCAGGATCTACCCGGGCAATGAATAGGGTCGGAATAAGCAAGATGAGCATAATGGCCCCGTACGCAACCGCGTCGGCCAGCAGGATCAGGGGCAGGTTCACGTGGACCGGCACCCACGAAACAAAGTAATTCACCGGATTCAGTTTCACCAGATGCCACGCTCCCTGGACCAGGCAGAACAGCAGGGCCAGGCCGTTTCCAATGGCCATTCCCTTGAGTACCAGGTTGGAAGACACGCGCAGGAAGACCTTGCCGATGGCCCGGTCGGTCATCCCCAGGGACTTGAGCGTGCCAATGGTGGAGATGCTGCGGAACAGCAGGATAAGCAGGCCCGAAACCATGTTGAAGCCCGCCACGATGGTCATCAGGATCAGGATGACCCACACATTGAAGTCCAGCAGGTTCAGCCAGTCGAACAGCTGCGGATAGCGGGACACGCAGGACTGCGCAACCAGGGTATCTTCGTCGTCCGATGTATACAGGAGGGCAATCTCGCCCACATCCTGCGTCACCCGTTCAAGGGCGGCCGTTCCCGTCCGGTTCACGGTAATTTCCAGGGCGGAACACGCCTCCTCGTCCCAGCCCGACACGCGGCGCAAATCGGTGTCGCGCACATAGACCACCAGGTTGCCGGTGCCGTCCAGGATTCCGTCATAGACATCGCGGACGGTAAATTTGCGCACCCGCACCTTCTCCCCCACGAAATACGCCGTGAGGGCGTCGCCCTCGGCCAGATTCAGTTCCCGCGAGAGCTGGCGGGGAATGGAGCATTGCAGCGCCAGGGTATCCTCGGAAGGGATTCCTTTAAATAAGACGCCGCTAATGCCCGGCCCGTCTTTTACGATTCCGGAACGCCAGATGACCGGGGTAATCGCGCTCACCTCCGGCAGCGAATCTATCTTCTCCCAATAGGAAGGGTGCACCGAAACCGGTTCGTCCTCATTGAGGACATTCATATCCAGGGGCATCAGCTGGATATCTCCGCAGATGTGGCGGATGCCCTGGTGGATTTCCCGGCGGAAGCCCGCCGAAATGGATACAGCCAATATCATCACGAGGAAAGAGATAGCGATGGAAACCACCGCTATCTTTCCTTTAAAATGCAGCTTGCGCGCGATGAAACGGCTCGCGTCCATCTTTTACCAGATATGTACGCGTTCCTCTTCCGGACGGAACATCGCATCGCCTTCCTTGATATCGAAGGCATCGAAGAAGGTCTGGAAGTTCTTCAGCGACACGTTCACGCGATTGATAGACAGGGAATGAGGGTCGATGTTCGTCAGGCGGCGCATCTCCTCCTCGGTGATGTTGCCCGCCCACACGCTCGCATAGGCAATGTAGAAGCGCTGGTCCGGCGTGAAGCCGTCAATCAGGCGCTCCGGCTTGCCGGCGATGGCATTCCGCATAGCCGTGTAGGCAATGGACAGGCCGCCGTGGTCGCCGATATTCTCGCCCAGCGTGTATGTACCGTTGCACATCAGGCCGGGAAGGATTTCCACCGCGTCGAACTGCTTCACCAGGATTTCGCCCTTGGCCTCGAACTTGGCGGCATCCTCATCGGTCCACCAGTTCACCATGTTGCCGTCCTTGTCAAAGTGGCGGCCCTGGTCATCGAAGCCGTGAGACATTTCGTGGCCGATAACCACGCCGATGGCGCCGTAGTTCACGGGTTCATCCGCATCGGGATTGAAGAACGGCGGCTGCAGGATGGCGGCCGGGAAGCAAATCTCGTTGGTCGA
>CADCCI010000054.1:13165-24032 GCA_902799895.1 uncultured Bacteroidia bacterium | reverse complement strand
CCCGAAACTCGTGCTGTGGGAGCCCTCGGAATATTCCTATCGGGCCAGAAAGACGGGTGTGCGCGTCCTGAAGCCGCATTACGACGAGGACCTGCCCGCCGCGTATTTTTCCGTACAGGACCGGGAACCGGATCCGGTAGTGGACGAGAATGCCGTCCTGGCCACCTTCCGCAACAAGGTCTATACGATTGGCGACGCCCGCACCCAGAAGGGTCCCCGCGCCACCATTTCGGGCTATATCCGCGACCTGGCCACGGGCGAACCGCTGGAGGCCGTCACGGTTTATGACGAGCGCACCCGCACCTATGTGCAGTCCAATAAGAAAGGTTTCTACCGCATCACTGTTCCCACGGGCGAAAACAAGCTCCATTTCACGGAATTCACCCGCGAGGACATGGACCTGCAGGTAGTGGTAAACGGCAGCGGCACCTTCGACGTCATCATGAAGGAAAAGGTCACCCAGCTGTCTGGAGCCATGATTTCATCGGAAAGTATGGCCGCGCACCGGACGGCCCGGATCGGCGTGGAAACGGTCTCCATGAAAACCATCTCCAAGATTCCTTCCGCGTTCGGCGAGGGCGATGTCATCAAGGCCGTGCTCACCCTCCCGGGCGTGAAGAGCGTGGGCGAGGCATCCGGCGGATTCAATGTCCGCGGCGGTGCGGCCGACCAGAACCTCATCCTCTTCAACGGCGGAACCCTCTACAACCCCAGCCACATGTTCGGCATCTTCTCGGCCTTCAATCCCGATGTGGTGGAAGGCGAGGCGTGGAACTGTACAAGAGTTCCATCCCCGCCAATTTCGGCGGCCGCATCTCGTCCGTGCTGGATGTGAAATCCAAGGACGGCGATCCGAAACAGGTCAAGGGTTCCGTTGGTATCGGTCTGCTAACCAGCCGCTTACAGATTGAAGGACCTATCCAGAAAGATAGGACCACCTTCGTCCTGGGTGGACGTATTACTTATTCGGACTGGATCCTGAACCTGCTGCCCGACGACAGCGGTTATGCTGGCGGAAAGGCCGGTTTCAGCGATGCCAACCTCTCCGTTACCCACAAGGCCGACGACCACAACACCATCCGCCTGAGCGGATACTGGTCGGCCGACCGCTTCTCCTTCTCGGGCGATACCACCTTCCGGTACCACAACCTGAACGCTTCCATCGCCTGGATCAACAAACCCAACGCCTCCCGGACCCGCACCTTCAGCGCCGGTTTCGACCGATACGGCAACACCCTGGAGAATACCTTCAGCGACACGGAAGGCTATATCCTGGACACCCGGATCAACCAGTTCTGGGCCAAGCTGGACTTTGAGCGGAAATACCGCAACCATACCTTTATCTATGGTGGTCAGGGCATGTTCTACAACCTGCAGGGCGGACATATGAAACCGGCCTTCAGCACATCCCTGGTCCCGGACCATTCCCTTCCGGCCGAAAAGGCCCTGGAAGGCGCCCTGTACTTCGGGGACACCTGGCAGGCGGCCGAGAAACTGACCGTGGAGGGTGGCGCCCGCCTGAACGTCTTCGCCGCCATGGATCCCTCGAAAATCTATTTCGGTCCGGAATTCCGGATCTCCGGAAAATATGCCGTACAGGACAACCTCTCCCTCAAGGCGGGCTTTAACACCATGCGGCAGAACATCCACCTGATTTCCAATTCCTCTTCCATCTCCCCGATGGATACCTGGAAGCTTTCCGGCGAGCAGATCAAGCCTACCACGGGCTGGCAGGCGGCCGCCGGCGTATACTGGACGGTCTTCGGCAGTCAGGTAGACCTGAGCGCCGAGGTTTATTGGAAGCAGATGAGCAACTACCTGGATTACAAGAGCGGCGCCAAGCTGGTCATGAATCCCGATCTGGCCGATGACCTGGTGACCACCTATGGACGGGCTTACGGAATTGAGCTGATGGCCCGCAAGAGCGCCGGCCGCCTGAACGGCTGGGTCTCCTACACCTGGTCCCGCTCCCTGCTGAAAGAAATGGAAGACAGGGGACTGGCGGCTATCAATGCGGGCGACTGGTACAATGCCCCGCACGACAAACCCCACGATGTGAAGGTGGTGGCCAACTTCAAACTGACGCGCCGCTACTCCTTCTCCGCCAACCTGGAATATGCCACGGGACGCCCCGTGACCATTCCCATCGGTTACTACCGGTACGGCGGCGGTAACCGCCTGGCCTATTCGGAACGCAACGCCTACCGCATTCCCGACTATTTCCGGCTGGACCTGGCCGTCAACATCGACCCGGGACATTACCTGAAGGCCCTGGCCCACGCCAGCGTGACCATCGGCTGCTACAACGTGACGGGACGGAAGAACCCGTACTCGGTCTACTACACCACCGAAGGCGGCCAGAAAGTGACCGGACACATGCTTTCGGTCTTTGCGACCCAGATTCCTTACATTAACTTGAACATTCTCTTCTGATGAAAAAGATAGCCCTATACTTTGCAGGTCTTCTGCTGGCAGCATCCTGCATCTATCCCTTCGACCCGGAAACCCCTCCGGTAGACCGCTGTCTTGTCTTTGAAGGCGACTTGGTTATCGGCGAATCCAGTTCCATGACGGTCCGTCTCCTCCAGCCCCTTCCTTCCTCCAGCACGACCTATGCGGTGAATGATATCGAAGATTATACCATCTTCGGATACGCCCAAGTGGAATGCAGCGACGGTACCATCATCACCGGTGTGCCCCGCGAACGCGTTAGCGAAATCACCTTCTCCTTCAATCTGAAAGAGGCATCCGCCGATAAATCCTACCGCGTGGTGTTTACCGATACCAGCACGGGGAAGGTCTACCGCTCCAACTGGATGCAGGTGGAAAAGGCGCCGCTCATCGAGCGGATCGACTTTGTCCCGGACGATCGGAACGTCAAGGTCCGGCTCACGCTCACGGGACCGACCGAAGACACCCGCTACTTCTGCTGGACGTACAAGGAAGATTGGGAATTCCATTCCGATTTCCTCCCGCTCTACCTCTACCGCTACGGGGTGGATCCCTATAATATGCGCAACCAGGCCTACGAGGAAATCCAGGGCGAGTATGACAAATACTATTGCTGGAACACCGCGTCCTCCAAGGAGGTTTTCGTGGCCGATACCCGCGACCTGAACAAGCGCACCCTGCCGGCCCGGCAGATTGCCGAGTTTGAACGGACATCGCTCCGGTGCCAGTTACTGTACTGCATCTCGGTTACGGCCTACGGCATCTCGGCCGACCGCTACGCCTATATCCACCACATGAACGAGGTGTCCAATATCCAGGGAGACCTGTTCAGCCCCAATCCCAGTGCCATGCGCGGCAACCTGCGGTGCGAGCAGGATTCCACGGAACTGGTCCTGGGCTATGTAGGCATCTGCCAGACCGCTATGACCCGCGCCTTCTTCGAGGGTAGCCGGTACTATACGGGCCGGGTAGACCGTACCGTCCTCTTCTATCCGGATTTGTCAGAACCGGCGGAAGCGGAGTCCAATGAGAAAGGCTACGATTATTTCTACTCGCGGGGAGAGCGGCCGCTTTACCTGGTGACCAATGACAATGGTGATGAGCAGATGATCTGGGCGCCCAGGCGCTGCGTAGACTGCACCATGACCGGCACCAAGAACAAACCCTCATACTGGCCCAATAGCCACAAATAGAACGAATTATGAAAAAGATATTGTTGATAGGAACCCTTTTGTGGCCGTTGCTCTGCGGGGCGCAGCCCGTCCCGGAGCAGGTCTGGATATCCACCGACCGGGCAACCTATGTGGCCGGAGACTGCATCTGGGTAAGCGCGTTCTGTTTCGATGCCACGGCTTCCGGGCGGAAACTGTCTGCCCAGAGCAAGGTGGCGTATGTGGAATTACTCTCGACCGATGGGACGGCGGCCACCATGCGGCTTTCCCTTCTGGGCGGCCGCGGGGGCGGCGTGATGGCCATTCCGGGCAACGTCCCCACCGGGACCTATCTGCTGGCGGCCTATACCAGCTGCCTGGGAGAGGGGGTAGACCCCCTGGCCGGAGCCCGGCGGATCAGCATTTACAACACCAACGCCAACGTCCGCCAGAAGACCGTTCAGATTGCCGAACATCTGCCCCAGGCGGAAGAGGAGCGCCCGCTGGGCCGGGGTGTGCAGATTGCCCTCCAGCGCACGGCCGGACAGCAGGAAAGCTTCCCGGTCACGCTCCAGTGCGCATCGGACGCCACCGTGAGCGTATCGGTCTATAAGATCGATGCTTTGGAAGGTATGCCTTCCGCCGGACCGGTTGCCCCGCAGCCTGCCGCGAAATGCCCCGCGGGAACCCTATCGACCCTGGAAGGAGAGATACTGACCGGCCACCTGGAAGGTCGCGACGCTGCCCGCACCTGGGAGGACCCGCTCTGCCTGCCGCTCATATCGGCCCCGGGCAACACCGCAGATATTTACCTCGGAGAGAAGACCTCCTACGGCTCCTACCGCTTCCGGACGGGGAATATCTTCGGCCGCCGGGATTTGGTGTGCGAGGTACTGGGTCTGCCGGAAACGGCCGAATGCTCCCTGGTGATAGACGACCCCTTCCTCCACCTGAGTGCCCAGTCGGACGAGCCCCTGGTGCTGTGTGAAGACCTTCGCGCCGCCCTTCAGGCCCGCCGCAAGGCCATGATTCATTTCCGCGCCCAGGACATTGACACCCTGGTGACGCCCATGCCGGCGCGGACCGCCCTCCGCCTGGATGAGAAGATGCGCATCGGCTACCATCTGGCAGATTATACCAAGATGTCCTCCGTCCAGGAAATGATTGTCGAATTCATTCCGGAACTCCGTGTGCGCCGTGACAACGGAAAGCACAAACAGGTTCAGGTGCGCATCGACGGCGGCCCGCAGCGTCCGCCGCTCTTCGCCCGCGGTTCCATGACCCTGCTGGACGGCGTGCCCATGACCTACCACGAGAACCTGCTGGCCTTCGACCCTGATTTACTGAGCGATATCCTCATCTACCCGCATACCTACAACGTGGGAACGCGGACCTACGACGGCGTGGTGAACTTCATCACCGCCAAGGGAAATATCTCCACGGCCCTCTTCCCCCAGCAGGTGCGGATTTTCGACTTTGACGGCATCTGCCCGCCGGTCATCCTTCCCAAGGGAACCCCCGACTGCCAGACCCTGTACTGGCATCCGCTCACCGAGCTGGAAGCCGGCAAGAGCCATCGGATAGAGGTGCAGACCCCGGCCTACAAAGGCCGTTTTCGCGTGGTGGTGGAAGGTTTGACCAAAGACGGGACGCCGCTTTATACGGAAGCCTCTTTCGAGACGCTGTAGAACCGGCACCAGGCCTTCAGCGGGCAGGCGGCGCATTTGGGTTTACGCGCCACGCAGGTATAGCGCCCGTGCAGGATGAGCCAATGGTGCGAAATGGCCCGCTCGGCAACCGGAATGGAACGCTCCAGGTCCTTTTCAACGGCCTGGGGCGTTTTTCCGTCCGAGAGTCCCAGCCGGTGCGATACGCGGAACACGTGGGTGTCCACGGCGATGACGGGACGGTCGTACACCACCGAGGCAATGACGTTGGCGGTCTTGCGCCCCACGCCCGGAAGGCTCATCAGCGCGTCGATATCCTCCGGAACAATCCCGCCGAAATCGGCCACCAGCTTCTGTGCAAGGCCAATCAGATGGGTCGCTTTGCTATTGGGATAGGACACGCTTTTCACATAGGGGAAGACCTCCTCGAACGAGGCGGCCGCCAGGCTTTCCGGGCTGGGGAAGCGTTCGAAAAGGGCCGGGGTAACCTGGTTCACGCGTTTGTCGGTACACTGGGCAGACAGGACCACCGCCACAAGCAGCTGGAAAGGGGAGCCGAAGCGCAACTCTGTCTGCGCCGCCGGACGATTCTCCCGGAACCAGGCCAAAATGGCCGCAAAACGCTCTTTTCGCGTCATTTTTAGGAAATAGGCGTGCAGGCTTCGTCTTTGCAGAGGAAGACGCGGCCGGGATATTGCTCGAAAATGGCCCGGTTGTGGGTGACCATGACAATGGCGGTGCCTTCTTCCCGGTTGATGCGGGTGAGCAGCTGCATGATGCCCTCCGCCGTCTCGCCATCCAGGTTGCCGGTAGGCTCATCGGCAATGATCACCTCGGGCTTGTTCAGCAGGGCGCGGGCGATGGCGATACGCTGCTGTTCGCCGCCGGAAAGCTGGTGCGGCATCTTGTGGGCCTTCGTTTCCATTCCCACGGCCTCCAGCACCTCGCGGATACGCCAGTCGGCCGCCGCGCGGTCCTTCCATCCGGTCGCCTTCAGCACGAAGGAAAGGTTGTCCTCCACCGTGCGGTCCGTCAGCAGCTGGAAATCCTGGAAAACCACCCCCAGCTTGCGGCGCAGGAAGGGGATTTCTTTCGGGCGGATGGTAGACAGGTCGTACCCGCAAACCGTCGCGGAACCCTTGCCGGGACGGTGCTCGGCAATCATGGTCCGGATGATGGAAGTCTTGCCGGTTCCCACCTTTCCCACGATGTACACGAAGTCGCCTTTTTCGATCTCCATGTCCATCCCGTATATGACAATGTCCTCGCCGTTCAGGATATCGGTTCCCTGGAATGAAATAATCGCCATTTTGTCTGAAATTTAGTCACGATTTATTCGCAAATGTAGTGAAAATTGATTAAATTTGCATATTATACTTTGATAAAATTATTTCAAGTAAATATGAAGAGAAAATTCATGGCGGCAATCCTCGCCGCAGCCCTTCTTTCCGGTGCGGGAGCCCAGGCCGGCGACGGCCCTTCCCGGCGCATCATGCGCGAAGCTATCGGCCTGTACGAAGGGGGAATGTACGAACGTGCACAGACGCTGTTTGAGTCGTTGGGCGACGATGCCGAAGCCCGCGGCTATGCGGTCCTCTGCGCCGCTACCCTCCAGACCCCCGGTTACGAATCCCTGGCAGAGGCGTATGAAGCCGACTATCCCGGCGCCCGGATGACAGACCGCATCCACTACCGCATGGGATTGAACTATTTCAACAAAGAAGACTACGAGGCAGCCTCCCTGGAATTTATGCTCGTTGACCCGCGTGCCCTTCCCGAGGATGAACTGGCGGAATACACCTTCAAGCGCGCCTACAGCGACTTTGGCAGGGGAGACCTGGCGAACGCCCGCCGCGGCATGGAGGAAATCCAGAAAATGCCCTTCTCGGACTACACGGGCCCTTCCCGCTACGCCCTGGGCTACATCGCCTACGCGAACAAGGAATTCCCCACGGCCTGCACCTGGTTCGAGCAGTCGGCCAAGGACCCGCGCTTTACGGACCTGTCCAACTACTACCTGCTGGAGTGCAAGTTCATGCAGAAGGACTACCGCTATGTGGTGGAAAACGGAATCGCCTTGTATGACAGCGTGCCCGAGGAGCGCCAGCCGCACCTGGCCCGCATCCTGAGCGAGTCCTTCCTGGTGATGGGCGATGCCAAGAAGGCCCGTTCCTACTACGACAGCATCCTGAAGGAGAAACCCCGGATGAACCGCAGCGACTGGTTCTATGCCGGCTCGGTCCTGTACGCGGTGGAAGACTGGCAGGGCGCGGTGGAGAATTTCACCATGATGACGGACCGGGTGGATTCCCTGGGCCAGATTGCCAACTACCAGCTGGGTTATGCCTACATCAAGACCAAGAACAAGGTGGCCGCCATGGACGCCTTCAAGGACGCTTCCGTCCTGGCCTTCGACGCCGCCATCCAGGAAGACGCCTATTTCAATTACGCCAAACTGGCCTTCGACCTGAACCACGACACCTCGGTGTTCAGCGACTACATTGCCAAATACAACAACACCTTACGCCCGATATGCGGGGCAACTATATGAAAGCCAATTACCTGCGTGCCAACCAGCTTATTTCCAACGGTTCCTGGCGGGATGCCGTTCCGATGCTGCGCGCCGCCGCCTACTATGGGGACCGCCGCGACCCCTTCAACCAGCTGGCCCGTTACTGGCTGGCCGAATCCTACTACAACGCCGGTCAGTTCGCCCAGGCGCGCAACACTCTGACCGACCTGTACAACACCTCGGCCCTGGACGGCCGCGAGGAGGGAAAGAAGATCCCGTACGACATTGCCTACACCTATTTCCGCGACGGCTCCTGGGCCGATGCGTCGAAATGGTTCGACAAATACCTTCGCGAAGGGAACCCCGCCTTCGCCCGTGACGCCGCCGTGCGCCGGGCCGACTGCGACTTCTATCGGAAGGATTACAAGGATGCCATCGCCGGATACAAACAGGCCATCGAGGCGTACGGCGGCGTCACGGACGACCTCTACCCCTGGTACCAGTGCGGCCTGGCTTACGGCCTTACCGGTGCCAAGAACGAGCGGATAGAGGTGCTGAGCGCCGTCAAGGACGCATCCCCGAACACGGCCTGGTACAGCGAGACCCTTTACGAACTGGGCCGCGCCTATGTGGCCGTGAACGACGAGGACGACGCCGTCCGCGCCTTCAAGACCCTCAAGGGCACCACGAAGGACAATACCTTCGCCGCCCGCGCCCTCATCGAACTGGGTATGATCAGCCGCAACCGCGGCGAGGCCGCCCAGGCCCTGGATTACTACAAGCAGGTGGTGGAGAACCTCTCCGAAACCGGCTTTGCCGAGGATGCCATGCTGGCCGTGGAATCCATCTATCAGTCTGATCAGTCCGAGGGACAGGCCGATGCTTACCTGGCCTATGCCGAGAAGGTGGGCGCCGTGGCCAACAAGACCGACGCCGAGAAGGAAACCCTGTACTTCAACGCCGGCGAGCAGCTCTACCTGGCGGGCAACTACGGCAAGGCCCTGGGCTCCCTGGAGACCTACCGCAGCAAATATCCCAACGGCTCCCGCGTAGAGCAGACCTGGTTCTACACGGCCGAATGCCTCCGGGCCATGGACAAGAAGGAACCCGCCTGCGATGCCTACGCCAAGGTAAGCGGCGGTGAATTCGCCGAACCGGCCGCCCGTGCCCTGGCCGACCTGAGCTTCGGTATGGAGAAATACAACGACGCCTACGACGCCTACCAGAAGCTGCAGACCGTGGCCCGTATCGACGGAAACGTGACTGCCGGCCGCATCGGAGCCATGCGCTCCGCCTACCGCGGCCACAAATGGGTAGAAGCCCTGGCCGCCGCCGATGTCGTGAAAGCGGACAAGTCCGCCACCAACGACCTCATCCGCGAGGCCGACTACGTGAAAGCCAAGGCCTCCCTGGCCCGAAGCGACCGCGACAAGGCCTTCAGCCTCTTCGAGAACCTGAGCCGCTATCCTTCCACGGACGAAGGTGCCGAGGCCTGCTACCAGCTGATCCAGCGCAGCTACGACACCGGCGACTTTGCCGACGTAGAAAAACGCGTCTACAAACTGGCCCAGGATGCTCCCGGCCAGAACTACTGGCTGGCCAAGGCCTTCATCGTCCTGGGCGACTCCTTCGCCGAGCGGGACAACATGGTCCAGGCAAAGGCCACCTTCGAGAGCGTCAAGAACGGCTACACGCCTTTCGGTCCGGACGACGATGTGCCGGATAACGTTCGTATGCGCCTTGAGAAACTTCAGAAAATGAGCGAGTAATGATGAACAAGAGCTATATCCTGGCGGTGGCCGCCCTGTGCGCCGGTGCCGCCCTCCAGGCCCAGAACCTGAATCCTACCGTAGAGGTGACCCGCACCTACGAAAGCAAGGACCTGAATATCAACAAGGGAACCGTGGCCATGAACGTGCCGGACTCCCTGCTCCGTTTCGATACGGACTTCGACTACTCCGTCTTCGGGAACCCGTACAAGGGTGCCTATGAGTTCAGCCCGTACCTGATGAACATGAAGCCGCAGCGCGAAGCCTATCCGGGCCAGCTGCTGTACGTGCGGGCCGGCGCCGGCTATGCCTTCCGTCCCGAGGCCGATATCGTCTTCAGCCCCGAGCTGGACGGAGCCTTCCAGATGAGCCTGTACGGCTCCCTGCGGGGCTTCTTCGGAGACTGGCGGTCCGTCAAAGCCGAGCGCGACGGGGTGTCTACCTCCGTGTATGACCTCAAAGGCGACAAGGGAGAAACCTTCTCCGGCCGCGACCTGCTGGTGCGCGCCGGCTTTGACGGCCGGTACGGCTGGGACAGGGGAGAGCTGAGTTTCGATGCCGGTTACCTGGGCATCGGCTCCAAGGACCCCCTCCCGATTCTCCGCAATCCGGTCCTGGACAAGATGTACAACGCCCTGGATATGAAGGTCCGGGCCCGTGCCCTGGGCGTGGAAACCGGCGGCTTCTTCTATGACGCCGGCGTGGGTCTTCGCTTCGGCAAGGACGCCGCAGATGGCATGGACCTCGGCGAAACGGTCTTCTCCTTCAACGGTTCCTTCGGTCCGGTGCTCCGGGACGATATGCGCGCCCTGGTAGACCTGAAGGCGGATATGGCCTTCTACAACAACCTGGTGAGCGCCCGCGGAACCAACCTTTCCGCCACGCCGCACCTGCTGCTGAAAAAGGACAAACTGAACCTGGATTTGGGCTTTACCGTGGGCTTCCTCTTCCACGACGACGACCAGCTGAACGGCCTGCCCGAACTCTATACCCAGAAAGGCCAGGTCTTCTATCCGGCCGTCCACGCCAGCTACCAGGCCATCGAGCAGACGCTCAACCTCTATGCCGATGTAACCGGCGGAGCCCGCCTGAACACCTATTCCTCCCTGCTGGACAATACCATCGAACGCATCAACGTGCGCCTGGGCCTTCGCGGCCAGGTGCTGGGCCGTCTGCAGTATGACCTCTGCACCGGATTCGCCTCCGTTTCCGGCGGCCTGGTGGATGCCGTCCTGGATGTGAACAGCCTGGCCACCACCGAGCCGCAGATGCTCCTGGGAACCATCAACTGGAAAGACTACAACCGCTTCTATGTAG
>CADCCI010000054.1:0-13160 GCA_902799895.1 uncultured Bacteroidia bacterium | reverse complement strand
AACCGCTTCTATGTAGACCTCCGGGCTGCCTGGAACAGCTCCCGCGTAGCCGTGGACGGCGGCGTGCAGTTCAACCACACCAACGTCTACAAGCAGGAGTATTCCGGCGTGTTCGAGCCGTCCCGCCTGGGCGGTAATGTCCGCGCCGTCTACAACTGGCAGGAACGCATCTTCGCCGGCATCTGGGCCGAGGGCGCCATCGCCCGCCGGGGCGATATCTACAGTCTGGCATCGGGCAACCACACCGAAGCCCGCATTCCCGGCTGGGTGGATCTCGGGCTGATGGGCGAGTACCGCTACTCGCGCAAGCTTTCCTTCTGGGCCCAGATCTCCAACCTGCTGGATGCCACCATCCAGCGCCACCCGGGCTTTGCCGAGAGCGGCTTCAGCCTCACGGCCGGCATTTGCTTCAAAATGTAGATTTGATGATGTCAGAATAAATTACTATCTTTGCAAGTTATTATAATACTATACGGAATATGATTGAAAATGAGGAAATGAAGCAGGCGGAAGAGCAGTATTCAGCCAGTAGTATCCAGGTTCTCGAAGGCCTGGAAGCCGTGCGTAAACGCCCTTCCATGTATATCGGCGACATCGGTGAGCGGGGTCTTCACCACCTGGTGTACGAGGTCGTGGATAACAGTATCGACGAGGCGATGGCCGGCTTCTGCAACGAAATCGAAGTCAGCATCAACGAGGACAACTCCATCACGGTAAAGGATAACGGCCGCGGTATCCCTACGGGCATGCACCCGAAGGAGCACCGCAGCGCCCTGGAGGTCGTTCTGACCGTCCTGCACGCCGGCGGTAAGTTCAGCAAGGACAGCTACAAGGTGTCCGGCGGTCTGCACGGTGTGGGCGTATCCTGCGTGAACGCCCTGGCCGACCTGCTGGTGGCCGAGGTACACCGCGAGGGACAGATCCACGTCCAGAAATATTCCAAGGGAAAGCCCCTGGGACCGGTCGAGGTCGTGGGTACCTGCAACGACACGGGTACCATCATCACCTTCCATCCGGACGCCGAGATCTTTACGCAGACCATCGTGTACAAATACGACACCCTGGCCAAGCGCCTGCGGGAACTCGCCTTCCTGAACAAGGGCATCCACATCTCCCTGACGGACCTGCGCGAGACCCTGGAGGACGGTTCGCACCGCTCCGAGGTCTTCTATTCGCAGGAAGGACTGAAGGAATTCATCGACTACCTGGATGCCGGCGCCACGAAACTCATCCCCGATCCCATCTGCGTGGCTTCCGACAAGGTGATTCCGATCGATATCGCCCTTCAGTACAACAACGGCTACAGCGAGCGCATTTTCTCGTATGTGAACAATATCAACACCATCGAAGGCGGTACGCACCTGCAGGGCTTCAAGATGGGCCTGTCCCGTTCCCTGAAGAACTATGCAGAGAAGAACAACCTCCTGGCCAAGTTCAAAGGCGACCTGGCTCCCGAGGACTTCCGCGAGGGCCTTACGGCCGTCATCTCCGTGAAGGTGGCCGAGCCGCAGTTCGAAGGCCAGACCAAGACCAAGCTGGGCAACCCGGAGGCTACCTCCGCCGTCTCCCAGGCCACGGCCGCGGCTATGGATACCTACCTGGAAGAGAACCCCAAGCTGGCCAAGATCATCATCGAGAAGATCGTCCTGGCCGCAACGGCGCGCAACGCCGCCCGCAAAGCCCGTGAAATGGTCCAGCGCAAGAGCCCGATGGGCGGCGCCGGCATGCCGCCTGGTGGAGGGTGATTCCGCAGGCGGTACCGCCAAGCAGGGCCGCGACCGCCGCATCCAGGCCATCCTGCCGCTCCGAGGCAAGATCCTGAACGTGGAGAAAGCCGCCGGCGACCGCGCCTTCGACAGCGAGGAAATCCGCAACATCTACACGGCCTTGGGCGTAACCGTGGCCGTAGAAGACGAATCCGGCGAGAAGCACATGGACCTGAGCAAGCTCCGCTATCACAAAGTCATCATCATGACCGATGCTGATGTGGACGGCTCCCACATTGCCTGCCTCATCCTGACCTTCTTCTTCCGCTATATGTTCGACCTCATCAAGAACGGCTATGTCTATCTGGCTACGCCGCCTCTCTACCTTGTCAAAAAGGGCAAGGAAGAGGTCTATTGCTGGACCGATGACCAGCGCGCCGAGGCGACCGCCCGTCTGGGCAAGGGTACCGACAAGGGCGTCACCGTGCAGCGCTACAAAGGTCTGGGTGAAATGAGCGACCAGCAGCTGTGGGACACCACCATGGACGCGTCCCGCCGCCGCCTGCGCCAGATCACCATCGAGAACGCGGCCGAGGCCGAGCGGACCTTCTCCATGCTCATGGGCGACGATGTCCCGCCGCGCCGGCAGTTCATCGAGGAGAACGCACATTATGCGAACATTGATGCTTAAGCAATTAATTTACAAATAGATATGTTGGATATTTTTGATCGTATCGAACGCGACAGCGGCGGCCCTATCGGCCAGTATTTCGAACAAGGTTTCGGTTACTACATGTACCCCCGCCTGGAAGGCGAGCTGGGCCCGCACATGACCTTTAACGGCATCCCCGTGCTGAACTGGTCCCTGAACAACTACCTCGGCCTGGCCAACCACCCCGAGGTGCGCAAAGCCGACGCCCAGGCGGCGGCGGACTGGGGCCTTGCCTATCCGATGGGCGCCCGCATGATGTCCGGTCACACGCGTTATCACGAGAAACTGGAAAAGATTTTCGCCGACTTCGAGAAGAAGGAGGACGCCTTCCTGTATAACTTCGGCTATCAGGGCATTGTCTCTACGATTGACGCCCTCACGGCCCGCCACGACGTCATCGTCTACGACGCCGAGTGCCATGCCTGCCTGCTGGACGGTATCCGCCTGCATATCGGCAGCAAATACAAATATCGCCACAACAACCTGGCCGATGCCGAAAAGGTCCTCGCACGTGCCTGTGCCGAGGCCGAAGAGAACGGCGGCGGCGTGCTCCTCATCACCGAGGGCGTGTTCGGCATGACCGGCGCCCTGGGCAAGTTGGACGGTCTGGTGGCCCTGAAGCAGAAATACAAATTCCGCATCCTCATCGACGATGCCCACGGCTTCGGCCTCCTGGGCCCGCACGGACGCGGTACCTCCGAGCATTTCGGCGTGATGGACGGCATCGACCTGTACATCGGCGCCTTTGCCAAGAGCATGGCCTCCATCGGCGGCTTTGTGGCCGGTCCGCACGCCATCATCAACTACCTCCGCGCCAACATGCGCAGCCAGATGTACGCCAAATCGCTTCCGATGCCGCTGGTCATCGGCAACATCAAGCGAATGGAAATCATCGACTCCCCGGAAGGAGACGAGCTCCGCAAGAAGTGCTGGGCCATCACCCATGCCATCCAGAACGGCTTCAGAGAGGAGGGATTCGACATCGGCGAGGCGGAAGCCTGCGTCACCCCGGTCCACATCAAGGGCGGTATCGCCCAGGCCACCAAGATGGCCGAAGGGCATGATCATCTTCCGCATCGTCTGTACGGCCGCCCACACCATGGAGGACGTGAACTACACGCTGAAGGTCTTCAAGGAAATCAAGGCGAAACTCGATGCCGGCCTGTACGACGGAGACGATATCGCCGCCATGACGGTAAAATAATATGCTTGCAGACACCTTTAAGGACAAGGTTATCATCATCACAGGAGCCAGCTCGGGGATCGGGTTGGCTTCTGCCCGTCTCTTTGGCAGCATGGGCGCCAAGGTGGTGATGGCCGCCCGGAGCCTGGACAAACTGGAGCAGGAAGCCCCCTCGGTAAGCCCCAACGCGGAAAACGTCCTCTGTGTGAAGACGGACGTTACCAGCGAGGAAGACTGCCGCACCCTCATCGAAAAGACGGTGGAGCGGTTCGGCCGCATAGACATCCTGGTGAATAACGCCGGCATTTCCATGCGCGCCATGTTCAAAGACCTGGACCTGAAGGTAATCCGCTCGCTGATGGATGTGAACTTCTGGGGCACGGTGCAGTGCACCAAATACGCCCTGCCGTACCTGCTGGCCTCCAAAGGCAGCGTGGTGGGCGTCATCTCCATCGCGGGATACAGCGCCCTGCCGGCCCGTACGGGCTATTCCTCGTCCAAGTACGCCGTGCGCGGCTTCCTGGACACCCTGCGTATCGAGCACCTGAAAGACGGGCTGAACGTCCTGGTGTTCGCCCCGGGCTACACGGCCTCCAACGTGCGCAACGCCGCCCTTACGGCCGACGGTACGCCCCAGGGCAAGACCCCGCTGGAGGAAGGCAAGCTGATGAGTGCCGAAGACTGCGCCCTGCACCTGGCCAAGGCCCTGGAGCAGCGCCGTTCGCAGAAAATCCTCACCTTCCTGGGCAAGGCTACGGTCTGGGCCCACCGGCTTTTCCCGAACCTGACCGACCGCCTCACCTACGGCTACATAGCTCGCGAGGCCGACAGCCCTTTTAAGTAAACACCGCGTATGAAACTGTCCCGACTCCCGGGTAAACCCGGACAATACCTTCCCCTGGTCCTGCTCTGGCTGGTGCTGGTGCTCCTGATGCCGCGCACCGCCAAGTTCGGCTACGACTACCGGAAGGGTTCGCCGTGGAAGCACGAGAATCTCATCGCCCAGTTCGATTTCCCGATCCTCAAGACCGAGGAGCAGATCCTCGAGGAGAAGAGCAAGTCGGACGGCGGCATTGTCCCGTACTACCGCTACGCCACCGATGTAGCCAACCGGAACATCAAGGCCGCCGAAGGCCTGGACCTGGGTGTCCTGAAAGCCCCGGTGGTGGGCGAAATCCGCTCCCTGTACGAGCGGGGCATCGTTTCCGATGCCGGTGTCAAGACCGACAAGAAAGGGGACCCCAACGCCGTCCTCTTCATCCAGCGGGAAAAACGGGCCGTCCAGCGTCCGGTGACGGAAGTCTATAAGGAAAGTGCCGCGCGCGCCAAGTTGGTGGCCGATGTGGGCGCCAAATACCCCTACATCAACGTAGACTCCATCCTCCGGGCAGCCGGCGTGTACGACCTCATCGTCCCCAACCTGGTGTACGACAAGCAGATGACCGCCCTCACGCACGCCGAGAGCGCCTCCTACATTTCCCCCACGTCCGGCTTCGTGAACCGCGGCCAGCTCATCGTATCGGAAGGGGAGATGGTCACGGGCGAAATTGCCCAGATGCTGGACTCCTACAAGGTGGAATACGAAGCCAATATGGGCTACACGGGCCCCCGCATCCTTTTCTGGCTGGGGAACGCCCTCATCGCCCTGGCGCTGGTGCTCATCTTCTACCTGATCATCTATTTCTCGAATCCGGCCATTTTTGCCGAGCCCAACCGTTACCTCTACCTCCAGCTTGTTTTCCTGCTGCTCACGGTAACCGCCCTGGTCATCGGCAAGGCGGCCCCGGATTTCCTGTACATGGTGCCGTTTACGCTGGGAGCCACCTTCCTGCACGCCTTCTTCAAACCGAAGGTCATCGTTCCGGTCTATATCGTATCGCTCATCCCGCTGCTGATTTTCTGCGAGGGCGGTCCGGTCCTGTTCGTGATGTTCCTCGTGGCGGGCCTGTGCGGCTTCTACAGCTTCCAGTTCTTCAACCGGGGCTGGCACCAGTTCCTGTCCGCCGCCGTGGTCTTCGTGACCCTGCTCATCACGTATTTTGGTTTCCGGTTTATCGATGCCGTCAGCGGCAATCCCTACCGGGAAGTGGCCTTCCTGTTCCTGGGATCGCTCCTCTCGGTGGCCGGTTATCCCGCCATCTACCTGTTCGAGAAGATCTTTAACCTCGTGTCGAATTCCCGCCTCGTGGAACTGACGGATACGTCCAACTCCACCCTGCGCGAGCTCGACCACCGGGCTCCCGGTACTTTCCAGCACTCGCTCCAGGTCATGAGCATGGCCGAAGCGGCCGCCCGTTCCATCGGCGCAAATGTGCTGCTGGTACGCGCCGGTGCCCTTTATCACGATATCGGCAAGATGAACAATCCCGCCTGCTTCATCGAGAACGAAACCCTCATCCCCGGCGGGAAAGGCTATCACAGCGGCCTGAGTCCGGAGGAAAGCGCCTCCCGGATCATCCGGCACGTCACCGACGGGTTGGAAATCGCCAACCGGATCGGCCTGCCCAAAGTGATAACCGATTTTATCATTACCCACCACGGAACCAGCCGTACCGGCTTTTTCTGGAACACCTATCTCCAGGCGGGCGGCGACGCTTCCCAGGTGAAGGCATTTACCTATCCCGGCCGCAAACCGCGCACGCAGGAGCAGGTGCTCCTGATGCTGTGCGATAGTATCGAGGCAGCCTCCCGCACGCTTACGGACTACTCCGCCGCGTCGGTGGACGCCTTTGTGGAAAAGATGGTGGCGGGCAAGATGAACGAGGGCCAGATGGAAGAGGCAGACCTCTCCATCAAGGACCTCGTGACCGTGAAGAACGTGCTCAAGCAGTACCTGGTGCAGGTACACCACGAGCGCGTGGAATATCCTGAAAATAAAACAAATAAATAATTGTATAATATGAAAGTAACGAAGAAAAAGATCGATGATCTCCAGTTTCAGCTGAGCATCGCCGTGGCGGCAGAGGATTATGTTGCCAATGAGAAGAAGAAGCTTGCCGACCGCCGCCGTACGGCCGAATTCAAGGGATTCCGCAAAGGAATGGTACCTATGACGCTCATCCAGCGCGTCTATGGCGACCAGGCCCTCGTCGAGGCTGTGAACGAAGTGGTTTCCCACGCGCTCAGCGAGTACATCACCAAGAACAAACTCAACCTCCTGGGCGAGCCGCTCACCAGCGAGAAGCAGGAGGACATCGAGTGGAAGTCCGGCAACGACTTCACCTTCAAGTTCGACCTGGCCACCGCTCCCGAGGTGACGCTGGAGCCCGGCAAGGAAGACAAGGTTACCTATTATAAAATAGACGTGACCGAGAAGGCCAAGAAGGAGATGAAGGAGAACATGCTTCGCCAGATGGGCTCCCTGCAGGAAGGCAAGAAGGCCGGCGAGGATGACTACCTGGTATGCGATATGACCAACGGAACCGTCTCTGTAGAAGGCACATATGTTTCTGTCCGCAACGTGGCCGAAGAAGGCCGCGCCCTGTTCAAAGGCAAGAAAGCCGGCGACAAATTCGACGTGGACGTGAACCTGGCCTTCACCAATGAGACCGACCGCGCCGCTATGCTCAAGATCAAGAAGGACGAACTGAAAGACCTGGATCCGCTCTTCCACGTGACCGTGGTGAACGTGAAGACCTTCGTGAGCGCCGAGGCCAACCAGGAGACCTTTGACAAGCTCTTCGGACAGGACAAGGTCCACAACGACGAGGAATTCTCCGCCGCCGTAGAGGAGCGCCTGAAAGAGAACTACAAGCAGGAGGCAGACTACCGCTTTGGCAAGGACCTGAAGGCTTATCTGGTAGAGAAGGCCGCCGTGACCCTGCCCGAGGACTTCCTCAAGCGCTGGCTCATCTACATCAACGAGGGTAAGTTCACCGCCGAGCAGATCGAAGCCGAATTCCCCACCTTTATCGAGGACTTCAAGTGGCAGACCGTCCGCTCCTCACTGATGGAGAAATACGGCCTGAAAGTGGAGCAGAAAGACCTCCAGGAAGCTGCCGAGGCCTTCGCCGCCTACCAGTATGCCATGTACGGTATGGGCGGCGTGCCGCAGGAGATGATCCGCGAGGCTGCCCAGCGTGTCCTGGCCGATGAGCGCCAGAGCCGCCAGATCGAGGAGAACGTGGAGGACCAGAAGGTCATCACCGCTGTCCGCGAGGTGGTTACGCTCGCCAACAAGAAAATCACCGTGGAAAAATTCCGCGAACTCAAATAAATCCGCATGAAGGACGAATTTAAAAAGTATGCACGCTCGGAAAGAGGCATCTCCTCCCTTACCCTGGAGGGGTATGCCCGCCTGAGCGACAGTTACATCAACCCCACCATCATTGAAGAGCGCAAACTGAACGTGGCCTCCATGGACGTGTTCAGCCGCCTGATGATGGACCGCATCATCTTCCTGGGCGTTCCCAT
Source organism: uncultured Bacteroidia bacterium (assembly GCA_902799895.1). Taxonomy (GTDB): domain Bacteria; phylum Bacteroidota; class Bacteroidia; order Bacteroidales; family UBA932; genus Cryptobacteroides. Next base: position 5,146 of record CADCCI010000054.1, on the reverse strand, counting down.
CGACGACGACGTGGCCAACATCATCCAGGCCCAGCTACTCTTCCTGGCCTCCACCGACCCGGGTGCCGACATTTCCCTGTACCTGAATACCCCCGGCGGCCAGGTGACCTCCGGCCTGGGTATTTACGACACCATGCAGCTGGTTTCGCCCGACGTGGCCACCATCTGCACGGGAATGGCCGCTTCCATGGGCTCGGTGCTGCTGTGCGCCGGAGCCGCGGGCAAGCGTTCCTGCCTGCCGCACTCCAAGGTGCTCATCCACCAGCCGTTAGGCGGCGCCCAGGGCCAGGCCTCGGACATCCTTATTGCCGCGCGCGAAATCGAAAAGACCCGCAAGGAACTGTACGAAATCATCTCCGCCCACAGCGGACAGCCGTATGACAAGGTCTTTGCCGATGCCGACCGCGACTTCTGGATGAGCGCCCAGGAAGCCAAGGACTATGGTATGGTAGATGAAATTCTGACCCGCAAGAAGTAAATGGCGAGTAAGAAGAACACAACACTACGGCACTGCATGTTCTGCGGCCGTAGCGAGAATCAGGTACCCCTCCTGCTGCAAGGCCTGGAGGGGTGCATCTGCAACGAGTGCATCGACCTGGCCAAGGACTACCTCCAGGGCTTGAAGGGAGAAGCACCGTCCGCCCCGCAGGGACGCCTGGAAAAGCTTCCCAAACCGGCCGAAATCAAGGCCTTCCTGGACCAGTACGTCATTGGACAGGACAGGGCCAAGAAGCTGCTGGCCGTTTCGGTCTACAACCACTACAAGCGCATCAACCACAACCTCGTGGACGGGGCGCAGGACGTGGAACTGGAGAAGAGCAACATCCTGCTCTGTGGCCCCACGGGAACGGGTAAGACCTTGCTGGCCAAGACCATAGCCCGGATGCTGGACGTGCCGTTCACCATTGTGGACGCCACCGTCCTCACCGAAGCGGGCTATGTGGGCGAAGATGTGGAGAGCATCCTCTCGCGCCTGCTGCAGGAGGCCGATTACGACGTGGCGAAGACCGAGCGCGGCATCGTCTTTATCGATGAAATCGACAAGATTGCCCGCAAGAGCGACAATCCCTCCATCACCCGCGACGTAAGCGGCGAGGGTGTCCAGCAGGCCATGCTCAAACTCCTGGAGGGCAACGTGATCAACGTACCCCCGAAGGGCGGCCGCAAGCATCCCGAGCAGGAATTCGTCCACATCAACACGCAGAACATCCTGTTCATCTGCGGCGGCGCCTTCGAAGGCATCGAACGCCACATCGCCCGCCGCCTGAACACCCAGGTCAGCGGTTACGGGGCCGAGGAAAAAGCCCAGGTAGACCGCGACAACCTGCTCCAGTACGTGGACGCGCAGGATATGCGGGCCTATGGGCTCATCCCCGAAATCATCGGCCGACTGCCCGTGATCACCTTCCTGGACCCGCTGGACCGCGACGCCCTGCTGCGCATCCTCACGGAGCCCAAAAACGCCCTCTTGAAGCAGTACGCCAAGCTTTTCGAGCTGGACGGAATGACGCTCAAGGTAAACGATGACGTCCTGGAACTCATCGTGGATACCGCTTTGAAAAACAAACTGGGTGCCCGCGGCCTGCGGAGCATCTGCGAGAAGATATTTGACGATGCCATGTTCGAGGCCCCGTCCTTGGACAAGAAAACCTTTACCGTGACGCGCGCCTATGCGGCGAAGCGTCTGGAAAACGTCCGATAGCCTATGGCAGAAGAACACGTCTGGGATCCCTTGCGCCGCAAGGAGGTGGCCCTGACCCCCGAAGAACGGGTGCGTCAGTGGTTCATTTCCGTCCTGGGGGACGAGTGTGGCGTTCCCGCCTACGAGATGATGAGCGAAGCCACCCTTTCCTACGGCGGAAAGGCCTGGCGGGCCGATATCGTGGTCTACCGGCGGGATATGTCGCCCGCGATGGTGGTGGAATGCAAGCGGCCCGATGTGGAACTCACCCGCGAGGTCCTGGAACAGGCCCTCCGCTACAACCTGGTGCTGGACGTGAACTGGATTGTCATTACCAATGGCAAGAAAACCCTGGTCTTTGTTCGGGAGGTGAACAACTTCATCCCCGTGGACCGTTTGCCCGATTACGCAGAAGTATGCCGGTAACTATCACACAAGGATTCCTGGACGCCCCGGTCTTTGGCCTCGTGAGCGAGGTGGCGGACCGCCTGGGCGTGCGTGCCTTCGTGATTGGCGGCTATGTTCGCGACTGCTTCCTGGGCCGCGAGAACGACGATATCGACATCGTGGTGGAGGGGAGCGGAATCGACCTGGCAGAAGCGGTGGCGGCCGAAATATCCGCCCGCGAGAAGCATCCCTGCAACGTGAGCGTCTTCCGGAATTTCGGTACGGCGATGCTGCATTACCGCGGTGCCGAGGTGGAATTCGTGGGAGCGCGGAAGGAATCCTACCACCGCGAATCCCGCAAACCCATCGTGGAAGACGGTACCCTGGAAGAAGACCAGCTGCGGCGGGACTTCACCATCAACGCCATGGCTTTCAGCCTCTGTAAGAAGGACTTCGGGGCGCTGGTAGACCCCTTCGGAGGCATCCGCGACCTGGCGGCCGGCATTATCCGGACACCGCTGGAACCCGAACAGACCTATAGCGACGATCCGCTCCGGATGCTCCGGGCGGTGCGGTTCGCAGCCAAACTTTCCACCCCGGAACGCGCCTTTACCATTGTTCCGGAATCTCTGGAAGCCATGCGGCGGATGAAGGACAGAATGAGCATCCTGTCCAAGGAAAGGATTGTGGAAGAGCTGAACAAAATCCTCGTCTGCGACCGTCCTTCCCAGGCCTTCCGAACCCTGGACGAGACCGGTCTTTTGGACTACATCCTGCCCGAACTGGAGAAGCTCAAAGGCGTGGAAACGGTAGACGGCCGAGGCCATAAAGAGAATTTTTCGCACACACTACAAGTGCTTGACAATGTGGCGGCTGCGGACGGTAACCGAAACCTTTGGCTCCGGTGGGCCGCCCTGCTGCACGACATCGGAAAACCTGCCTCCAAACGCTACGATCCGGCCGTCGGCTGGACCTTCCACGGACACGAGGTCGTGGGCGCCCGGATGGTCCCCAAAATCTTCGAAAAACTGAAGATGCCGCTGAACGAGAAGATGAAATATGTCCAGAAACTCGTGGGCCTTCACCTGCGGCCCATCGCCCTGGTGGACGACGAGGTGACGGACAGCGCGGTGCGGCGCCTGCTCTTCGACGCGGGCGACGACATTGACGACCTGATGCTCCTCTGTAACGCGGACATTACCTCCAAGAACCCCGCCAAGGTAGCGCGCATCCGGCAGAACTTCGAGGAAGTGAAGCGCAAACTGGAGCTGGTGGAGGAAAAGGACGCCATCCGCAATTTCAAGAATCCCATCACGGGCGAGTACGTGATGCAGGTCTACGGCATCCCGCCCAGCGCCCCCATCGGGCAGCTGAAGGAGATGGTGAAAGATGCCATTCTGGACGGGGTCATCGAGAATACTTTCGAGGCGGCCGACCGCTTTATGCGGGCCCACGCTCCCGAACTCGGACTCTCCGAAAAATGCTGACAGACAGTTACATAGACTATATTTCCAAGGTCCGCCGCTATTCTGCCCGGACCTGCCGGATCTATGCCGACGTGCTGGCCGATTTCGGCCGGTTTTGCGGCGGAGAAATCATAGACAATCTGATCCCATCGCGAATCCGCGAATACGAGGTCTGGCTGATGAACGGCCGCGACGGCGGGGGAAAGCTGGACGCCCGCACGGTAAACCTGCACCTGAGCGTGCTCAGCGGCTTCTGCCGCTTCCTGCTGCGGGAGGGACACCTGAAAACCAACCCGGCCCGCACCGTCAAACGCCCGAAGGTGGAAAAACGCCTGCCGGTTTTCTATCGGGACGCCTCCATGGAACACTACTTCGAGCGGACGGCGCACAGCGCCTCGGAGGATGAACTGGCGGTGCTGGAGAGTTTCGGCCCCTTCGTGGGGAATCGGTCCGAATCCCTGAAAACGGCCGTACAGATGTACGAGAGGCGGCTTCGGCGGCTTATCATATCGCTGCTGCACGCATCGGGCATCCGCCGCAGCGAGCTTATCGGCCTGAATCTGGACAGCCTGGATGCGGGCCGGCAGACCCTTCGCGTCCGCGGAAAAGGAGATAAAATGCGGGAAATTCCGCTGATTTCTTCCGTTTGGCAAGAAATTTTATTATATTTACATTCAGTTGAATCGATGGTAGGGAGGGAACGGACCTCCGGCGAGCCACTGCTCATCACGGCATCGGGACGCAGGCTGTATCCGGCATACGTAGACCGGGCGGTGAAGCAGGAACTCGGGAGCGACGACGGCATTACCGGGCGCAAATCGCCCCACGTGCTGCGCCACACGCTGGCAACCGAGCTCCTGGATGCGGGAACGGACCTCAATTCTATCAAGGAATTGCTGGGACACGCCTCGCTGGCCGCCACCCAGGTCTATACCCACAACTCCATCGAGAAACTGAAAACAGTGTATAACAACGCCCATCCCCGGGCAAAAAAAGGAGGTTCACATGGAGACTGAGATTAAGTTCCTGAAGATTGAACGCGACGAGAAGATCGCCGCATTCGTAGAGAAGAAGGCCGCCAAGCTGGCCAAATTCTATGACGGTGCCGCCAAAGCGGCCGTTACCCTGAGCGACCTCAAAGAACCCGACGGCAAATGTGTACGCGTCACGGTCGATGCCCCCGGCCAGGATTTCCTGATTGAACGGAAGGCCAAGAGCTTCGAAGACGCCATCGATGCCGCCATCGATGCCATGAAAGAAAAGCTTACCCGCGCCAAAGAAAAGAGAATCGAGGGTTAAGCCATGGCAAAAGGCTTTGCAGACATTGACCGGCAGTGCAGGGAACTCGTTGCCGAGGCCCGTGCAGGCTCCTTCAAGAGCGTGTACCTGCTGATGGGGGAGGAACCCTACTACCCGGAACAGGTCTGCGACGCCATTCTTGAAAACGCCCTCGACGAAAGCGAGAGGGATTTCAACCAGCTCATTTGTTACGGCTCCGAAGTGGATGCCGATACCGTAATCACCGCAGCCCGGCGCTTCCCCATGATGGCGGAGCGCCAGCTGGTGGTGGTCAAGGAAGCGCAGCTGATGCGTTCGCTGGAGGACCTGGCGG
>CADCCI010000053.1 GCA_902799895.1 uncultured Bacteroidia bacterium | reverse complement strand
ACCTGCTGGCCCCGCTGGTCCGCGGCCGCAAAGGCCACTACCGGGACCTGTTCGAGCAGCTGCGCAAACGCGGCTACACCCAGGTCCGCATCGACGGGGAACTCTGCAACCTCAACGAAATCGAAGCCCTGGACCGCTACAAGGCCCATTTCATTGAGCTATTGGTAGACAAACTCAAGCCTTCGCCGGACGATGGCAAACGGGTGCGCGACTCGGTCATGACCGCGCTGAACGCCGGCAAAGGATCCGTGGCCGTAATGGACCTCGCAACCGGGGAGCTCACGCACTACTCCAAGCATTTCGTAGATCCGGTCAGCGGCATTTCCCTCCCGGAACCGCAACCGCATACCTTCTCGTTCAACTCGCCCGAGGGCTACTGCCCGCACTGCAAGGGACTCGGGATGATTGTCGATGTAAACCTGGACACCCTCATCCCCGACCGCAGCCTCTCCATCGCCGAAGGAGGCATCGTCCCGCTGGGGAAGGTGCGCGAAACCCGCAAGTTCGACGTCATCCGCGCCATCGCCCGGAAATACAATTTCTCGCTGTACGACCCCATCGCCGCCCTCCCCGACGAAGCCATCTCCCACATCATTTTCGGCTCGGACGACCTCTTCCGCATCGGTGAAGGCAACCTCTCGGAGATGGTCTCCTTCGACGGCATCGTGGAAGATATCGATGAAAAAGTGGTCTGTCCCGTCTGCGGCGGAACCCGGCTGGGCAAGCATACCGAATGCTTCCGGATCGATGGAAAAACCATCGCCCAGGTAGCCTCGTGGGAGATGACCGAACTAAAAGCGTGGCTGGAAGGCCTCCCGGAGAAGCTGAACGACCGCCAGCGCCGCATTGCCCGCGATATCCTCAAGGAACTCAACGACCGGGTGGGCTTTATGCTGGATGTGGGCCTGGATTACCTCTCGCTGGACCGAGCCACGGGGTCCCTCTCCGGCGGCGAAAGCCAGCGCATCCGCCTGGCCACCCAGATTGGTTCCAAACTCGTGAACGTCCTCTACATCCTGGACGAACCCAGCATCGGCCTGCACCAGCGGGACAACCGCAAACTCATCGCCTCGCTCAAGGAACTGCGCGACGAAGGAAACTCCGTCATGGTGGTGGAGCACGATGCCGAAACCATGTTCAGTGCCGACTGGCTGGTGGACGTAGGTCCCGGGGCCGGTGCCGAGGGCGGACGCATCTGCCTGAACGCCCCGGTGCAAGACCTGGTGGCCGGCCGGAAACCCGCTCCGGAGGTCCTGGAACACTGCGTGCTGGGCGATTCCATTACGCTGGACTACCTGCAGGGGAAACGCGTCATCCCCGTTCCCGCGCACCGGCGCCGGGGCAACGGCCTCACCCTGGGCCTGCGGGGCGCCACCGGGAACAACCTCAAAAACGTGGATGTAGATTTCCCGCTGGGCTGCCTGATCGGGGTGGCCGGCGTGAGCGGCAGCGGCAAGTCCTCGCTCATCGGCGAGACCCTTATGCCCATCCTCAAAAACAAGTTCTACCGCGCCAAACTGCATCCGCTCCCCTATCGCGAAGTGGTGGGAATCGGCAATATCGACAAACTCATCGAGATAGACCAGAGCCCCATCGGACGCACGCCCCGCAGCAATCCGGCCACCTTCACCGGTGTGTTCAGCGATATCCGCGACCTCTTCGAGGACACGCCCGACGCCAAGGTGCGCGGCTTCAAGGCCGGCCGATTCTCGTTCAACGTAGCCGGCGGGCGCTGCGAGGAATGCAAGGGCGCGGGCATCAAGGTCATTGAAATGAATTTCCTGCCGTCCGTACACGTGGTGTGCGAGGAATGCGGCGGCAAACGATATAAGGAAGATACCCTGGCGGTCCGATACAAGGGCAAGAACATCAACGATGTGCTGGAAATGTCCATCGCCGAGGCGTACGAATTCTTCCGGCCGATTCCCAAAATCGCCCAGAAACTCGGGGCGATGGTGGATGTAGGTCTGGGATATGTGCACCTGGGGCAGAGCGCGGTAACCCTGTCGGGCGGCGAAAGCCAGCGCATGAAACTCGCGGCCGAACTCTTCCGTCCCGCCACCGGAAACACCCTGTACATCCTGGACGAGCCCACCACGGGCCTGCATTTCGAAGATATCAACGTGCTGATGGGCGTGCTCCAGCGGCTGGTGGACCAGGGAAACACGGTCATTATCATCGAACACAACCTGGACGTGCTCAAGAGCGTGGACTACCTGATAGACCTGGGCCCCGACGGAGGCCGGGCGGGAGGTTACATCGTTTCCCAGGGCACCCCGGAACAAGTGGCGGCGGACTCGCATTCCGTCACCGGACCTTTTTTGAAAGCATTATTGTAGCGTATGAAGACGAAAATCCAAATCATCTGCGTCAACAACGGCCAGACCTATTCCGTTAAACCGGGTACCACCCTGGAGGAATTATCCAAGACCATCGGGATGACCACCCTGGAGGAGCCCAAGACCGGCGCACAGCTGCCGATACTGGCGGCCATGGTGGACCACAAGCTGAAAGAACTGAACTACCCGCTGATATTCCCCCGTACCGTGGAATTCATCAGTTATTCCCACGAGGAGGGACGCCGCTGCTACATCCGTTCCCTGTGTTTTGTGCTCCAGAATGCCGTGCGGGCCGTTTTTCCGGATAAGATGTTTTTTGCCGACCACGCCCTTCCCAGCGGCATCTACTGCGAACTCAAGGACAGCACGCCAGGCGAAGACGGGCACCACCCCAACTACTTCCTCACGGACGACGACGTAGACCGCATCAAGGAAAAGATGCTGGAAATCATTGCCCGGGACCTCCCCTTCACCAAGGAGAAAATCCGGGCGGTGGATGCAGAGAAGATTTTCATCGCCAACATGCAGCCCTTCAAGGCCGAGCTCCAGCGCTCCCTGGGCCGCTTCACCTGCAGCATCTATCACCTGGACGGCCAGTCGGACACCTTCCACGGACCGCTCGTCCCCTCTACGGGGGTGTTGACGTCCTTTGATTTGACCGCCTTCTCGCGGGGCTTTGTTCTCCAACTTCCCGCCATCAACAATTTCAACAAGGTTCTGCCGATGCGGCGTCAATCGAAAATTGCCGCCACCCTGGAGGAGTATTCCCACTGGTGCGATGTGATGGGCGTCGTGGGTATCGGCACGCTGAACAAGCAGATCCTGGAAGGAAACGCCATCCGCATCATCAACCTGTCCGAGTGCCTGCACGAACGGAAATACGCCGCCATCGCCGACCAGATTTACGCCCGGCGGAGCGAGGTGAAGGTGGTCTTCATCGCCGGTCCCTCGTCCAGCGGCAAGACTTCGTCATCGCTGCGGCTCGCCAACCAGTGCCGGATCCTGGGCCTGAATCCCAAGGTCATTGAGCTGGACAATTACTTCCTGAACCGCGAAGACACCCCCAAAGACGAAGACGGGGAATACGACTTTGAATCCCTCTACGCCATGGACCTTCCCTTCTTGAACCAACAGATCAACGACCTGCTGTCGGGCAAGGAAGTGGAGATCCCCCAATTCGATTTCAAAGCCGGCAAGCGGACCTTTACGGGCAACCGCATGCACCTGGGCGATCGGGATATCCTCATCATGGAGGGCATCCACGCCTTGAATCCAGAAATGGTCTCCGAAGTGGACCAGAGCCGTGTTTTCCGGGTTTATGCCTCGGCACTCACCTCGCTGAACATCGACGAAAACAACAATATTTCCACCTCGGACAACCGCCTGCTTCGCCGGATTGTCCGCGACAACCGCGTACGCGGCATCACCCCCGAGGATACCCTCCTCCGCTGGCACAGCGTGCGCCGTGGCGAGGCTCGCAACATCTTCCCGTTCCAGGAGAATGCCGATGCCATTTTCAACTCGGCCCTGCTATTCGAGCTGCCCATGCTGAAGTATTATGCGGAACCGCTGCTGCGACGCATCCTGCCGTCGTCGCCCGCCTATGGCGAGGCCATCCGCCTGCTGAAGTTCCTGGACTATATCGTCGCCCTGCAACCCTCTGAAATCGAGGCCATTCCGCCCACCTCCATCATGCGCGAGTTTATCGGAGGACAAACGCTATAATATGGATTTTCGTATTCAATATGTGACGGAATGGGGCGAGAGCCTGGCGGTGGTGCTGGAAGGACGGAAGTACCCGATGGCATGGCAGGATGGCGGCATCTGGACCGTTTCGGTACCGGACTGCCCGGCCGCAGCCCTGAAAGACTACACCTACGTGGTCCTGCGGGACGGCCTGGTCTGGCGGACGGAATGGCAGCATCACCATCGCTCCCGCATTCCCGCCGGACGCCGTTGCGACGATGCCTGGATAGACTGTCCCATTGCCGGCTGCCCTTTCCCGCGTGCGCATCAGGCCGAATTGTTCGACCGCCCGGGATTCCGCGGAGCCGGTACCGCCGTGCCCGTTTTTTCGCTGCGCACCGCGGACGATTTCGGGATAGGCGATTTCCGCGACCTGCGGCCGCTGGTGGATTGGGCGGCCGCGACCGGGCAATGCATCATCCAGCTGCTGCCAGTGAACGATACCACCCGCCGCGGCGAGTGGGAGGATTCTTACCCGTACAGTCCCATCTCCTCCTTCGCCCTGCACCCGCTGTACCTGCGCCTGCAGGACCTGGGCATCCGCAAGACGGCTGCCTTTACGGCCGAACAAAAGGCCCTGAACGCCCTTCCGGAGATTGACTGGCCGCGCGTGGCCAAGGCCAAGATGGCCTGGATCCGCAAGGCCTACCTCGATCGCGGCGAGCGGGACCTCTCCAGCCCGGCCTGCCGGAAGTTTGCCGCCGAAAACGCCTTCTGGCTGGACGAGTACGCGGCTTTCTGCGCCCATCGGGACCAATTGGAGCCGGCGTATTACACCTGGATGCAGTACCATCTGGACAAGCAGCTGGGCGAAGAAGTGCGCTACGCCCGTTCGCACGGGGTCTATTTCAAAGGCGACCTGCCCATTGGCGTGAGTGCCGACAGCGCCGAGGCCCATTTCCATCCGGAACTGTTCAACCTGGACTGCTCGGCCGGGGCTCCGCCCGATTATTTCAGCGCCGACGGCCAGAACTGGGGCTTCCCCACCTACAACTGGGAGGCCATGGAGGCCGATGGCTATGCCTGGTGGAAGAGCCGCCTGCGCGTCATGAGCCGGTATTTCGATGCCTTCCGCATAGACCATATCATTGGCTGGTTCCGCATCTGGGAGATTCCCCTTTCCTGTCGGAGCGGCATGATGGGGCACTTCAATCCCGCCCTGCCGTATAGCGCAGAAGAGTTGGACGCCCTTGGTTTCGGCCGGAATATCCGGTGCTGCCGAAGAGCATTTTCCCAAGTTCCTTGCGATGAGGCGGCACCGGACATTCCGGCAGCCGCTGCCGAAAAGCCGGCAGCCGCTGCCGGACTGTTCCTGGAGGATCCGCACCGGGAGGGATGGTATCACCCTTGCATTGGAGCACGGGAAACGGAGGAATACCGCAACCTGCCGGATGACCTCCGCCAGCGTTTCGACCAGCTTTACGTAGACTTTTTCTACCATCGGCACGATGCCTTCTGGTATCGGAACGCAGAAAAGAAGCTTCCCGAGCTGCTGGGCGCGACGGGAATGCTGGCCTGCGGCGAGGACCTGGGAATGGTTCCGGACTGCCTGCCCGGCGTTATGGAGCACGAGAAAATCCTCTCGCTGAAAATGCGCGGCTACGACGGCCCCACGCGGACGTTGAGCGTCTGCGCCACCTCCAGCCACGACACCGCCACCTTGCGCATGTCCTGTCCCACGGATCCCTCGCCCGAGGCCGTGCGCGCCTTGCTTGCCGAGGTGCTGGACTACCCTTCCATGCTGGCCATTTTCCCCATCCAGGACTGGCTGGCCCTGAGCGCGGACCTGCGCAAGCCGGACCGCGACGAACGCATCAACGAACCCGCCGACCCGCATCACCACTGGCGCTGGCGCCTGCATTTCGACCTCTCCGTCCTTACCGGATCCACCCCGACGGCAGCGGACTTTAACACCGTCGTCCGGGAGCTGCTGAATCGGAGCGGACGCACAAATCCACACGAATATGATTACTGAAATACACATTGAACAGGCTCTGAAGGAGCTTTTCGACAACATTGTCTTTACCCGCGAACCGGCCGGCCTGTACGACCCGCTGCGGTATATGATTGCCATCGGCGGCAAACGCATTCGCCCGCGGCTGTGCCTCACCACCTACGGCCTGTACAAGGAGAGCTTCGACCAGAGCATCCTGCAACCCGCGGCGGCGCTGGAGGTTTTCCACAGTTTCACCCTCATCCATGACGATATCATGGACCGCTCTCCCCTGCGGCGCGGCGTGCCCACGGTGTGGAAAAAGTGGAACGAGGATACCGCCATCCTGTCGGGCGATGTGATGAACATCGATGCCTATAAAAGAATCGCGTGCGCGCCCGCGAACGTGCTCCCGCAGGTGCTGAAGCTGTTTAGCGATACCGCCGCCCAGGTGTGCGACGGACAGCAGCTGGATATGGATTTCGAAAGCCGGACCGATGTTCCCATGGACGAATACATGCAGATGATCGGCCTGAAAACCGGCGTGCTGATTGCCTGCGCGGCTAAAATGGGCGCCCTGATTGCCGGCGCGTCCGAGACCGACTGCGAGGAATTGTACGCCTACGGTTACAACCTGGGCCTGGCCTTCCAGGTGGCCGACGACTACCTGGACGCCTTCGGCGACGAGGCCGTGTTTGGCAAGCCCATTGGCGGCGACATTGTGAACAACAAGAAATGCTGGCTCACGACACACGCGCTGGAGAAGGCCGGAGAGGCCCGCGAAGAACTGCTGGAGGCCCTGGCCATGCCGGCGGAGACCGAGGTGGAACGCGTCATGAAGATTGCCACCGTCAAGGATATCTACACAGACCTGAGCGTCGACGAAGACGCGAAATACGAAATCCTCCGCCTGAACAACCTGGCGCTGGAACACGCTGCAAAGATCTGTAACGGAATCCGTTACGAGCAGCTTCGGCGCTTTGCCGACAAACTGGTGGGACGTACCAAATAATCCATGAAGCGGAAGGAACTGGAGGTCATGGCGCCGGCGGGCAACTTCGAATGCCTGCGCGCCGCCATACAGGGAGGGGCCGACGCCGTCTATTTCGGGGTGGGCCACCTGAACATGCGGTCGCATTCGGCCAACAACTTCAGCCGGGAAGACCTTCCGGAGGTGGTCCGGCTCTGCCACGAGGCCGGGGTGCGGGCCTACCTGACCCTCAATATCGTCATTTACGACGAGGAAATCGGGACGATGCAGGCTGTCCTGGACGATGCCGCCCGCTGCGGGGTGGATGCCGTGATTGCATCGGACCTGGCCGTGATGGAAGCCTGCCGCGCCCGCGGACTGGAAGTGCATCTGTCTACCCAGCTGAATATCAGCAATACCGAGGCGCTGCGGTTCTATGCGCAATTTGCAGAGGTGGCGGTGCTGGCCCGGGAGCTGAACCTGAAGCAGGTGGCGGCCATTGCGGAAGCCATCGGCCGGGAAGGGATCTGCGGACCGTCCGGAAACCCCATCCGCCTGGAAATGTTCGTCCACGGAGCCCTCTGCATGGCCATTTCGGGCAAATGCTACCTGAGCCTGCACACCTGCGGGACATCGGCCAATCGGGGCGCCTGCTACCAAATCTGCCGCCGCGGCTACGAGGTCACCGACCTGGAAACCGGGACGCAGCTGGACATAGACAACCGGTACATCATGTCCCCTAAGGACCTCTGTACCATTGAATTCCTGGACAAGATAGCCGCTGCCGGCGTGCGCGTCTTCAAGATTGAGGGCCGGGCGCGGAATCCGGAATATGTAAAACGCACCACGCAGTGTTACTGCCGGGCGGCCGATGCCATTGCAGACGGGACCTTTACCGCGGAGCTGGGCGCGGCGCTCAAGGAGGAACTGGCCGATGTATTCAACCGGGGCTTCTGGGACGGCTATTACCAGGGCGCGCCGCTGGGCGAATGGAGCGCGGTCTATGGCAGCCAGGCCCGCCGCCACAAGGAGTATTGTGGGAAAGTGACCAACTGGTACAGCAAGCTGGGCGTGGCCGAAATCACCGTGGAATCGGCCACCCTGCACGTGGGCGATGAGATTCTGTTCATGGGGCCCACCACCGGCGTGGTGGAAACGCGTGTGGAGGAAATCCGGCTGGATCTGGCACCGGTCCCCCAGGCCGTCCGGGGCGATATTTGCTCCATCCCGGTTCAGCTGGAGGGCAACAGTCTTGTCCGCCGGGGCGACAAGGTCTATCTGTGGGTGGAAAGTTAGCCCTGCGCGCCGCTAGAACCGGGCGCCGATACCCAACATCAGGTTATTCGGGTTCTTGAAACGGAAAACCTGATATCCGATATGCAGGAAAAAGTGGCGTGACACGTGCGCCTTCAGCGCCAGAATCTGATAAAATGAATCCGTGTCGTGGCCGCAGCAATAGAAATTCCGTCCGATACCGGCGTTGATGGAGAAGATGGGCATGGACAATTCCGCGCGGACAGAAACGCCCACCGAGAACTGCTCTTTAAAAGGCGGCCGGAAGAAAACAATTTCCTTTGTGTACAGATTGGTGCCGGCGATATGGTCCTGGATATTGGCGCTTTCGTCGTACTGGGCATCCAGCGAAAGACCCGCTGCAAAATGCCGGTTTACATGATATAACGGATTGATATTCAAGCCCGCAATGCCAAAGGAGCCGGGGACCAGCAGGGCATCCTCATCATTGATCATAATGCCTTTTTTCCGCACCGCGCCGTATAGGACAAGGTCCCAGGTAAGATGGCGGCGGAAGGGCTCCGAACGTTCGGCAAGCTCGCGGGCGCGACGCACGGCGGCCGGGTCCTGGGCGTGCTGCAAATCCCACAGGAGGCCCACCGAGAGGCCTGCCGCATTCACACCGCTGTTGGGATAGCGGGTGTTGCCGTTGGAAAAATGGCTAAAGACCGCCCCCGTCTGCAGGGTAAGCCCGGGATTCAGTTCCCAATTCAGGTACAGGCCCAGGTTGATATAGGCATTCCACGTGGAGCCAACGGTTGTATTGGCCAGATTTATCTGGCGGTCGTAGGGCTTCCATCCGCCCGAAAGGCCGAAATTCCACTCGTAATCCAGGCTCACCCGCTCCGTCAGCGCGGCGATTCGGGCCGATTGGAAAACGTAAAAGGCAATGGGGGTTCCCACCTCTTTCCCGTTGAAAAACGTATTCACGGCCACCCCGATACCCTGTATCGCATAGGGGTTCAGCGCGCCCATCTTCGTTTCCGGCGAGAAACGGAATCCCACCCGGGCGTGTGCGGACAGCAACTGGTTGGAAGGAAAATCGCTCCCGCAAAAGACCCCCGAATGCCGCGTCTGCCACCCAGCCACCGGTAGCAGCGAGGGTGCCTTTGAGGAGGTATCCGCCTCGGCCGCCGTGAGCGGGAGGATACCCATCGAAAGAGACAAAACTATGATTATCAGCCGAATCCGCATCACATTACTTTGATTCCGGCACCACGGGGAGGGTGAACGGTATGGTCCTTACAACCCCATTCTTTCTAATGACAAGCTCCCGATGCATGGGCTTCCTTGTATTGTAATAGACCACAATATCTACCGCATGATAAGACCAGCTTACCGAGAACTTATAGTCTTTGGAAAAAGCCAGGACGGCATACTGAACAAACATAAGGGATTCTGAAGAATACGAATCCACCCCCACCTCAAAGCCATCTACCGGGAT
>CADCCI010000052.1 GCA_902799895.1 uncultured Bacteroidia bacterium | reverse complement strand
CCGCCGCCATATCATTTGCTTCAATGAAAAAGAGATGGCGGCGGTGGAGGAGTATTGCCGGCGCTTCAATGTAAAAACAAAAGCCTCCCTGTTCCGGGAGGCCATTATGGAGCGCATTCTCAGCGCCCTCGACGAAAATCATCCTACGCTGTTCTAACTCCGGCGGTTGCCGATGGAGATGTAGTAGAGGAGCGTGGCCAGGGAACCGATGGCCGCGATGACGTAGGTGTAGGCGGCCCATTTGAGGGCGTCGATGGCCATGGGACGGGTTTCGTAAGTGACGATTCCGGCATTCTCCAGCCACTGGACGGCGCGCTGGCTGGCGTTGATCTCGACCGGAAGGGTCACGAAGCTGAAGAAGGTGGTGAGGGCGAAAAGGACCACACCGGCCCAGAACAACATCGGGAAGGCATTGATGAGCAGGATGCCGGCCAGCAGGACCCATTGGACAATGTTGCTGGCGAAACTTACGGCCGGTACCAGGGCGCTGCGCAGCTGCAGGGGCGCGTAGCCGGTGGCATGTTGCACCACGTGACCGCACTCATGGGCGGCAACGGCCGCCGCCGCCACATTCCGTCCGTGATAGACCGCCTCGCTCAGGTTCACGGTTTTGGTTTCGGGGTTGTAATGGTCGGTCAGCTTTCCGTCGATGGAAACAATCTGCACGTCGGTAATACCGTTGTCCCGCAGCATTTTGGCAGCTATTTCCGCACCGGACATGCCGTTGGAGGTGGGAACTTCCGAATATTTTTTGAATCGGTTGGTCAGCATGGACTGAACCAGGAAGCTCAGCACCATGACTGCGATAATGATAAACCAAATGTTCATTTCAATCAAATTTTTGTAAATTTACAAATCCGGTAGGAGAACTGCAAATCTTGTGCTATCTTTGTAGTAGATTCAAGAATCGATATGGGAAGGGAGAATGATTTTTCGCGGCTGGAGCTCCGGCTTCCCGCCTGTCAGGAGAATTACCGCTATTTCCGCTCGCGGCTGGAGCCGGGAACCAAGCTTCTCGTGCTGGTGAAGGCCAATGCCTACGGTCATGGCGCCGTGGAATTCGCGGCCATGCTACAAGGCATAGGCGCTGATTATCTGGCCGTTGCCCTCCCGGTAGAGGGGATGGAATTGCGCCGCGCCGGTATCACCCTGCCCATCCTGGTCTTGACGGCCGGAACGGATTTTTTCGAAGAAATCATTGACAACCGGCTGGAGCCGGGCATCCCGAACCTATATACCCTCAAAGCTTTCTGCGCGGTGCTGGAACGCCGTGGGATGCGGGATTATCCCATCCACATCAAACTGGACACCGGTATGCACCGGCTGGGCTTCATGACCGGCGAACTGGCAGATTTGACCGCCTATTTGGCAGACTGCCCTTATGTGAAGGTGAAATCTACCTATTCCCATCTGGCGGTTGCCGAGGATCCGGAGCAGGATGCCTATACCCTGAGCCAGATCAACATGTTCCAGGCGAATGCGGCCACGCTGGAGAGGGCGCTGGGCTATCATCCCATGTTCCATATCCTCAATTCGGCCGGTATCGAACGCTTCCCGCAGTATCAGTTCGACATGGTGCGTCTGGGAATCGGCATTTACGGCATCAGCGCCCTGCCGGGCGTACACCTTTCACCGGTGGCCTCGCTCAAGGTGAAGGTCCTGCAGATCAAGACGTTGGAACCGGGCGACGGGACCATCGGCTATGGACGATGGGGACACATCGCTCCGGAAGGGACGGTCGTCGCCACCATCCCCGTTGGCTATGCCGACGGCTTGGACCGCCATCTGGGACGGGGGAAGGCTTCTTTCTCCCTGAACGGACACCGCGTGCCCACCATCGGCAACATCTGCATGGATATGTGCATGCTGGATGTGACGGGTGTGCCGGCCGCCGTGGGCGATACGGTGACCATTTTCGGAGAGGATCCCACGGTAGAGGAACTGGCAGGCATCCTGGACACGATTCCCTACGAAATCATGACCAGAGTTCCGCGACGCATCGCGCGCGTCATTATCAGAAAATAAAGATTTATTCGACCAGCATGCCGTCGCTTACCTGTTGGGCGACCGCTTTGCCACAGGCTGCCTGCAGGATGGCCAGGCCGAAAGCGATGGCACAGCCGGGGCCACGGCCGGTAACCAGGTTTCCGCTGATGACGGCCGGTTCGCCCGTGTGGACGGCGCCTTTTGCCAGCAGGGCGGGTTCAAAACCGGTATAGCAGGTAAACTTCTTGTCCTGCAACGTATCCAGTTGTGCAACTACCAGCCCGGGGGCGGCGCAGATGGCGGCTACCAGGCCTCCTTCGGCGTCGTGGCGTCGCATGATGTCCATCAGGACCCCGTTGTCGGCCAGATGCTGGGCACCGGGCAGACCACCGGGGAATACCAGGACGTCTTCCACGCCGGCACCCGCTGCGGCAAAAGCGCTGAAGGACATATCTGCCTGTACGCCAATGTGATGCGCGCCGGTAACGAGAAGACTTTCGGTATTGGAAACCATTCGGGTGGCAATGCCTCCGCGACGGAGGATGTCAACGGTGGCAAGGGCCTCGATCTCTTCGAAGCCGTCTGCCATAAAAACAAATGCTTTTTTCATGATGAAGTTGAGGTAAGAGGATTCGAACCTCTGCAGACAGAACCAAAATCTGTAGTGCTACCATTACACCATACCTCAATACCGGGTTGTAAAACCTGCACAAAGGTACAAGTATTTTCCCGTAAAAAAAAATTATTGGCGTTTATCGCGGAAGAAGTCCAGCATCAAGGTGCTGCAATCGTCGGCGAGGATGCCGCCTTCCACCCGGGTGCGGGGGTGATGCAGGGAAGGGGAGTAGAGCGAGGCCCCGCGTTTGGGATCTCCTGCGCCAAAGACGATGCGGCCGATCTGGGCCCAGTTCAGGGCGGCGGCACACATCGGGCAGGGCTCAACGGTAACGTATAAGGTGGCTTCGTTCAAGTATTTGCCGCCCAGGGCTTCGGTGGCGGCCGTGATGGCAATCATCTCGGCGTGGGCGGTAGGGTCGTGGAGGGTCTCGGTCAGGTTATGGCCTTTCCCAATGATGCGTCCCTTGCATACAACAACCGCCCCGATGGGGACTTCCCCTTCGGCGGCGGCAGCACGGGCCTCCTTCAAGGCCTCCTGCATGTATTTTTCGTCCGTTTCGATTCTGTTAGAATCTGTCTTCAGACGAAACAGTCAGTTGCTTGCGACCGTGACGGCGGCGTGCAGCGAGGACGCGGCGGCCGTTCGGCGTGCTCATACGCTCGCGGAAACCGTGTTTGTTCACACGTTTGCGGCGGGAGGGTTGGAATGTCCTTTTCATATCTTTATTCTTTTATATTTCCGGTTGGTCCTCAAAAGGGACTGCAAATGTAGGAAAATTGTTCGGGATATCCAAAAGTTTTCCGAATTATTTCCGGATATGAATGACCATCTTGCCGTCAAACCACTCGTCTGTAAGCCAGGGGAACAGTTTCCAGGTGCTTATCGAACCTTTCGGAAGGCGCCAGCGGCTCATGGTCCGGACAATTTCTTCGTTCACATCGCCCCCCTTCAGGTAGAGGATGCTGCGGGTGTATTTCCCGTGCACCCATGGATAGAAATCGTCCAGGGCGGCTACGGCCCGCGAAACGACGTCGTCGAAGGTGTCCGGAAGCGTTTCGGCGCGGGCATTTACCACGGTTACGTTTGGGAGTTGAATGGCTTCCGCTACGCTGCGCGCCACCAGGGTTTTCTTGCCGATGGAATCGCACAGGGTGAACCGCGTCTGCGGGAACAGGATGGCCAACGGGATGCCGGGGAAACCCCCTCCCGTTCCCAGATCAAGGACGTGCGCGCCGCCGGACCGCCAGCTGTCAAAGAGCGCGGGCTGCTCCTCCTGCAGGTACCGGCCGATGGCCAGCGAATGCAGGACGTGGTGGGCATACAGATTGTCAATGTCTTTGCGGGAAATTACATTGATTTTTTCGTTCCACTCGCGGTACAGG
This sequence comes from uncultured Bacteroidia bacterium, assembly GCA_902799895.1. GTDB lineage: Bacteria > Bacteroidota > Bacteroidia > Bacteroidales > UBA932 > Cryptobacteroides. The sequence continues at coordinate 5,769 of CADCCI010000052.1, read as the reverse complement.
CCGTCCAGGGCGGAAAACTGTTCCTCCTGGTGTTCCGTCAGGAAGGGAAAAGCCTCGCGCACAAAGGCCAGAAAAGAGTCAGCGTTCATTGTCTTCCTCCTCCTTGTCCTGGCGCCGCATCTCTTCCATCAGGGCCTTGGCCCGGCGCAGGCGTGTTTTTACCGTATTCAGTTCCAGGTCCATCTCTTCGGCAATTTCTTTGTATTGCATATCATACATGAGCCGTTTGCGGGCCACTTCCCGGTACAGGGCGGGCAGGCGTTCGATGTAATTGGCCTGTTCGGCGTCGTCCTCGCTGTGAATCATGGAATCCAGGGCGTTCTGCGCCTGTTCCGGAATCTCCTCCAGCGGGTCTTTCTGGTTCTCGCGCTCCAGCGAAACCAGTACGTCGCGTGGGTGGATGCGCTTGTCCTGCTCTACAAAGTCCAGGGCGGTGTTGTGTGCGATGGTCCACAGCCATGTGGTGAAGCGGCTGCGGGTGGGATCGTAGTTCCCGATCTGCCGGAAAGCCTTCTCAAAAGAGCGGCTGCAGATATCGTCCACGTCAAAATCGTCCAGATTCTTTACCATGCCTTTGATAAACAGGCGCAGCTGATCAATATGACGGTCCCATAAGGCAGTGAAAGCCAGTCCGTTACCATCTCTGGCCAGGAGGACCAGTTCGTCAATGGGCTTCAAGCCAGTTTTTTCCTTCATTGCATTCTACGGTTAGGGGAACGGACAGTTCCATGACATGCTCCATTTCGTTGACGACGATTTCTTTTAGGCGCGAAACCTCTTCGGGAACGGCGTCGAACACCAGTTCGTCGTGGATTTGCAGCACCATCCGGCTGCGGAGACCTTCCTCGCGGATGCGGCGGTCCACCGCGATCATCGCCAGTTTGATGATATCGGCCGATGTCCCCTGGATGGGCGCATTCACCGCGTTCCGTTCGGCAAGGGCGCGGGCATTGGCATTGCGGGCATTGATATCGGGCAGATACCGCCGGCGGCCGAAGAGGGTCTCTACGTAGCCGTTTTCGCGCGCACCGGCAATGGCCGCTTCGATATAGGAAGAGATGGAAGGGAAATTCTCGAAATAATCATCGATGATCTTCTTGGCAGCGAAGCGGGACGATCCCAGTCGCTGTGCCAGGCCGAAGGCGGAAATGCCGTACATAATGCCGAAATTGGCCGTTTTGGCAATGCCGCGCTGCTCCTTGGTAACCTCCTCGGGAGGAATGTGGAAGATCTTGGCGGCCGTGGCCCGGTGGACATCCATCCCTTCGCGGAAGGCAGAGACCAGGTGCTCGTCGCAGCTCAGGTGGGCCATGATGCGCAGCTCAATCTGCGAATAGTCGGCCGAAACGATGACGCCGTCCGGCGTGCCGGGCACGAAGGCTTTGCGGATTTCGCGGCCGCGCTCGGTACGGATGGGAATGTTCTGGAGGTTCGGGTTCGACGAGGAAAGCCTTCCGGTGGCCGTCAGGGCCTGGTTGAAGGTGGTGTGGATCTTCCCGTCGGCAGGGGAGACATAGGACGGGAAAGGTTCAATATAGGTCGAAAGCAGTTTCTTGGCTGCCCGGTATTCCAGGATTTCGCCAATGATGGGATGCTTGTCGGAGAGGGCCAGCAGGGTGGTTTCATCGGTGGTGTACTGGCCGCTGGCGCTCTTTTTGGCTTTTTTGTCCAGCCCGAGTTTCTCGAATAGCACCACGCCAATCTGCTTGGGGGAACCCACGTTCAGGTCGGGCTCGCCGGCCATTTCGCGGATGGCGGTTTCGCGCCGGGCGATTTCTTCCCGCAGTTTTGCGGCGAAATCGCGCAGCGAATCCAGGTCCATGCGGATGCCGGCGGTTTCCATGCGGGCGAGCACGCGGATGAGCGGCTCCTCCATCTTGTCATACAGGCCGAGGACGCCCGCCTTTTCCAGTTCTTCGCGGAGCCGTTCTCCCAGGTCGATCATCACGGCGGCCTGGCGGGCCGGGGTGTCATCCTTGGCCTCTTCAGCGGGTTCGTCGTCGAAGAGGGAACCGGTTTGGACGGCCTGTGTGACCGGGGCGATCTCTACGTTGAGATACGTTTTGGCCAGCAGGTCCAGGGCATGGCTGCGTTCCGGGTTCAACAGGTAGTGCATCAGTTCGATGTCCATCAGCTTCCCTTCCAGCGGAATCCCGGTTGCGGCAAGTTCCTTATAGGTTTTCTTGAGGTCGTATCCGTATTTGGCAATGGCGGCGTCGGAGAGCAAGTCGGCTGCCTGTCCGGCCGTGGTGGGGCAGACATTCCCGTCGGCAGACAGCCACAGGGTGCTGTCCCGGAGTTGCAGGCCGAGCTTCCCGGTCTTGCGGGCGGCGGCAGCGAGGGCGTCCGGTCCGCTTTGGCGCACTTCCACCGCAACAGGCGCCTCTGCAGGGGCTTCGGGCCGGGCGATATGGGCGATGAAGCGGTTCAACGACGTGAACTCGTAGTGGTCGAACAGTTCCGCGATGTGCGGGTCGTAACGGGTGTCCAGCCGCATATCTTCGGCGGTGGTATCCAGTTCGATATCGGTTTTGATGGTTACCAGGTCGTGGCTCAGCCGGATATGCGGGCGGGCTTCCTCGAACAGTTGCCGCTGGCGCGGGGTCAGTTCGTCCAGGTGGGCGTAGATGTTCTCGACCGTGCCGTATGCGCCGATGAGTTTGGAGGCGCCTACCTCGCCCACGCCTTTTACGCCGGGCACGTTGTCGGAGGCATCGCCGCAGAGGGTGAGCAGTTCAATGACCTGTACAGGTGTCTGGATGCCATATTTGGCGCATACTTCCGGGATACCGAGAATCTCTTTGTCTCCTCCCGCCTTGCCGGGTTTGTACTGCCAGATATGCGTGTCGATCAACTGCCCGTAATCCTTGTCGGGCGTGACCATATAGACATCGAAGCCCTCTCCCTGGGAGCGTTTGGCCATGGATCCGATGACATCATCGGCCTCGAACCCCGGTACCATGAGGGTGGGGATGTTGAGGGTGTGGCAGAGTTCGGTAAGCGGCTCCAGCGCGTCGATGACCAGCTGGGGCGTGGCCGTGCGGTTGGCCTTGTATTCGGGGTACAGCTGGTTGCGGAAAGTGCCGCCGGGAGGGTCGAAGGCCACGGCTACATGGGTGGGTTGCTCGCGGGCGATGAGTTCCAGCAGATATTTTGTAAAGCCATACAGGATGGACATGTCCTCGCCCTTGGAATTGATCATCGGCCGGGAGAGGAACGCGTAATACATCTTGAAGATGAGGGCGTGTCCGTCAATGAGAAAAAGTTTCATGTTTCAAAGATGGGAAAAATGTTTCATTTCCCCAAAAAAGTTTCATTTGTGGCAATCTTGCGGGCGGCATCCAGGTCGTGGGAGGTGAAGAGGATGGCGGTGCCGGTGTCGCGGGCCACGGCGGGTAAAAGGTTGAGAATCTGCTCTTTGGCCTGGTAGTCCAAGAAGGCGGTGGGCTCGTCCAGCAGGATGACGGCGGCGCGGCGGCAAAGGGCGGTGGCAATGCAGGCGCGCTGGAACTGCCCGTCACTGAGGGTGGAAATGTCCCTGTCGGCCAGGGTTGGCAGACCGGCTTGTTCGATGGCGCGGGCGGCGTCTGCGGGAGCGGCACCGGTGGCCAGGCGCAGGAACTCGTTCACTGTAAAGCCTTTCACGCGGGGGATGCGGGTGGGCACCATCACCACGCGTCCGTTGGCCCGGAAGGATCCGGCCACGGGTGGCAGCAACCCCGCCAGGGTGCGCAGCAGGGTGGTTTTCCCGCTGCCGTTCAGCCCGCAGATGAGGAGACAGTCGCCCGCTGCGGCCTGCAGCGAAATGCCGCTGGCAATTTCACGGCCGCGATATCCGACGGCAAGGTCTTGTACGATCAGGTTCATTCCATCCACGGTTTACGCAATAAAATCCAAAGGATAACGGGAATGCCGATGAGGGCCAGCGTGCTGCCTGCCGGAAGGGGCGTGGGGGCATGCTGGGCCACCAGGTCTGCCGCCAGGGCGATGGCGCCTCCAACGAGCAGGCTCAGCGGAATGACCTGCCGGTGGGCAGATCGTCCCGAAAGAGCCCGTGCAATGTGCGGGGATGCGATGCCGGCAAAACCCAGGGGACCGCAAAAGGCGGTAACGGCGGCCGTGGCCAGGCAACAACCGATCAGGGCGAGTACCCGTGTGCGGGCGGGATGGCCGCCGCTGAGGGTAGCAAAATCATCTCCGAACAGGGCTAGGTCGAGGCCCCGGGCGTCGGCCAGGGAAAGGGCCAGGGAAAGGGCCAGGGCGCTGCCTATCCAGACCAGGTCTTGCGGGCGGGCAGACGAGAAGGTGCCCGCCGACCAGGTATAGAACACCTTCAGGCTCTCTTCACCGGCGGTATAAGCCACCACCGAAGTAAGGGCGCTCAGGATGAAGCCCAGCATGACGCCGAAAATGAGCAGGGGAGTCCCCGAGTGGACGCGCGTAGCGGTAAACAGGATAAGGGCCGATGCGGCCAGGGCTCCCAGGAAGGCGGCTCCCGCGATGGGGAGGGCGGCTCCTGCCGTAACGGTGGCGGCCAGGGCGGCGCCCAGTCCGGCTCCGCCGCTGACACCCATGATGTGCGGATCGGCCAGGGGATTGCGGAAAAGCGCCTGCATCTGCGCACCGCCCAGGGCCAGGGCGGCACCGGCGAGTAGGGCCGTGGCGATGCGGGGCAGCCGCAGACGCCAGAGGATGCCGCTGTCCAGTGCCTGGCGGAGCGGCATCTCTCCCAGGCACAAGCCGGCTCCTGCAAGCAGGACGACGAGCAGGGCGGCACCGCCCAGGCAGAGGAAATATCTTCTTTTCCGGTCCATCGATACTGCAAATTTAATAATTAATCCGTATATTTACGAGGTTGAATGAATTCGGAATCATGAACGATAACCTTATCATACTTTTATTCATCGTTACGCTGCTGCTGCTCGTTGCAGCGGTGGTCTTCCTGGTGCTGCAGGAACGGCGCCATGCGGCAGAGAAGGCCGCTCTGGTGCAGGACTACGAAGCCCGGCGGGACGTCCTGCAGGAAGAAGTGGCTACCCTCAAGAGCGAAAAGTCGGCCCTGGAAAGCCGTCTGGAGGTGCAGCAGCAGGCCCAGGAGGCCATGTTGAAGGCAGAGAAGGAGCATGCAGCCCGGTCGTTGGAAGAGATGCGGTCGGCCTTCAAGGCCCTCAGTGCCGAAAACAGCGAGCATTTCCGCAAGACCAGCGCCGAGAGCGTGGGCGAACTGCTGAAGCCCATCCAGGAGAAATTCAAGGAATTCAGCGAGCATGTCAAATCGTCCGACGAGAAGAACGCCGAGCGCAGCGGTTCCATGGAAAAAATGATCCGCATCCTCTCGGAACAGAGCCGCAGCGTGGGCGACCAGGCCCGTGCCCTGGCCGACGCCATCACGGGCCAGAGCAAGACCCAGGGAGATTTCGGCGAGATGCTCCTGGTGGACCTTTTGCGCGAAAGCGGTTTGCAGGAGGGCGTGAATTTCGATGTGCAAGGTGTCCTGCGCGACGAACTCGGCTGCCGCTGGTTCACGGCGGACTGCATCGTGATCCCGAAGAAGGGAAGCTATTCGTTCAAGACCTTCAAGAAGGTCTATGTGCCGCCACTGGAAGGCCGTGCGACGGATTATCCGTGCTCCCGCCCGCTGGCGTTCAGCGTCCGCAACAAATACAACGGCACGTATATTCCCGATGTCGACGAATGGGGCGGCAACATCCACTACCGCGGCTTCGTCCATACATTTAATTCTTTGGTGCCGCCGTCCGTCTACGGCGC
>CADCCI010000051.1 GCA_902799895.1 uncultured Bacteroidia bacterium | reverse complement strand
AAGAGTTAAACAAAACACAACCGGTTGTGCGATAATTTCGCTGAGCTCGAAGGCAAAGGTAAATCAGTTTTTATGATAGCGCAATATGCTGATATAGTATGGTTTACACCTTTCGAATTGGAGTGAACTTTACAATAAGAAACAATACCTAAATAGATTCAAGTAATACTTCAACTTGACATTTATTTGCGAATCTGTTCAGTTGATGTGTGGTTTTAGTTTGTTTTAGTATGGTTTGGTAATAATGGCGGTTAACTCTGTCAAATAGTTGTAAGGGTGAAAGTATGGGGGATTGACTGGCGCTCTTTTGTTAAGTAAATTTGAATCAAAGATTTACGAAAACAGGACTAAAACAATACTTAAACTATGATAGCGCTTCCTTCCATTGCTTTCGGGGGCTTTTCTGGGTCGGCAAAGGGTGTTACGGCTCGCCAGGTAGGCGGTCGTAGCATCCTTTCGCTGAAATGCTACCCGACAGGGGTCACGACCGGAGCGCAGCTGGCCAGACGGGCCTCCCTGAAGAAAATATCTAAGAGTTGGGTCGCGCTCACGAATGAGCAGCGTCAGGATTGGGACCGGCTGGCAGAGCACGCCACCGGCGCTTCGTCGCTTGGCCAGAAGGCCGAGCTGTCCGGCATGAACCTGTATGTGCGGTTGAACGCAAACCGTGTGATGGCCGGAGAAACGATTATCGCGGACGCTCCGATGGGTCAGGTGGCCGTGCCGAATGTGAGCTATGAATCGGTCATAGTGACGCCGCAGCTGGTCATCTTCGGAGGCATCAAGCACGAGTCTGCACCGTTCAAACTTGTCGTGAAGATGTCCGGGAGCCAGTCTTCCGGTATCACCAACGGCTGGAGCAAGACCGTTATTATTTCCTCAGACACGGAGGATGACTGGGGTGAGGCTGACCTCACGAAACTCTATCTCAAGACCATCGGTGTGGAGCCTACTCCCGGCCAGAAGGTCTTCATCGAGTCCTACTGGCTGGATACTTCAACCGGTTTCACCGGCCAGGTGTTCAAGGATTCCGTCATCGTGACCGGAGAATCTTCGTATCAGGGACGTAAGAGAATCACCATGGATAATCTCGATCCGGCAGAAGAGCAGCACGTTTCCGCGCTGGATATGGATTATTCTACGAATGCACCGGTCATCTACTTCGATACTGTCTGCCTTGGCCACAGCAACGTTGCGTCCTCCGAGGCCATCTTGGACAAAGAACTGCCTGAGGAACTTATCGGTCTCTCTTATGCGCTGGCCCGTGGCATGGGCGAAGATGGTTCCCTGCATCCACAGTCGTACCAGATACAGTCGATTAATTGGAGAAAAAAGTGTGAACTCCACTTTATGCACCGGGGCGGCAAGTATATCAAGCCAACCGAGGTTTTCGGTCCTGGTGTTTTCTATCAACAGTAAACCATCTGCGCTATGTTCAACAGTACAGGAAATAACTTCGGAGCGGGCGTGATTGCCTTCAAAGACGTTCAGGAAAGCAACTACATTGTACTGAACGCCAAGTTCACCTGCAACCCGCAGAGCGCGGAGTACCAGGCAGCGGAGGTGCTGGAAATTAAGGTGCCGGCTCTCTCGATCGTCCGCAGTACCATTGCCGGTGTCGTGGCCAGGTACAAGGAACGCGGGACTTCCTACGGTTATCCTTACGTCCGTGATGGCGGCACGGTGCTCAAGTCCTGGGTGAAAGATGCCAATACGCTGTGTATTGAGAAACTTAGCTGCTTCAATGACAAGCAGGAAATCATCATCTACATCCAGACGCTCTACTGTATGCTGGGCCAGGGCGGGAACGCCTCCAAGGGAAAGGAGAAACGCATCACCTGCGTATCCGAGGATAGTTACCTCCGGCTGGACACCTCCTACACTTTCTGCGTGGTCTTCCCGAAATGGATCTTCTACCACATGATGTACGGCAGCTGCACCTGGGCGTACAGGAACCTCGACTGGGAGGCCTTTCTTGAGGGGTTGCCGGAGGATGTGACTGCCGATGTCCCCGTTATTGCCTCGGACAACTATGGCAATAACAAGCTGGGCGGCATCACGGAGTCCCGCCTTGAGGGCGGCTTCTGGATGCTTCCTAAGGATGAGCGTGGGGACGGGTTCGAGAACACCGCCAACTACGTGTTTTCCTTTGGATATCTGGTGCGTGACTTCGATGCTACGCCGGATGTTCCCGGGCGTCTGCGTCTGGCTCAAGAAGCGTTGAACGGGGGCCAGTACGAGACCTTCAGGGACTTTGATCTGGAACTCATTCCAAGTCCTGCGATGGCGGCTTGCTCCGGAACTACCGGCATCTACAGTAAGAGTACGGTGACTTTCATCCCTGAGAGCCGTCCGGCAGAGATTCCGGCTTTCGACGCCTTCTTCCTTGACAATTTCAATGGAGGCCAGGGGCTTTCCATCCAGCTGGTCAAAATGGAATACCGGACAGATACTCCCACAAGATCCATCAAAGTGGATGACCTCTCCGGCATGAAAAACCTTTCCTTCAAGATGTTTGACACGGCCGTAGCCATGGCCATAACCGAATAGAACCGCTATGCTCAGTATCACTGCAACCAACTTCGGAGTCAACCCCTCCAACATTCAAATCAAGGAATATCACGAGCAGAATCTGCTGGTGCTGGAGGGTGACATTTCGGTGGACACGACAGCCGCAGAATATGCCGGCATCCGGCCCATGAAACTGACTGTGGCAGATCTTCCCTTTGCCAAGAGCAGGGTTTCAAACGCGCTGGTGACCGCTGCTTCTGAGGGTGTGAATTACTGCACGCTGGCCAAGGTCTGGATTGCCGACAAGAACACCATCTGCATCGGTAAGATTATTCCCTACAAGAGCCTGGGAAGTTATACCATCCACCTGAACACGATGCTGATTCCGGTAAACAATGCCGGTCAGGTCGCACTGAACACGATGAAGACATACGTCCCGCAGTTCAACAAGGGCACCGGTGATGCCGTCGAGGTTTATACCGTAGAGACCCCTCACTGGATGATGTTCGTGCTGAAGGCCTCCAACCTGGTGTTTGACTCGGATGACCAGACGGTGGAAATCCAGCTGCCTGGTTTTCCCTCCGACATCTCGATAAACCCGCCCATCATCTACAACGAAAACCTTTGGAGCAACCTGGGGAGCAAACGCTATCCGGCCACGCTCCGGAACGGCATCCTGACCATAAGCAAAGACGGAGCCGCAGATGAGCCCGCCAATGTTGGGACCAAATTCACCCGGATGATTGTCATCCGTGACAACAACTAAATGCCTGACTGATTATGTCCAACGAGAAGAAAATGCAACTCACGCGCCTTCAGGGCATCATCGCCATCGCGAGCTTCAGCGCCGGCGTCCTCATCGCGTGTGTGTGCCTTTTCTTTATCGAGCCTCTGGGCCAGATTGACACCAGTGCTGTGAGTATCGTGAGCGAGCTGCTTATCCTCTGCGGCGCCATCCTGGGTGTGAAAGCCAGTTACGATGTCAAGTTCCGGAAGTTCCAGGCCGAGTTGGACCAAGTGATTGAAAATGAAAAACAGCACACAAACTAAACCTAACCTATGAAATTCTATCGGGCCATATTTCTCTGCGTTCTGCCTCTGCTTCTGCCCGGCTCCTCCTGCAGTACTGTTCGCCAGCTTCCCACTGTGGCGGACAGTACTCGGGTGGAGATTCGTACTGAAACGGTGTTCCAGAAGGACACGGTCTTCGTGGAGCTGCCGCGTGTTGTGGAACGGGTAGCCGTTCTCGATACGGTGTCACATCTGGAGAATGAGTTCGCTGCTTCGGCGGCTGTGGTTTCCGGCGGAGTGCTGAAACACAGCCTGGAGACGAAGCCCGTGAAACTGCCCGCCTTTGTTGACAAACAGATTGTGTACCGGGATTCCATAATATATAAGGACCGGGTGCAGACCGTGACCGTTGAAGTGCCGCGGCAGCTTACCGGCTGGCAGCAGGCAAAGCTCAGGGTAGGGGGATTCTGTTTCTTTGCCGTGATTTTGATAGGACTTTATTTCCTTATTACATCCATCCATAAACTTAACCTCTTCTAACTATGAAGTACATTCCTTCCATCGCCTTCGAGGAGATGAGCGGCAGCGCCAAGGGCGTAACGGCCGCAAAGATGAAGAACCGCAAGTACATCCGCAACCGCGGCTATGGCGGTTCTGTCAGGACCCAGGACCAGGCCAAGGTCAAGGGTATTTTCAAGCGTCTGACCACCATGTGGAAGACCCTCACCAACGAGAACATTCTCGCCTGGAACAAGCTCGCGCTCTCTCAGCAGGGCCGCAGCGTCCTCGGCACCGGCGCCAAGATCTCCGGAGCCAACCTGTTCACCCGCCTGAACTACTGGATTGTCGCTTGCGGCGGCCAGCCGGTGGTTATCCCTCCGACCCTCCTGGGCGTCGAGAACCCCTCCAGCGCCACCATCGTGTGTCAGGGTGACACCTTCACCTTCAAGTTGGATCAGGCGCTGGCCGACAACGGCGGCATCTATCTGGTCATCGAGGCCTCCGAGGGCCAGTCGAACGGTGTGTCCCGCGCACACGCAAAGGCCTCTGCCATCAAGATGGTGGAAGAGCCCACCGCCGCGGCCGTGGACATCCGCGCTGACTACGTGGCCAAGAACGGTGCGCCCAGCGCAGCTGCCCCGAAGATTTTCTTCCGCTACTACTACGTCAACTCCAGCACCGGCGAGAAGTCCGGCACCATGCTGGCCGAGGTGACGTGGAGCGCGGCTGCAGCTGGCGGCGAGCCTTAGTCTTCCTTCCAGGTCTCCGGACCAACTCTGAAAATAATTACCTGCGGGTCTTCGGGCTCGCAGGTTTTTTTGTGTCGAATGCCAAAAATATCGGAGGGTATGGCGTGGGAGGTTCCCGGCTCGACCCTGGGTAAACTATAGGTTTGAGCAATCAAAGTATAGGGTAGTACAATAAAAGAAATTACGCATAAATTTCGCGAGTTTTATGCGTAAATTTATGCGTAAGTGCCTTAAGTGACTGATTTTCAGTCTGTTTTGTGGAGCATAGGAGAATCGAACTCCTGACCTTTTGAATGCCATTCAAACGCTCTACCAACTGAGCTAATACCCCGTTTGTGGATTGCAAAGATAGAGGGTTTTTTCGGAATCTCCAAATATTTATCGTTTTTTTTCGAGAATGGCGCCAAAGCCATATATATGGTTTTCCCACTCAGAATCCTTGATACTGATAGACAGGGTCCACTTTCCGTATTCAATCGGTTCGCATCCGGTTCGCCAGGGAGCCATATAATCATCGGAAAAGGCCGTAGACCGGAGAGGCTCCGCCGTGGGGAAGTAAACCTCTTCAGAAAATTCCCTCCCGGAAGGCGACGTCAGGAATACTTCCAGCGGAATATCGTAATTGGGCCGTCGGGAAAATGCCGGAAAATCGGCCCGGGTAAAAAGTGAAATATCATAGGTATATAGACTATCCGACATATCCAATACCAATTCCTCCCCTATCGGGGCATACATTTCAATGGTAACCGGCTGCGAGCAAGCCGTAAGCCACAGAAACAGAAGCGAAATGAGCAAGCTATTTCTTCCTGTGTCCACGATTCTTCGAGCGTTTCTTTTTAGGTGAATCAAACCGGCTGATGCTGTCGTCGCCGACAGCCGAAATGAACTGCGGACCATCGGGGACGGGTTCGTTCCGCAGCGACATCGGCTGCTCTCCGTGGCGGTTCATTTCCATGATTTCGCGGACTTCCTCCACCGCAAGCGGATACAGGTTGGCCAGCGAGCCCTTATCGTACGAGAAATACAGGATTCCCTGCAGGATATCGGTCTTCATCAGGAAGGCGGGACCGTCTTCAAACATGAGCGGTTCAGACACCTTCGGGATGCGCGACTGGGCGTCCATATAGGCCGCCACCTCATAATTCAGGCAGCATTTCAGCTTTCCGCACTGGCCAGCCAGTTTCTGCGGATTCAGCGAAAGGTCCTGGCAGCGCGCCGCCGCCGTGGTAATGGACTGGAATTCGGTGATGAAATTCGCGCAGCACAGTTCGCGGCCGCACACGCCCAGGCCGCCAATCAGACCGGCTTCCTGGCGGGCGCCAATCTGTTTCATCTCTATCCGGATACGGAACTCCTCGGCAAAGACCTTGATGAGCTGGCGGAAGTCCACACGGCCATCGGCAATGTAATAGAAGATGGCCTTGGTGCCGTCTCCCTGGAACTCCACGTCGCCGATTTTCATCTCCAGCCCCATTTCGGCAGCAATCCGCCGGGCCTGGATCATGGTATCCTGCTCACGGGCAATCGCCTCCTGCCATTTGGCAATATCAAAGGGTTTGGCCTTGCGATAAATCTTCTTCAGCGGCGTCTGCTCCGGATCCACACCCTTGCACTTCATCTGACGGCCCACCACAGGACCCTCCAGGGTCACAATCCCCAGGTCGTGCCCATTGGCAGCCTCAACGATAACCAGGTCGCCCATTTTCACGCTCTGGCCCGACGCATTGACATAAATGCCCTTGCGCGTATTCTTGAACCGGACCTCGAACAGGTCCTTGAATTGCTCCTGGTTAATCCCGGAAAGCCAGTTATTATCTTTCAGCTTGCAACAGCCGCTGCGATAGGTACAGGTAATCTCCCCGGTATTGTCGTCCCGGGTCACCGCACAGCCGCGATTACAGTCGAACTGAATGGTTTCGTTGTCGGTATTGTACATACGTTATATCATCATATACAGCCGGTCCACCATATCGCAAAAGAGGACCTTCTGGTTTACATTTCTTTCAATTAACTGATAGGAACGGTCGATAACGGCCGCGGCCGTCCGGGGGAAGGATTTCTTCAGGCGACCGGATATCCGGACGAAAAAAGGCTCCTCCTGCTCGTTCAGGCCCGCCAGCGCGGGAAGCTGCTGCTGGAGCAGGAAAATCTTCCGCATACAGGCATTGGCAAACTTGCAGAACGTCTTCTGCTTCTCGCGCGAACCCAGGGCCGCCAGGGTCTCCCCCACCTCCAGGGCCGCCGGCAGGTTACGGTCTACCAGGGCTTCCATCAGGTCCGAAAAAAGATCGAGCCGGGCCTCGTCGGCCGCATGGATGGTCGATGCCACCGGCAGCACCCGCAGGAACTGACACCGCGATGCGATGGTCTGCAGCACCTTGTCGGGAGCGTGTGTTATGAGGATGAAAACCGTCTTCAGGGGCGGCTCTTCCAGCACCTTCAGCAAGCGGTTCGCCGCCTGTGCATTCATTTTTTCGGGCAGATACACCACCACACTCTGCCAGCCTCCCTCGACCGGGGTCAGGGAGAGCTTTGCCAGGATGGCTTTCGCATCGGCCACATTGATACCGGCCGCCTTTCCCTCGATGCCGAGGGCTTCGGCCAGTTCTTCCTCCGTAAAGCAGGGATTCCCGGCAACTAGTTCGCGCCACCAGGTGAGGAACTGCTCGCTACGCAGTTCACTGACGGTCCCGCTTACCTTTGAGCCGGTCGTAATCGGGAAAATGAAATGGATATCGGGATGGATAAGCCGGGCTACCTTTCCGGAGCCGCCGAACACATCGGTCAGGAACTCCAGGGCTACCGGCAGCGCGCCTCCCCCATCGTCCTCGTAGAACATCAGGGCATGCGGAATGCGGCCCGTCTGCACCATCGCGTGCAGGGCCTTCCGAACATCTTCGTTCCCTTTCATATTCCCGAAATCCATCATACGTTCCGTTCTGCCGTATATTTTGCCAACTTGAAAAGCCATTCGCGCGCTTCACAGGAGGGCAAGGTTTCCAGGGCTTCGCAGGCCCTGTCTACATATTCTTCCAGTTTCCTGGCCGCATACTCCAGGCCGCCCTTTTCCCGCACCCAAGTGCGGATGGCCTCCACATCTTCCGGATGCTGTCCGATATTCCGCACCCGCTCGCGTAACCGGGAGGCCTCGTCGAACGGAACCGTCGCCAGGACGCCCAGCAGCGGAAGGGTGATTTTCTGTTCTTTCAGGTCGATCCCAACCGGTTTTCCGATGTCGTTTCCGTCGGTATAATCGAACATGTCGTCCCGGATCTGGAACGCCAGGCCCAGGTTGACGGCATAGGTCCGGATGGCTTCACGGTCTGCCTCGGAAGCCTTTGCCGATAGGGCGCCCGCCACGGCTGCCGCCTCGAAAAGCGAAGCCGTCTTGTTGTAAATGATCCGCAGGTAATCCGCTTCGGTGGTATCGGCGCTACCCGCCTTTTCCAGTTGCAGCATCTCCCCCTCGGCCAAATCAGAAAGGGTCTTGGCAAAGACGCGAATCCCCTCATCCTTGCAAGAAGGGGTATTCAGGATGAGTTCTACCGCACGGACCAGCCAGAAATCGCCCAGCAGCACCGATGCACGGTCTCCCAACAGGGATTTTACCGTGGGAGCGCCGCGACGGCTGGAGGAATCGTCGGCCACATCGTCATGGAGCAAGGTGGCATTGTGCAGCATTTCGGACGCGGCAGCCATCCGGACGGCATCCTCCCCGCCTCCGCCGCAACAATGCGCGCACAGCAGGGACAGCATCGGCCGAAGCTGTTTTCCGCCATTAGCGAGCAGCGCCCGGTTCGTCCGGTTCAGCAGGTCGATATCGCTGGTCAGCGAATCTGCCAGCGTGTCCTTCAGGGCCATCCAGTCGGCCCCCAAATATGCCTGAACCTCCCGAATATCCATATCAATCAAAATAGGAAGCCAATTCTTCTACCGTCCGCGGAAAACGGATCAACTCCCGCGTGTCGCTGTCGAGCATCCTCGTATCTACCAGATAATCCAGCCAGTCAATCAATTTATCGTAGAACCCGTCAATGTTCAAGGCGAAAACCTGACCGGGATAGCGGCCCAGTTTCGCCAGCGTCAGGGTTTCCATCAGCTCATCCATGGTCCCGATACCGCCGGGCAGGGCGATGGCTGCGCAAGTACCTTCGCGCATCTTTTCTTTCCGCTGGGACATGGTATCGGTCCACAGGACCTCCGAAACGCCGGTATACTCCAGCCCCTGCATATAACGGGGCAGGATACCCAGGTGATGGCCGCCACAGGCTTGGATCTCCTCGGAAAGGACGCCCATAGTCCCTTTAACCGTTCCGCCCGATACAAAGGAATAGCCCTTTTTACAGAGTGCACGGACCATCTGCCGGGCCGCTTCATTGAATTTAGGATCAATGGTGTAGCTCGCCGAGCAGTAGATGACAATTCGTTTACCGTCCATCCTGTTGAGGGTCAAAAGAACAGAACCGCCGTAACAGAGAAACCGTTGAAATGCCGTTTGTCTTTGAAAGCCGAGGTGACCGTTTCCGCCACCGCGTTGGTGCTGACCTTGCCGTCATCGGCACAGAGGGACCCGAAGTTCCAGAAATATCTAGCACTTACCTGAATCTTCCAGACATCCACACCTCCGCCCAGACCCAGGCCATATTCCATCCGCTGGATATTGGCCTTGCTAAAATCTTTGACCTCATCTTCCAAGCTCTTGGAATACAGATTCAGCGCATAACCCAGGAAGGGTTCGCCGAACAGATAGGGGCGGACAACCGGAAGCGGAATCCGCAACTGGAACTGAATAGGCAGTTCCAGGTATCCCACCTTGGTCTCCAGAGACTGGAAGGAAGCCGGCGAGGTATCCATCTTGTCCAGCGTTGCACCCTTTACCTGGTACTGCAATTGGAACTGTACGGCAAAGGTAGGACCTACGGGGACATGCAGGGCAACGCCCGCGTGATACAGGCTCACGGAACTCAGTTTCATCTGCTCCACATTGGTAGAAGAAGAGGTAAAACCTCCCAGCAAGCCAAAACGCACACCCCCTTCCTTACCGGCCCACGAAGGGCAAGCCAGGAAAGCCAGGCACAAAAAAACAAGCAGCTTTTTCACGGCAGGTCCCGTTTACAGAAGAGTATTCAGTTT
>CADCCI010000050.1:11631-12035 GCA_902799895.1 uncultured Bacteroidia bacterium | reverse complement strand
CCCATGAGGAACCACCGGATCACTTTGCCCTACTTTCGTACCTGCTCGACTTGTTTGTCTCCCAGTCAAGCCCGCTTTTGCCACTGCACTCTTCGCGCGGTTGCCATTCGCGCTGAGCGGACCTTGGGAAGCCTCCGTTACTCTTTTGGAGGCGACCACCCCAGTCAAACTACCCACCAAGCGGTGTCCCACTAACGTGGTTAGACCCCAGATGTCGGAAGGGTGGTATTTCACTGGACGGCTCCACCAGAACTAGCGTCCCGGCTTCTTAGCCTCCCACCTATGCTACACATCCGACATCCAGAATCAGCGCTAAGCTATAGTAAAGGTTCACGGGGTCTTTTCGTCCCGTTGCGGGTAGGCGGCATCTTCACCGCCACTACAATTTCACCGAGCTCACGGCT
>CADCCI010000050.1:0-11621 GCA_902799895.1 uncultured Bacteroidia bacterium | reverse complement strand
CCGGCACCGGGCAGGTGTCAGGCCATATTCGTCATCTTAACGATTTCGCATAGCCATGTGTTTTTGGTAAACAGTCGCCTGGGCCATTTCTCTGCGCCTCTTGCGAGGTCCCCTTCTCCCGAAGTTACGGGGTAAATTTGCCTAGTTCCTTAGCCGTGATTCACTCGAGCACCTTAGGATCCTCTCCTCACCCACCTGTGTCGGTTTACGGTACGGGCCGCCATACGCTTATCACATTCGCGATTTTCTTGCGGGTATGATTACCGGCTCTATCAGATCGTCCGAAGACTCTCCGTACTGTCAGGTCTCAGCTTGCGCCTACACCCTTCAACGCGCTATTCCGTCAGCGCGCGGCCGTGTCACTCCCCGGTCTCGCCTATGCCTGCATGGCGGGCGCCAGAATCTTAACTGGCTCCCCATTACGCTCCCCTCTCGGGTTACGCTTAGGCCCCGGCTCACCCTGATCCGTTTAACGTTGTTCAGGAAACCTTGGGTTTTCGGTGTCGATATTTCTATATCGATTGTCGTTACTTATGCCTACATTTTCTTTTCACACCGCTCCAGCAAACCTCACGGTTCACCTTCTACGCCGGTGTCAATGCTCCCCTACCACTACAATTACTTGCAGTCCTTGGCTTCGGTGCCGGTCTTGACTAGTGAGCTGTTACGCACTCTTTGAATGAATAGCTGCTTCCAAGCTAACATCCTAGCTGTCCATGCGATGTCACCTCGTTCTGTCTCAACTTAAACCGGTCTTGGGGACCTTGGCCGAAGGTCTGGGCTCTTACCCTTTCGCCCACGGATATTAGCACCCGCAGACTCACTCCCGCCCTCAGACTTCACGCATTCGGAGTTTGGCAGGGATTGATAGGCGGCGAAGCCCTCTCTCCCTATCAGTAGCTCTACCTCATGAAGCCACGGACGAGGCTGTCCCTAAAGACATTTCGGGGAGTACGAGCTATCTCCCAGTTTGATTGGCCTTTCACTCCTACCCACAGCTCATCCGAGCACTTTTCAACGTAAACCGGTTCGGGCCTCCAGCGCCTGTTACGGCGCCTTCACCCTGGCCATGGGTAGATCACTAGGTTTCGCGTCTGCTCACGCCGACTGAACGCCCTGTTCAGACTCGCTCTCGCTGCGGCTCCGTCCCTCAAGGACTTAGCCTCGCCGACGTGAAGCAACTCGTAGGCTCATTATGCAAAAGGCACGCCGTCGCCCCGTAGGGCTCCGACCGCTTGTAGACGAACGGTTTCAGGTTCTCTTTCACTCCCCTGTTCGGGGTGCTTCCCACCTTTCCCTCACGGTACTGGTTCACTATCGGTCTTCCGGAAGTATTTAGCCTTGCGGGATGGTCCCCGCAGATTCAGACAGGATTCCACGTGTCCCGCCCTACTCAGGTACCGCGCTCGCATCACACCCGTTGCCTGTACGGGAGTATCACCCTCTGCGCCCCGACTTTCCAGACGGTTCCAGTTCCTGTGTGATACTTTGTGCACGGCCCTACAACCCCGGCGACGCCGTAACGCCACCGGTTTGGGCTCTTCCCCTTTCGATCGCCACTACTCAGGGAATCGACTTTCTTTCTTTTCCTGGAGGTACTGAGATGTTTCAGTTCCCTCCGTTCGCCCCATCTATTGATGGTGACAGGCCTTCAGCCTGACGGGTTGCCCCATTCGGATATGTGCGGATCAATTCCTGTTTGCAGATCCCCGCACCTTTTCGCAGCTTACCACGTCCTTCTTCGCCTCCGGAAGCCTAGGCATCCTCCGTTCGCCCTTCTCTCCTTTCTCTATATTTGCGTCATCTTTTTCCCGATTCCGTCGTCGCTGTTCGCTCGTCGGACGGTCACAACCACCAGGTTGCTCACATCCTCCTTACTCGCGCTCCTCGGACTCGAAAAAAATCTGATGCAACTTGTTTTTGAATCACTTGCGTGTTTCGAACTCGTTGCCTATGAAATTGCAGTCTTCCGCATAACGAAAAAACTTTCATTATACTCTCAGACTAATTCTGTTGCAATTCGCTTCGTTTTTGTCTTTCGATACTACTGCTCACGCAGCGTATCGCCTCGTTGTCTTTTCCAGTATTTTCAATGAACACCCTGCTTCTTTCGAAACGGGCTGCAAAGATACGCACTTTTTTTATTCTGCCAAACTTTTTTTTGAAAAAAATCACTTTTTTTGCCCACTTCGCCGCTTTGCCGCAGATTATACCTATATTTGTATAGAAAGACAAGAATCCGTATGGAGAAACAAAAGATTTCCCTGCCGGAGAATGCACAGCGAGAGCTGGCACCCGGCGAAGAATACCGTCCCATCCTGGGTGCGGAAAAGTCATTTAAGGAAGTAACCCTCTATTCGGTGGCGGTGGGCATCCTGATGGTGGTGCTCTTTTCGGCCGCCGCGGCCTATCTGGGGCTGAAGGTGGGCCAGGTGTTCGAAGCGGCCATCCCCATTGCCATCATCGCGGTGGGCCTTACCACGGCCCTGGGAAAGAAGGACGGCCTGGGACAGAACGTCATTATCCAGTCCATCGGCGGCTGCTCCGGCGCGGTGGTCGCTGGCGCCATCTTCACCCTGCCCGCTATCTATATATTAGGTGTAGAGGTAAATTTCTGGCAGATGTTCCTGTCGTCGCTGCTGGGCGGCGTGCTGGGCATCCTGTTCCTCATTCCGTTCCGGAAATATTTCGTGAGCGAGATGCACGGCAAGTACCCCTTCCCGGAAGCCACGGCCACCACGCAGGTGCTCGTAAGCGGCGAGGGCGGCGGAGCCGGTGCCAAGACCCTGCTCACAGCCGGTCTGGTGGGCGGTTTGTACGACTTTATCATTGCCACCTTCGGCGCCTGGGGCGAGACGCTCACCACCACGGTGGTCGGCCTGGGCCAGACCCTGGCCGATAAAGCCAAGGTGGTGCTGAAGCTCAACACCGGCGCCGCCGTGCTAGGCCTGGGCTACATCATCGGCCTGAAATATTGCTTCATCATTTGCTGCGGCAGCCTGCTGGTGTGGCTGGTCATCATCCCGCTTATGAACCTCTTCTGGGGCGGACAGGTGATCGATCTGATGAACACCGGCGTGGTGCAGACCATTGCGCAGATGTCGCCCGAGCAGATTTTCAAGGACTATGCCCGCCATATCGGTATCGGCGGCATCGCCACGGCCGGCATCATCGGCATCATCAAGTCGTTCGGCGTCATCAAGGGCGCCGTGGGACTGGCCGTGAATGAGTTTTCGCGCAAAGGCGATTCCGCTTCCGGCGAGTCGGCGCGCACGCAGCGCGACCTGCCCATGAAGACGGTTGTGTTCGGCATCGTGATTGCCCTGCTGGCCATTTTCGCTTTCTTCGCCTTGGGCGGTGTGGTGAACAATGTGTGGCAGGCCCTCGTGGGACTCGTTATCGTGGGCATCATCTCCTTCCTTTTCACCACCGTGGCGGCGAACGCCATCGCCATAGTGGGCTCGAACCCCGTGAGCGGCATGACGCTGATGACCCTCATCATTGCTTCGCTCATCCTCGTGGCCGTGGGCCTGAAGGGGAATGCCGGCATGGCAGCCGCCCTGGTGATTGGCGGCGTGGTGTGCACGGCCCTTTCGGTGGCCGGTTCGTTCATCACCGACCTGAAAATCGGCTACTGGATCGGTTCCACCCCGCAGAAGCAGGAAGGTTGGAAATTCCTGGGCGTGGCCGTTTCGGCGGTCACCGTGTGCGGCGTGATGCTGGTGCTGAACAAGACTTACGGCTTCACGGGCGACGGTGCCCTCGTGGCGCCCCAGGCCAACGCCATGGCGGCCGTCATCCAGCCGATGTTCAGCGGCGGCGGGGCTCCCTGGCTCCTGTACGGCATCGGTGCGGTCCTGGCCATCGTGCTCACCCTGTGCAAGATTCCCGCCCTGCCGTTCGCCCTGGGTATGTTCATCCCCATCGACCTGAACCTGCCGCTGGTGGTGGGCGGCGCCATCGCCTGGTACGTGGGCAGCCGCTCCAAGGATGCGAAAGTGAACGCCGCACGCAGCGAGAAAGGCACCCTTATCGCATCCGGTTTCATTGCCGGCGGTGCCCTGATGGGTGTGGTGAGCGCCGTGCTGCGCTTTGCCAACGTGGACCTCTTCCTCACCGACTGGAGCACCCGCTACGGCGAGGCCGTAGCCATCGTCCCCTACCTAGCGCTCATCGCCTATACCCTGTATGCTTCGATGAAACTGGAAAAGAAATAAGATATGGAAAAGTTACTGGACAGATTCCTCCGCTATGTGGCGGTGGACACGCAGTCGGACGAGAATTCCGAAAGCCAGCCTTCGACCGCCAAGCAGCTGAACCTGCTGAAAATGCTCTGCGAGGAGCTGAAACAGATGGGTGTGGATGCCTCGCTGGACGAGTTTGGCTATGTGATGGCAAAGATTCCCTCCAATATCGATAAAGCGGTGCCGGCCGTGGGTTTCATCGCCCACGTGGATACGGCGCCCGACGCCAGCGGGAAAGATGTGAAGCCTCAGATCATCCCGAATTACGACGGCGGCGCCATCGACTTGAAAGGCGTTCCGGGCCTGCAGCTGAAACCGGAAGAATTTCCGGAACTGCTGCATTATAAGGGCCAGACCCTCGTTACCACCGACGGCACCACCCTGCTGGGGGCCGACGACAAGGCCGGCGTGGCCGAAATCATGGACGCGGTGCAGTACATCATGGCGCATCCCGAATGCAAGCATGGTCCCGTCATGATCGGGTTTACGCCCGATGAGGAAATCGGCCGCGGCGTAATCAAGTTCGATGTGCAACGCTTCGGGGCCGATTATGCCTATACCATGGACGGCGGCGAAGTGGGCGAACTGGAGTTTGAGAACTTCAATGCCGCCAGCGCCAAGATTCACGTCCAGGGCTGCAATGTGCACCCGGGCTACGCCAAGGGAAAGATGAAGAACGCCATCCTGATTGGCCAGGAGTTCCAATCCATGCTCCCGGCCCTGGCCCGGCCGGAACACACGGAGGGCTACGAAGGGTTCTTCCACCTCATTTCTTTCAAGGGCAGCGTGGAGGAGGCCGATTTTGCCTATATCATCCGTGACCATGACCGCGCCCGGTTCGAGGCCCGCAAGGAGATGATGGCCAAGGTGGCCGGTTTCATGAACGAAAAGTACGGAAAGGGGACGGTGAATCTGGTGGTGAAAGACCAATATTATAATATGCGCGAGCAGGTGGAGCCGCATTACCACATCATTGACAAGGCGGTGAAGGCGATGGAGATGGCGGGGGTAAAGCCCAAGATCCAACCCATCCGCGGCGGCACCGACGGCGCCAACCTCTCTTTCAAAGGCCTTCCCTGCCCCAACCTCTTCGCCGGCGGACTGAATTTCCACGGCAAGATGGAATTCGTGCCCGTAGAAAGCATGGAAAAAGCCGCCCAGGTCATCCTCAACCTGGTCGGCCTTTATGCGGAGTAAGCGGAAAGCTAACCGTCAGGGGATGCCCCTTACTTGATTACGCCCAATTCTTTACCCACCTTGATGAAGGCAGCGATGGCTTTGTCGAGGTGCTCTTTTGTGTGGGCGGCGCTCAGCTGGACGCGGATGCGGGCCTGGCCCTTCGGGACCACCGGATAATAGAATCCGGTCACGAAGATATTCTCCTTGGCCATGGCGGCAGCAAACTTCTGGCTCAGCGGCGCATCGTACAGCATCACCGCGCAAATGGCGCTCTGGGTCGGTTTGATATCAAAACCCGCGGCGATCATCTTCTCGCGGAAATAGGCCACATTCTCCTGCTGACGGTCATGCAGGGCATCGCTCTCCTCGAGCATCTTGAACATCTCGATACCCGCGGCCACGATCATCGGCGGCAGCGAATTGGAGAACAAGTACGGACGGGAACGCTGGCGCAGCATGTCGATAATTTCCTTCCGGCCGGTGGTGAAACCGCCCACGGTGCCGCCGAAAGCCTTTCCGAGCGTGCCCGTGAAAATATCGATCCGGCCATAGCAGTTGAACTGCTCCGCCACGCCGCGGCCGCGGGGGCCTACCACGCCGGCGGAATGGCTCTCATCCACCATCACCAAGGCGTCATACTTCTCGGCCAGGTCGCAGATCTGGTCCATCGGGGCCACGTTGCCGTCCATGGAGAACACGCCGTCCGTGCAGATGATGCGGAAACGCTGGGCCTGGGCCAACTGCAGCTGACGCTCCAGGTCGGCCATATCGGCATTGGCATACCGATAGCGGACCGCCTTGCACAGACGCACGCCGTCAATGATGGAGGCGTGGTTCAGGGAATCCGAGATAATGGCATCATCGGCCGTGAGCAGGGGCTCGAACACGCCACCGTTGGCATCGAAGCAAGACGCGTACAGGATCGTATCCTCGGTCTTGAAGAATTTGGAAACAGCGGCTTCCAACTGTTTGTGCAGGTCCTGGGTACCACAGATAAAACGGACGGAGGACATCCCGAAGCCACGCTCATCCATGGCCTTCTTCGCCGCCTCTATCAGGCGGGGGCTGTCGGCCAGGCCCAGGTAGTTGTTGGCGCAGAAATTCAGGGCCTTGGAGCCGTCTTCAAGGGTAATCTCGGCACTTTGGGCCGATGCGATGTTGCGTTCACGCTTGTACAGGCCCGCTTCCTCGATGGAAGCCAGTTCGGCCTGAAGATGCTGTTGGAATTTTCCGTACATGGTTATATATTTTATGCTACAAAATTAACAAAAATCACTGGAAAACGGATGCGGCATAGTCCCGAAAAAACAACTGCCAGGAAGTCCATTTGTGTCCGCCCCCCGTTACGACAAGGCGGTGAGGATATCCTTTTTTCGTCATTTTGCGGTCAATGTTCCGCACATGGGGATAAAAGATGTCATGCCGGCCGATAAAGATCGCATAATCCACCGCAGGCAGGTCCGCAAACTGGACCGCCAGTTTCTTCCACAGGCCCCCGTAGAAATCCCGATGCCCCAAGGCCGCGACCGTGGGGTAAAAATAAGGGGAAAACAAGGCCACCGACCCGAACTTTTCCGGATGATTGGCCGATATGTAAACACTCTGGAGCCCTCCGCTGGACATGCCCGCAAGGGCGCGACCCGCTTTATCGGGAAGGGTCCGGAACAAGCTGTCCGTCAAGGCCACCACCTCGTCCACAAAATGGCTTTCCGCCTCGCCGTCCACCGTCCAGAACGCCCGCGTGGCATTGACGGCACGGCCATTCTTGTAATCCTTGTCGCCAAAATAATTATTCAGATTGGGCAGGACCAGGATAAACTCCGCGGCTTTACCCACCGCTACCAGCGAATCCAGGCAGGAAAAGACCTGGCCTCGCTCCTGCCAGGTAAGTTCGTTCCCGCGCGCCCCGTGCAGCAGATACAGGACAGGATAGCGGCGCAGGCTGTCCGTCGCGTAAGATGCCGGCAGATACACCACCATCCGGCGCCGGGAGAGATTCTTTTCCGCCGTGGGATACTCCACTGCCTCGATCCGGCCGCGGAAACCCTCCATCGCCCGGATACGCTCCGAATCCGGCCCCGTGGCATACCGGGCCGAGGAGCAGGATGCCAGCAAAACCAGCAGCAAAAGAGGAACGATTGAACGCATCGGCTACTGATGATCCAAAGCGCGTTGGAGGACGCAAACAAATAATCTCTTCAAAATACAAAACTTTCTTAAATCTCACAAATTTACAAGAAAATATTATCTTTCCGTTAAAATAATGTAACTTTGTACCGCAAAATTTGTAAAAATGAAAAATGTCCTGATTATCGGCTCGACCGGTCAGATCGGCTCCGAACTCACGATGAAACTCCGCCGCATGCTGCCGGAGGGAACGATTGTCGCCGGCTATATCCCGGGTGCTGAACCGAAGGGAGAATTGCTTGAGAGCGGTCCCAGTGCCGTGGTAGATGTTACCAACGGGGCACAAATCGCCGAAACGGTCGAAAAATACAAGATCGATACCATCTACAACCTGGCGGCCCTGCTTTCAGCGGTAGCCGAACGCAAACCGTTGATGGCCTGGAATATCCAGATGAACGGTCTCATCAACATCCTGGAGATTGCCCGCGAAAAGGGCTGTGCCGTCTTCACCCCCAGTTCCATCGGCTCCTTCGGTCCCGAAACGCCCCACCAGAACACGCCCCAGGATACCATCCAGCGGCCCCGCTCCATGTATGGCGTCACCAAGGTGGCTACCGAGTTGCTCAGCGACTACTACCACAACAAATACGGGGTGGATACGCGTTCCGTGCGCTTCCCGGGCCTGATTTCGCACATCACCCTGCCCGGCGGCGGCACCACGGACTACGCCGTGGAAATCTTCTACGCGGCCGTCAAGGGCGAGGAATTCGTCTGCCCGATTGCCGCCGGAACCTACATGGACATGATGTATATGCCGGACGCCCTCCAGGCGGCCGTGGATATCATGCAGGCCGATCCCACCCGTCTCGTCCACCGCAACTCCTTCAACATTGCGGCGATGAGTTTCGAGCCGGAAACCCTGCGCGCCGCCATCGCGAAGCGGATTCCTTCCTTCCGGATGCGGTACGAAGTGGATCCGGTGCGGCAGGCCATCGCCGACAGCTGGCCGGACAAGATGGACGATTCCTGCGCTCGCGCCGAGTGGGGCTGGAAGCCCACCTTCGGCCTTGATGAGATGGTGGACGACATGATCCTCAACCTCCGCAAGAAATTGCTTTAATCTATATGGAAAAGAATAATCAATTGTTCTCCGCCATCCTGCCTGTGATGTTCGGCTTTTTCATCATGGGCTTCGTGGACCTCGTGGGTATTTCTACCAATTATGTCAAGGACGACCTGGGCATGAGTGACTCCATGGTGAGCCTCATTTCGGTATCCTGCTTCATCTGGTTTTTCCTGTTGAGCATTCCCACCGGCTTCCTGATGAACCGCTTCGGCCGCAAGAACGTGGTGCTGGCCAGCTTCATCCTGAGTATGGTGGCCATGTTGATTCCCGTCCTGACGGGCGACAGTTTCACCGGATACCTGATTGCCTTCGCCTTCCTGGGCATCGGCAACACCCTGCTGCAGGTAGGCATGAACCCGCTGGTGACGGAGGTGGTGAACGCCGACAAACTGACGGGGACCATCACCCTGGGCCAGTTTGTCAAGGCTATTTGTTCTTTCCTGGCCCCGATTATTGCGGCAGCCTGCGCCGGTACGGCTTTCGGCTGGAAGCTGCTCTTCCCCATCTATGCCGGCATTACCCTGCTCGCCACCCTCTGGCTGTGGTTATCGCCCGTAAAGAGCGAGCCCGTGAAGGATGCCGGAAGCGTCTCCTTCGCCCGCACGTTCGCCCTGCTGAAAGATAAGACCATCCTGCTGTTCTTTATCGCCATCCTGGTGCTGGTGGGCGTGGATGTGGGCATCGGCGTGACCTTCCCGAAACTGCTCATGGAACGCTGCGGCTTTGATGTGGCCGATGCCGGCCTGGGCAATAGCGCCTATTTCCTGGCCCGTACCGTGAGTGCTTTCTGCGGCGGCATCATCCTGATGAAACTGAACGAGAAACATTTCTACCTGGTGAGCATCGTCGTTGCCCTGCTGGGCTTTGCCGGCATGCTGGCGGCCCATACCCCGTGGCTGGCCGTGGCCAGTGTGGTTGTCTTCGGCCTGGGCTATGCCAACCTCTTCAGCATTGTTTTCTCGCTGGGACTGAAGCACGCGCCCGATCGCGCCAACGAGGTATCCTCGCTGCTGGTGACCGGTATCGCGGGCGGTGCGCTCGTCACCCCGCTCCTGGGTATTGTGACCGATGCGGCCGGCACACAGACCGCCGCCATCATCGCCATTGCCGCCCTGTGGCTCTACATGTTCGCCATCTTCGGCACCATCCGCAAAACCGCGGAGGAATAAAACACCATGCTTCGATATTCAATTATAGGAACGGGTGCCATCGGAGGATTCTTCGGCGGACGGCTGGCGCGCGCCGGTAGGACGGTGCGTTTTCTGCTGCACAGCGATTATGAACACGTCCTGCAGCACGGGCTGCGGGTCGATAGCTGCGACGGCAACTTTGTCCTGCCGAAAGTAGAGGCCTACGGACGAGTAGAGGATATGCCGGAGTCGGATGTCATCCTGGTCGGCCTGAAATCGGTGAATAACCACGATTTGCTGCCCCGGCTGCTGCGTCCCCTCGTTCACGAACAGACCACCGTTGTCCTCATCCAGAACGGAATCGGCTTGGAAGAGGACCTGCAGCGCATCTTCCCGCAGCTGCACATTGTGGCGGGTCTGGCCTTTATCTGCAGCGCGAAAGTGGGGCCCGGACATATCTGCCACCAGGATTTCGGCGCCCTCAACCTGGGCAACTTCTCCTGCCCCGATGAGCGGTTTCAGGCACTCCTGGCCGATTTGCAGGATGCCGGCCTGACCGCAGCGCAGGTTCCTTATCTGGAAGCCCGCTGGAGGAAGGCGGTCTGGAACATGCCCTTCAATGGCATGACGGTAGCGCTGAATACCTCTACCGCCGAGCTGCTGCAAATGCCCGCCACGCGCAAGCTCATCTACGACCAGATGATGGAGGTCATTGGTGCGGCCCGGGCCCTGGGTGTAGAGGCCCTGACAAGTGAGTTTGCCGACAAGATGATGGCCATGACCTCGACAACGGCCGGCCGATGGAAATCGAATACCTGTACACCCGGCCCATCGCCGAAGCCCGGAAAGCCGGCTTCGACATGCCCAAACTCGCCATGCTCGAAGCGGAATTGCGGTTTATGTCGCGACGCGGCAAGTAGATTCGCCGGACACAGAGAATTGTTCTTTTCGTTACTGTTATTTAGTACCCTCGAGGTTTATCTCGATGGCAGGGCAGGGCTTCCATTTGATGTCGATGGAAACACCCAGGGAAATCTGGCTGGAACGCAGGTCAGGCACCGTCACATAGGCGTTCTTGAGGGAGTTCTCTGTAATGATTAGATTAACCATGGTCATGTAATCCTGCATGAACACACGCCAGGCGTTGATGGTGTTCCCGTTAGCAGGATCAAACGGCGGATAACAATAATAACTACGATCAAGGCTGACGAATCCCTCGGCCTCGGCAGTTGCCCGTGCAGAGGACAAGTCCAGTTTGCCCAGCAGGTAAAAAGTGCTACCGTTGCGGATAAGGTGATCTCTCCCCCAGAAATCCTTCCCGGTTTTGTTCACCAGTTCCACGCCCACATACACGTCAGACTGGTGATCGGCGGCCTTGGTGGCATCGTAATTATCCCACACCAAGGTATAGATGGGCTCTGTAGTGTTCCCCACCCAGTAGGCAGAGGTCAGTTTGTCGTAGATCGTCTTGTCGAAATCGTTGTCAGTGGACGGATAACGGACAAAATTCCAACCCATCTGCTCTGCCTGACCACCGACCAGGATACCGGTCACGGCAAGACCATTATTGGTAACAGTCCACTTCTGGTCGGACTCTCCCGGGTGCAGAGCGCTGTTGTTATCCTTGAGGGTATTGGAGCCAAACTTGACAGTGGAGGCCAGCAAGGCTGTCCCGTAGTTGATGTTGTTGATCATGGCCACGCTACGGGTATCGGATCGCACAGTCGATTTGCTTTCCCAGCCACTCCACCCCTCCTCGTTATCCCAGGCAACAATAGAGGAAGGATAATCCCGAATGACGGAGGACTGGGTGCG
>CADCCI010000049.1 GCA_902799895.1 uncultured Bacteroidia bacterium | reverse complement strand
GAACACCATTTTGGGGTCCTCCCCTTCCTTGTTCGCAAAACGGAAGAAGGTGGTTTCCATCCCGTAGGTCAGGATAACCAGCAGCAGGGCCGTATAGGCGTATAGCTCGGTCACCACCCCGTATCCACCGCTGGCCGCCGTAATCTTATAGGTATACAAAGGGACCAGAAGGTAGTTGAGGAACCTTCCGACGATACTGCTCACCCCGTAGATGGCCGTATCCTTTGCCAACGCCTTAAAATTTGCCATAGACTATTTTCTCCTTGCAAAAAAACGCCTGACAACAAATTTACAATTTTTATTGCATAAAAAAAATGGGCCGGCCCGCAAAGGGTCGGCCCAGGTTAGTCTTAGCGAATCTCTTAACCGTGCAGCATGACGGCCAGGCCGGCCATGACCACGGAGACCATGGACATCAGCTTGATCAGGATATTCAGCGAAGGGCCCGAGGTATCCTTGAACGGATCGCCCACGGTGTCACCGACAACCGTTGCATGGTGGGAGGAGGAGTTCTTGCCGCCGAAGTGGCCTTCCTCCACATACTTCTTGGCATTGTCCCAGGCACCGCCGGAGTTGGCCAGGAAGATGGCCAGGACGAATCCGGCACCCAGACCGCCGGCCAGCAGGCCAATCACGCCGGCAGGGCCGAAGAAAACGCCCACGAGCATCGGGACGATGATGGCCAGCAGGGACGGGAAAATCATCTCGTGCTGGGCGGCCTTGGTGGAAATGCGGACGCAGGAAGTATAATCCGGACGCTGCTTGCCTTCCAGGATACCCGCAATCTCGCGGAACTGACGACGGACCTCGATCACCATCTTCTCTGCGGCGCGGCCCACGGCATTCATGGTAAGGCCACAGAACAGGAAGGCCATCATGGCACCCAGGAAAATACCCACGAGAACCATCGGGTTCATCAGCGTAATATCATAATATTCAACGATATCGGTGATGGTTGCGGAAACCGTTTCCACCGCTCTGTCACCCACCTGGAGCACCGTCTTGCCCACGTGGGAGAAACCAATCTTGATTTCCTCGATATACGCGGCCAGCAAGGCGAGGGCGGTGAGGGCGGCGGAACCGATGGCGAAGCCCTTTCCGGTGGCAGCCGTCGTATTGCCGAGGGAGTCGAGGATATCGGTTTTCTCACGTACCGAAGGATCCAGCTCGGACATCTGGGCGTTACCGCCGGCATTGTCGGCGATGGGGCCGTATGCATCCGTTGCCAGGGTGATGCCCAGCGTGGAAAGCATACCGACGGCGGCGATGGAGATCCCGTACAGGCCCATACTCAGCGTGTCGGTCGAGAAGGTGAAGCCCGTCGCAAAGCCGTAGGCCAGGATAATGGCAATCGCGATGGTAACCACCGGGATGGCCGTGGAAATCATACCCAGGCCCACACCGTTGATGATCACGGTAGCGGGGCCCGTCTGGGAACTTTCGGCCAGTTTCTGCGTAGGCTTATAAGAATGGGAGGTAAAGTATTCCGTCGCCTTGCCGATGATGACGCCGGCCAGCAGTCCGGAAAGGACCGACAGGGACATCTGCCACCAGTTGGGGAATTCCAGCAGGCGGAAAATGCCGAAAGTCACAACGGCGATCAGGACCGCGCTCAGGTTGGTACCCACGCTCAGGGAGCCCAGCAGGTCTTTCAGCGATGCACCTTCCTTGGTACGGACGGCATAGATACCCAGGATGGACAGGATCACGCCCACGGCGGCAATCAGCATCGGGGCCATGATGGCGCGCGTCTGCACATCCGTACCCTCCGAAAAGAACGCGGAGGCGCCCAGGGCCATGGTAGCGAGGATGGAACCGCAGTAGGACTCGTACAGGTCGGCACCCATACCGGCCACATCACCCACGTTATCGCCCACGTTGTCGGCGATGGTGGCGGGATTGCGCGGATCGTCCTCCGGGATATCCTGCTCCACCTTACCCACGATATCGGCACCTACATCGGCCGCTTTGGTATAGATACCGCCACCCACACGGGCAAACAAAGCCTGCGTAGAGGCACCCATACCGAAGGTCAGCATGGTGGTGGTGATGACCACGAGGGTCTGTGCTTCAGAAGCTTCCTCCACAAAGGCATTCAGGACGATCCACCAAAGGGAGATGTCCAGAAGGCCGAGTCCCACCACGATGCGACCCATCACGGCGCCGCTTCGGAAAGCGATCTTAAGACCGGAATTCAAGGACCGCATCGTGGCGTTGGCCGTACGGGCAGAGGCATAGGTAGCTGTCTTCATGCCGATAAAACCGGCCAGACCGGAGAAGAAACCGCCGGTCAGGAAGGCAAACGGAACCCACGCATTCTGTACGTGGAAAACATAGGCCAGGATGGAAAAGATGACGGCCAGTACGATGAAAACGATGATCACCACTTTGTACTGCTGACGCAGATACGCCATGGCGCCTTCCCGCACGTACTGGGCAATTTCTTTCATCGTCACCGTTCCCTCGCTTTCCTTCATCATCTGATGGAAGAAGAACCATGCAAAGAACAGGGCGACTAACGATGCCGCAGGCACCAGATAGAATAAACTGTTCATAAATTATTATTTAAATTGTACATTCTAAATCGATATAGTTGCATGTGGCAGCATCTATACAGAACGCAAAGATAGGAATTTTCTTCCAAAATGTTTATTTTTGTTGCATAAACTATTTTAATAGGTAGAAATATGGACAAGAACAGGGTTTATTTTTTCGATACCACGCTGCGTGACGGCGAGCAGGTTCCCGGATGCCAGCTGAATACCGTGGAGAAGATCCAGGTAGCCAAGGCGCTGGAAGGCCTGGGCGTGGATGTCATCGAAGCAGGTTTCCCCATCTCCAGCCCCGGCGATTTCAATTCGGTCGTCGAGATTTCCAAGGCCGTTACCTGGCCCACCATCTGCGCTCTTTCGCGTGCGGTGGAAAAGGACATCGACGTAGCCGCCGAGGCCCTGAAGTATGCCAAACACAAACGCATCCACACCGGAATCGGCACCTCCGATTCCCACATCAAATATAAATTCAATGCCACCCGGGAAGAGATCCTGGAGCGGGCCGTCCGGGCCGTCAAGTATGCCAAGAAATACGTGGAAGACATTGAATTCTATGCCGAAGATGCCGGCCGGACCGAAAACGAGTTCCTGGCCCGGGTGGTGGAAGCCGTCATCAAAGCCGGCGCCACGGTGGTGAACATCCCCGACACCACGGGCTACTGCCTGCCGCAAGAATACGGTGCCAAGATCAAATACCTGTGCGACCACGTGGACGGCATCGAAAACGCCATCATCTCTACCCACTGCCACAATGACCTGGGCATGGCCACCGCCAACACCGTTTCCGGTATCCTGAACGGCGCCCGCCAGTGCGAGGTCACCATCAACGGCATCGGCGAACGGGCCGGAAACACTTCGCTGGAAGAAGTGGCCATGATCCTGCGCTCGCACAAGGAACTGGGCCTGCAGTCCGGCATCAACACCCAGAAGATTTATCCGCTGAGCCGTATGGTTTCCAGCCTGATGAACATGCCGGTGCAGCCCAACAAGGCCATCGTGGGACGGAACGCCTTCGCCCACTCGTCCGGCATCCACCAGGACGGTGTCCTGAAGAATGTCCAGACCTACGAGATTATCGACCCGCGCGACGTGGGCATCGACAACAATGCCATCGTCCTGACCGCCCGCAGCGGCCACGCGGCCCTGAAATATCGCCTGGAGGTGCTGGGTGTGCACCTGAGCGATGAGCGCCTGGACAAGGTATACAAGGACTTCCTGGACCTGGCCGACAAGAAAAAAGAAATCCATGACGACGATATCCTCCTGCTGGCAGGTGCCGAGCGGACGCAGGACCACCACATCCGCGTGGACTGGCTGCAGGCCACCAGCGGCATCGGCATGAAACCGGTGGCCTCGGTGGGCCTGGATATCGCGGGCGAGAAATTCGAATCGGCGGCAACCGGCAACGGTCCGGTGGATGCGGCCATCAACGCTCTCCGGCAGATTGTGCGCCGTCACGTAACCATCAAGGAATTCACCATCCAGGGCATCTCGCAAGGCTCTGACGACAATTGCAAGGTTCACATCCAGGTTGAATGCGAGGGCCGGATCTATTACGGCTTCGGCGCCAGCACCGATATCGTGGCCGCCGCCATCGAGGCCTATGTGGACTGCTTGAATAAATGTACCATCAAATGAACACGCTCTTCGATAAAATCTGGGACGCCCACGTGGTGCACGACACCGGAGCCGGGCCCGTCCAGCTTTATATAGACCGGCTGTATTGCCACGAAGTTACCAGCCCGCAGGCTTTCGAGGGTTTGCGTCTCCGCGGCATCGGCTGCCTGCGTCCGGACAAGATTTTCTGCATGCCGGACCATAATACGCCTACGCACGACCAGGACAAGCCCATCGAGGACCCGGTCTCGCGCAAACAGGTGGAGACCCTGGCCGCCAACGCCCGCCAGTTCGGCCTGGAACACTTCGGGATGATGGATCCGCGCAACGGCGTCATCCACGTAGTGGGACCGGAACAGGGACTGTCGCTGCCGGGAATGACCATCGTCTGCGGCGATTCGCACACCTCCACCCACGGGGCCGTGGGTGCCGTCTCGTTCGGCATCGGCACCTCCGAAGTGGAAATGGTGCTGGCCTCGCAGTGCATCCTGCAGCAGAAACCCAAATCGATGCGCATCCGCATCGAGGGCAAGCTGGGGAAAGGGGTTACCGCAAAAGATATCGCCCTGTACCTGATGCAGCAGCTTACCACCTCCGGTGCAACGGGGTATTTCGTGGAGTATGCCGGTTCCACCGTGCGCGCTTTGTCTATGGAAGGACGGCTTACCCTGTGCAACCTGTCTATCGAGATGGGCGCCCGCGGCGGTTTTATCGCCCCGGACGAGGTGACCTTCGCTTACCTGAAAGGCAAGCCCTATGCCCCCAAGGGAGAGGCATGGGACCAGGCCGTTGCCCAGTGGAAAACGCTCTGCAGCGATGAAGATGCTGTCTTTGACCGCGAAGAGGTGTACGATGCGGCCGCCATTCCGCCTATGATTACCTACGGCACCAATCCTGGCCTGGGCATGGCCATTGACGGGACCATCCCCGCCGACGCTCCGGCCAAAGCCCTTGCTTATATGGATTTCCGCGCCGGCGAAAGCCTGCTGGGGAAACCCGTGGATTATGTCTTCCTGGGCGCCTGCACCAATGGGCGCGTGGAAGATTTCCGGGCCTTTGCTTCGGTGGTGAAAGGCCGCAAGAAGGCCGCCAACATCACCGCCTGGCTGGTTCCCGGTTCCTGGACGGTCTACCGCCAGATCCAGGCCGAGGGGCTGGACCGGGTGCTCGCCGACGCCGGATTCGAACTCCGGCAGCCTGGCTGCTCGGCCTGCCTGGCCATGAATGACGACAAGATTCCCGCCGGAAAATATAGTGTATCCACCAGCAACCGTAACTTCGAGGGCCGCCAGGGCCCCGGTTCCCGCACCCTGCTGGCCAGCCCGCTTACCGCGGCCGCCGCGGCTGTCACGGGCGTCGTAACCGATCCGCGTACCCTGCTATGAAACAGAAATTCAATATCATCGAGAGCACCTGTGTGCCCCTGCCGCTGGAGAACGTAGATACCGACCAGATTATTCCGGCGCGCTACCTGAAAGAAACCACCCGCGAGGAGAAATTCTTCGGCGCCCACCTGTTCCAGGACTGGCGCTTCAAGGCGGACGGCCAGCCGAATCCCGCCTTTGTCCTGAATGACCCGCGCTACAGCGGTTGCATCCTGGTGGCCGGCCGCAATTTCGGCAATGGCTCCAGCCGCGAACATGCCGCCTGGGCCTTGGCCGGATACGGATTCAAAGTGGTGATTTCCAGTTTCTTCGCCGATATCCATCGGCAGAATGAACTGAACAATTTCGTCCTTCCCGTTACGGTGGACCCGGCCTTCCTGCAGGAACTGCTGGACAGCATCACCGCCGACCCGGGAACCCGTGTGCGGGTGGATGTGGGGAATC
Source organism: uncultured Bacteroidia bacterium (assembly GCA_902799895.1). GTDB lineage: Bacteria > Bacteroidota > Bacteroidia > Bacteroidales > UBA932 > Cryptobacteroides. Next base: position 4,047 of record CADCCI010000049.1, on the reverse strand, counting down.
AGACCGTAACCAACCTGGCGACGGGACGGACGGCCACCTTCCCCCTGGACGCTTATAAGAAATATTGCCTGATGAACGGACTGGACGATATCGACTATCTGCTGGCCCATAAAAAAGAGATTGAAGCTTATGAAATTCAACATCGCTAAACTGCCTGGCGACGGAATCGGCCCCGAAGTGGTGGCCCAGGCCGTGAAAGTTGTAGAAGCCGTTTGCAAACGGTTCGGACATGAAGTATCCTGGCAGGCCGGGCTGGTAGGAGCCTGCGCCATCGACCAATGCGGCGACGCCTACCCTGCCGCTACCCACAAGATTTGCCTGGCCGCCGACGCCGTCCTTTTCGGCGCGGTAGGCGACCCCAAATACGACAACAACCCCACGGCACCGGTCCGGCCCGAACAGGGCCTGCTGGCCATGCGCAAACAGCTGGGCCTGTTTGCCAACCTGCGTCCTGTAGAGACCTTCAAGACGCTCATCGGCAAATCGCCCCTGAAAGCCGAGCTGGTGGACGGCGCCGATTTCCTGTGCGTTCGCGAGCTCACGGGTGGCATGTATTTTGGCGAGAAAGGCCGCAAGGACAATGGCGACACTGCCTACGATACCTGCATCTATTCCCGTTTCGAGGTGGAACGCATCCTGCGCCTGGCCTTCGGATACGCCCGCAACCGCCGGAAACACCTGACCGTGGTGGATAAGGCCAACGTGCTGGAATCCAGCCGTTTGTGGCGGCAGATCGCCCGTGAAATGGAACCGCAGTTCCCGGACGTGACCGTTGATTACATGTTTGTGGACAACGCCGCCATGCAGCTCATCCGCAACCCGAAATTCTTTGACGTGCTGGTAACGGAGAACACCTTCGGCGACATCCTCACCGACGAGGCGAGCGTCATTTCCGGTTCGATGGGCCTGCTGGCATCGGCCTCCGTCGGCGAGCATACCTCGCTGTTCGAGCCCATCCACGGTTCCTACCCGCAAGCCGCCGGGAAGAACATCGCCAACCCGCTGGCCGCCATCCTGAGCGCCGCGATGATGTTCGAGTACGCCTTCGGCCTCATGGAGGAGGGCCGCGCCATCCGCACCGCCGTTGCGGCCTCGATCGACCAGGGTGTAGTGACCGAAGACCTGGCCGATGGCGGAAAAGCTTTCTCCACCTCCGAAGTGGGAGATTGGATTGCGAATCATATTTAAACCCATAGGAATATGAATTTGGATTGGAATAATCTGGGGTTTGACGTTCGCAAGACCAACGCCGTCATGGTCACGCGCTTTGTAGATGGTGCGTGGACCCCGATGGAGGCCGATGCCTCTTTCACCATGTCCCTGAACCCCTATGCCCTGGTCATGCATTACGCCGTGGCCTGCTTCGAGGGCCTGAAGGCTTTCCGCCAGAAAGACGGCCGCGTAGTTATGTTCCGGCCCGATGAGAACGCTGCCCGCCTGCGCCGCAGCGCTGCCTACCTGGGTCTTCCGGAGCCTCCGGTGGAACTGTTTATCCAAATGTGCGAAGAATGCGTCCGCCGCAACCTGGACTTCCTGCCGCCTTACGGCCACGGAGCCTCGATGTATATTCGTCCCATCTTGATGAGCGTGCATCCGCAAATCGGCCTTTCGCCGCATCCGGAAGTGGTTTTTGCCGTGATGGGAACGCCGGTCGGCACGTATCACGGTTCTACGCTGAAGGCGTTCTCGGCCGTGATTCCCGGCAATTATGACCGGGCCGCACCGAAGGGCTCGGGCAGTTACAAACTGGCCGGCAATTACGCTCCGACCTTCCGTCCATACAACATCGCACACGCCCAGGGATACGGGGAGATGCTCTTCCTGAATTCGGGTACGCGGGAGTTTATCGACGAGTTCGGCTCGTCCAACTTCTTCGCCATCAAGGACGGAACCTATATCACCCCGCTGTCGGACAGCGTCCTGCCGTCCATCACCAACAAGAGTCTGCAGGTGGTGGCCACCGACCTGGGCCTGAAGGTGGAGAAACGCCACATTCCGCTGGCGGAACTGGCCGATTGCCAGGAAGTGGGTGCCTGCGGAACGGCTGTTGTCCTGACGCCAATTTCCCGCATCGATGTGAAACCGGTCCTGGAAGAGGCGGAGGTTACGGCATCGTACCGCTTCTGCGAAGACGGAGCGGTGGGGCCGATGTGCACGAAGCTTTACCGCCATCTCACCGGAATCCAATTCGGCGAGGTGGAGGACATCCACGGCTGGTGCTATCCGGTTTGCTAAAGTAGATTTTTTCGGACAGAGCCGGTGCGGCGGACATCGTCGATGCCGGGTCTGATTTGCAAGAATACCGTTCCATGGGGGGCCACTTCGGTCTCCCATTTTTCGCGTGGATTCACCTTTCCTATATCCTGCTGGCGCCAGAGGTCGCGGAAGGTTTGCTCTCCCACGATGCCCAGCAGGCGCGGGACGAAGCCCATCACCCGCGGTTCATCGCCCATGTTGAAGAGCGCCACGGCCAGCGAACCGTCTTCCAGCGGCTTCACATAGATGGCGTGGGTCTCGTCGCCCGCCACACGGGAGGCCTGCAAGCCCAGCGGGTCCTGGTTCACGTCGATGACCTCGCTGTTGCACAGGAGGCTCAAGGTAAAGGGATCCAGCTCCGTCAGGTCGCAGCCCAGCAGCAGGGGCGATGCCAAAATGGACCACAAGGTAATGTGGGTGTACTGTTCGTCTGGGGTGAGGCCCGTCCAGTGCACACCGCTCCACCAGCCCAGCTTACCCACGACCAGCATGTCGGCGTCGGGCCAGCTGCCGGGCCGTTTATAGGGAGCCCACTGGTCCTGGCCCTTGCATTTGTGGGTGCGGAAACCAATCTCCGATACACTCTCCCAGTTATCGCGGATATCATTTGTGGTGCGCCAGGCTTCGGCGTATTGGCTCAGGTACGGCCCCATACCAATCTTGGCCGTGCACGAAACGCTATACAGGATGTCGCGTCCGGTAGCGTCGATAGCGTCCCGCATCTGCTTTAGGTAGAAACGGTCGTTGGGATTCCAGTCGTATTTGAGGTAGTCGATGCCCCAGTCGGCCCACTGCCGGGCATCCTGACGGGCAAAAGAGTACTCGCCAAAATAGCGAAGGTCTTCCCGCTTGACATCTTTCTGTTTGCGGTCCAGTTTCATATCGGCATCCACGATGCCCTGCTCCACCCACCAGTAAATGCCGTCTTCACGGTCGCAGGTGGTGCCGATGTGGCCGGCGTAGGTCCCCGCCCACGGGCTGGAATAGATGCCCGCCTTCAGGCCCAGGGCGTGGATGCGGTCTACCATCCCCTTCATATCGGGGAACTTGCCGTTCGGCTGGATGGCGTTGTACGCCCCTCCCCGCAGACCCTGCCAGCCGTCATCAATATTGATATAGCTCCAGCCGTAATCTGCCAGGCCGCTTTCCACCATGGCCCGGGCGGCGGCTTCCACCTTTTCCTGATCGACGGTGTTGCCCCAGACGTTCCATGAGTTCCAGCCCATCGGCGGTGTCAGGGCAATCTGCCCGCCAACGACGATGCGCAATTCCCGCTGTGCCTCCCCGTGGGCGTTACGCGCCTTCAGGGTAACCCGATACTCCCCTTCCTTGCGGACCCGGCCCGTGATGATACCGGTCTGCGTATCCAGCGCCAGTCCCTTGGGGAGACCCTCGGCCGAAAAAGCCATCGGACGCTCACCCGTGGCAGGGATGCGGAAGAGAAAAACGGCACCCGGACGGGCCCCATACACCTTCGGTCCGTTGATGCGGGGTTCCGCCGGAGCGGGCGGCGTGAGGATATACGCGCGGTAATCTGGCGCGGGTTGTGCTGCCAGGAAAGTCGGCAAGAGCAGGAAAGCCAACAGGAATCGGTTTATGATATCTCGCATGCAGCAAAGGTAAAGATTTTACCGCGAAAAGCAAAAACCCGCCCCGCTCCACACGTTGACCATCCGGGAAAACGCCCTCTGGTGTGGACGGTCCACTATTTTGAAAAGCGACCGTCCGGGAAAACGCCCTCTGGTGTGGATGGTCGATGATTTTAGTGGAGGACTATCCATATAGGAGCCT
>CADCCI010000048.1 GCA_902799895.1 uncultured Bacteroidia bacterium | reverse complement strand
CATCGCCATCCGCCTGGGATGCCTGGATTCGGATGAGCACGGGACAACGCCGGCGGATGCGGCAGAAGCGGCACCCTGGCTTGCGGCGGCGGGCGCGGACCTTATCGATGTGACCGGCGGCGTCCTGAAAATGGCTGGAAATCCGGTCATCGAGCTGGTGGGCGTCAAGAACGGTACAGTTGAACGCAAATAGCTGAAAATCAGTATGATAAGACGAAAAGAAACACAAATGTTACAGAAATAAACATTTGTGTTTCTTTTGTTTATTATCAATGAGTTAGCTATTCAGGATAGCCAAACGCAAAAAGTCTAGTGCAGCGGCGGCAAAACGCTCGATATTGCGCTTCCGATCGTTGTGATATTGCTTGCGGAAGGTCTGGGTTCCGGCCGGTCCGGACACCCCGATCCACACCGTACCCACCGGATTGTTCTCGTCTCCGGCGGGACCGGCCAGACCGGTCGTCGCTACGGCGAAGGTACTGCCGGTAAGCCGGCGGACACCCTCGGCCATGGCGGCCGCGACCTCGCTACTGACCACGCCGTTCTGGCGGATAACCTCTGGCGGGACACCCAATACTTTTTCTTTTACCGCAATGGCGTAGGAGGTAACAGAGCCCAGGAAATACTCCGATGCGCCGGGAACGGAGGTCAGCAGGGCGGCAATGGTACCGCCCGTGCAGGATTCCGCACAGCTTACCGTACGGCCCGTACCCCGTAAAAGGCGCCCAATGGCGTGCTGGAGGTCGTCTTCCTGCTCGGCATATATCTTATCCCCCAGAAGGGGTTTGAGGCGCGCAAACGCCTCTTCTATACGTTTTTCTTCGTCTTCTTTGCGGCCACCGTAGATGGACAGGCGCAGTTTTACGCCCGTGAGCATATTCGGCAGGTAGGCCAGGTGCATATCGGCCGGCAGGCTGTCCTCCCAGGGGGCGATTTTTTCCGCCAGCGCCGATTCCGCCATCCCGAAGGTCATGATGCTCTTGTGATAGATAGCGTCCAGGGCATTGTGCGCGCGGATATCTTCCATAATCTGCGGCAGGGCGCCCAGGGCTTCGTGGGGGACACCGGGCAGGGAATAGAGGGTAGCCGGATGGCCGAACCGCTCCTGCGGGAAACGGAAAACCATGATGGGAGCCGTTCCAAGGGCGTTTACGATGACCTCGCAGGTATCCGGTACGCTGGCCTGCAGGCGGTTGCTTTCCAGCATATCCAGCCCGCGGGAGGCCAGGATATCGTGTACCACCGCCAGCTGGCCGGGATGCTCTACATAGCCTTTGCTGCCGCTGGGCCGGGCCAGGGCCGCCTTGGTGATATCGTCCTTGGTAGGGCCCAAACCGCCCGTTACAATAACGATGGAATTCTTCTTTAATTCCCTTTTTAACGTATTGATTATTACGCGTCTGTCATCGCCAATTGAAACCATATCTTCAACCTTGATTCCCACATCCTGCAGGGCGCGGGCAATGGCAGAGGAATTGGTGTCGACAATTTGTCCAATCAGGATCTCGTCGCCGATGGTACAAACCGAAGCCGTGGTCATTTTTCCCAATGTTTTTCCAGGTATTTGTTGATGGTCCGGACAAATCGGGGACCGTTATAGATGAATCCGGTATAGATTTCCAGAAGGGACGCACCCGCGTGCAGCAGCTCCAGGGCCTGTCCGGGCGTCATGATGCCGCCTACACCCACAATGGGAAGACGGCCTTTGGTGTGGTTGTGGATGTGCCGCACAAGCGCCAGGGTCTTTTCGTACAAAGGGGCTCCAGAGAGGCCTCCGTGGCCGATTTGCTCCAGGCGGTGCTGCGGGGTCTGCAGGCCCTCGCGGCGGCGGGTCGTATTTCCGGCCACTATCCCGTCCACCCCGGAAAGCATGCAGTAATCCAGGATTTCGTCCACCTGTTCAAAGGGCAGGTCGGGGGATATCTTCACCAGGATGGGCTTGTACGTGTCATAGGCCATGCGGTGCGCTAGGATGGGGTCTACGATATCCGACAGGAAGGAGATATCCTGCAGGGACTGAAGTCCTTCCACATTGGGGCAGGAGACATTCAGCGTGAACAGATCCACAAAATCGTACATCCGCGTAAACGCGTGTTCGTAGTCGGAAATGGCCTCCTCGTCCGTCAGGCTGGTGGTATTTTTGGCGATATTGGCCACCAGGATGCAGCGGGGCGGGTCCTGCTGGATGTTCCGGATGGCGTAATCGATTCCCTTATTATTGATTCCCATCCGGTTGATGATGGCCTTGTCCTTGGGCAGGCGGAACAGCCGGGGACGGGGATTGCCGTCCTGCGGCTTGGGGGTCAGGGAACCCACTTCCACGAAGGAGAAGCCGAAATCGGACAACTCGTTGAAGAATTCGGCGTTCTTGTCCAGTCCGGCAGCCAGTCCCACAGGGGACGGGAAGTTGAGTCCGAAGAGCTCGCGGCCGAGCGACGGGGTGTCGTACCGGTACAGCAGGCGGACCAGGGATGAAAACAGGGGAATACGACGTAACATCTTCAGACCCAGCATGGTAAACTGATGGGCGGCTTCCGGATGAAACCGGAAAAGAAGGGGACGTACAAACTGTTTATACATACGCGTACACGAATTCTGTCTGCAAATATAAGAATAAAGCAGAAGAATGTTAGTGTAATTCCACAAAAGTATTGTCGTCGTAGAAGACAGTTACGCCAATAATGCGTTTTCCGGCCATTTCCGGCCCTTTTCCGTCCGCATCCTTATACATCCTACCTTTCCCCGTAATAAGCCAATCCAGGCTCAGGGAAGGGTAGTGCAGGGCCATTTGCTCGATAAAATCGAAGCCGGGACGGTTGCGTCCGGAAAGAATATGCGTAATACTGGCCCGCGTTACGCCCAGCGAATCGGCGAGCGAGCTCTGCGAGATGTTCTCGGCAGCCAGAAATTGTTGCAAACGCTTGTCCATTTTCAGTTGCAAAAAAGTTTTTACAAATGTATGCAATCTAAAGTAATTATGCAAATAGACCGAAACACGCCCCACAAGGCAATAGGGTAGGGGATTGCTCAAAAATAGACCTATATTTAAGTTAAGATAATAAAAAGTAACTATCTGATTATCCATTATATAAATCTTGCAAATCTACCATTTTTACAGGGTCCCCGCCTTTTCCCAATTATACGACCGCAAAATATTATAAATGCTTAATAAATATAAGAAAAGCTAACTAACTGATTTTTAGCTAATTGCATATCGCGCAAGATATCCATAAAAATTTCTTATGCCCCGTACAAGCGCTTTGTTTCACAATGTTTCAAATCCGTTAACATCCTTTAACATTTGTAAACAATTTAACAGGTATTTTTGGCTCACCTGCAATCTTCCGTGTCCCACTACCCAAAGATCCTGCACAACCTGAACATGAAGAACGGCAGATCGGACACCCCTCTCAGCTGAGCCCGGAAGCCTTTCATCTTGGAGTTGAGTGACTCTGCGGAAGCGTTGGTGGAGCGCTCAAGGAAGTAGTTCAGTACATTGTCCTCCCTGGATTTGATGGCGTCGCGGGCCGATTTGATTTCGCGGATGGTGCAGCGGTTGACGGCCTTGTACCAGCCATGTAACTTCTCGCGGGCGGCATCCCTGTCAAGGGATGTGCTCCTGAAGATGGCTCTTAGCTTGTTTACAATGTCATAGGATTCCTTTATCTTGGGATACAGGCGGAAGAGCAGGTCCATCCGCTCCTTCGTCCGTTCACTCCACTTGTCGGGCGTTTGTGTAAGTGCGCATCTACACCGGGTGAGCAGTTCCACCAGCGTGTCGCCCGTGCTGAGCACCGTGGGCCTGAACTTCTCGTTTTTACGGGCCGGCTTGCGGCCCCTGGTCTTGCCCTTGTACTTCTTGGGATGCGTCTTGCGATACCACCGGCGATGGGCCGCATTGCGCTTCTGGCGCTTCTTGAACTCGCTTTTCTCTTTGCGGACCTTGGCCTGGGCCTCCCGCTTGCAGCGCAGGCGCATCTCCTCAATGGCATCGTTGCAGCGCCTCATGATGTGGAAGCAGTCCAGGACAATGGTCGCGTTCGGGAAGGCCTGCATCACAATATCGGCCATACTCTCGGACAGATCCATGGTCACTTCCTTGACCTTCAGGCGCTGCTCTTCCGGTATCTTGAGCAGGACTGCCACGACATCCTGGGCCTTGGTGCCGCGGACGGCGGCCACAATCGTTCCTTTCTTGCAGTGGCCCTCCTTGTTGGACAGGAAGGTGAACAGGTCATCCTGCAACGAGGTCTCGTCGATGCTCAAATGCTCGCCGATGTTCTCCTCCATCAGGGCCCAGTCGGAGGCGTGATCCAGTTGCTCCCATTCCCGGAACCCGCTCAACGAGTCCTTGTAACAGCGCTCCAGTGTGTCTCCATCCGTGAAAAAGAACTTACCAAGGGAGCGTGCCGTCACCGGCGTTGTATCCAAGACTATCTTTTAAAAAAGCCGCGAACTCGGCGCAGTAACGGGTACCGGATGCAGCCAGCGGATATACGTTCAGCACTACGTTCTTCCCTTCCGGAGTCAGCCATCGGCGCCGCCGAACGTGGAGTACAGCCTTCCTGTCCCGGACCGGGAAGTCCGTGATGACCGTCTCCTCCGTGAAGCCGTTTGGCCGCAATTCCTGTATGTCTTCGGACCGATTGTCCCGTTCATCCAGGTAGATGTGAAGGGAAGAACCGTATAGGATGTCCTTCTTGCTCTCCCGGGAGTCCAGGGACTGTGTCTCCATCCACACCGGCTCGAAGAAGTCCAGGATGCCCTCCGGCAGGAAGAAGCTAAGGAAGTGCTGATAGAGTTGAAGTTGTGAAGTGTCTTTGTCCATGTTGTATATCGCTTATGAACAGCAAAAGCGGCCCGAAGACCGCTTTTGCGCTATTATCAATCGCGCTCCTATTCGTACCCAAATCGGCTATCATGGGCACGGCGCAGTCACGGGACACGCTATGCGACGGGGTTTTAACCGTTCAATTAGTTGCCAACAAAATAGAGGAAGGCACGGACATACACTTTGTTGGACTGATCTTGGCCATTACGGAAATATAAACTGCCATTTCCGTTAAACGACACGTGGTATTTATAGTTACTGTTAGCCTCGTCAGGCGAAGACGTCCAGTAGAACCAATCAGTCCTCAATGGTGAACCGCCAGCTTTGGTGATGAGCGCGTCCAGGCCGGTGTAATTGTACTCATTCCCCCCGTTGGCCGCGCACATGGACTTCCACTGATCAACGGTGGGAAACCGCCAGTTGGCACCGTCAAGTTTCGGAGTCTTGCCCTCGCAGGCACTTTTTGCATCGGACCAATTCATCCCCCAGCTCTCCTCGCTGATAGCGATGGCTCCGTAGGTGGACGCATAACTGTTCCGTTCGGTTATCACGGCTATGGCGGTGGTGCCTGCGTTTGTTGCCGACTCCACGCATGCATACATCATGCCGTCGGCAGCGACGACGCGGCCCAGGCTGGCAGTTGTGGCCACGTTTATATTCTTCACCAGAGTCAGCGAGGCGTTGATGGCGTAGTACTGGCCCTGTGCAAAGGTCGCGCCCGTCTTGAGATAGTCGTAATAGAATGTGAACCCGAGGCTCGTCTTCTGGGCCGTCAGCGTCACGCGGCCACTGGCGACGGCGGGCACGGCCACGTAGAGTTCGCTCATGGCGGCGGCGGGCGTGACCTCGCAGGTGGTGCCGCCGACGGTGACAAAGAGTTTGTTTACGCTCAGTGCCGATGCGTCGTCCTTGTCCTTCAGCGTGAACTTCACGATGGCCTGCTGGTTCACGAACGAGGCATCCGTGGCCGTCACGTTGCTGCCCGCGACGGTAGCCGTCACCGTGGCTGTGGCATAGTCGCACACGCGGTCGATGCTCGTTTCCGAGCCTGTCAGCGTGCCGTCCTGCGTGGCGTAGGCGGGGCTGAGATATTTCAGCAGCAGCGACTGGCCATTGCTGGGCAGCGACGACAGCGTGCCCTTCAGCTTCGTGCTTGCGCCGCTGGTCTCGGCAGTCAGCGTGCCGTACTTCGTCGTGGTGCCGTCGCTGGTCCATACCTCCACCGCGTCGCCCTGGGACCACGTGGCATTGAGCGTCGAACCGCTGAGCGACAGGGCGCGGGTGGCTATGTCGTCATCCGGATTCTCTCCCTTATTGGCCACAACGGACATCGTATACGTTTGAACCTCGGGCTCTTCAACAATAATAGAGAGATCTTCTCTCGCGCAGGCTGCCAAGGAGGCCGCTGCCAATATGATTGCAAAAGTCTTTTTCATTGCTCATTCCTCCTTATTCATCCCATGTTAGTTCGTTCGCAGCACCATAACCATTGCGATTAGCATTTACGCCGCTTTGGCAGATAACGCCCTCGGTCTTGACCTCGAACACCATCGTCGATGGCGCTTCGTAAAGAGTTTTGTCGTTCTTGATTTCCATGTAATTATGTCTTAGTTTGAATAATATCTGTTTACTTGCTGGCACACGAATAGCAGCGGCACTTCTCTCGAAGGTCGCGACTGTTGTTACGTAAGCTGTTGATTAAAAAACGGTTATACCCCCCCTAAATGTAGAAGGAGCTTTAGGCGAAATTACGTGTGATTTGAAGAAAGTCATTCTGTGACTCTTACCAGCGGTTCACCCAGTGCGGTCGAAATTTCGGCGATGGATTTCAACGTGAGGTTGGGAAAGCCAGATGTCCACCTTGAAATGGCTGCTTCCGACCGCCCCATTTTTTTCGCAAGGTCCTTCTGGGTCATGTTTTTCTGCTTGAGAAGGGCATCGATCCGGGCAATGATGTCGGCTGACAACTGTACCTCGGACATAACCTCCGGAGGCACAGCTGCCATCTTTTCATTGAACCATTCCTGCTTGTTTCTCATGACGATATCTTATATTTCGAATGTAATGTCTTCAATGCCGGAAAGCTCTTTCTCTTCTATGCTCACATACCCCTTGGCGATGTTTTCGTTAAGTATCTTCTCGAACTTCTGGAGGTCCAGGACATAACCGTACAGTTTGGGATCCTCCTCGTACGTGCGCGTACTCTTTACCCCACCATTGCCGAGAATAACTATCTGGTCGGAAAGCCTCAGACAATACAGCCGGAGCTTACCACTTTCAATGGGTAGCGCCTGAACGCTGTCGTTCATGCCGCCTTCCGGACGGAAGAACCGCTCAAGGGCACCTATGCGCAAGATAGCCTGAAGTGCAGCTATGATGCGCTGATAATCACGGTTGTACGTGGCGTTCATTTCAAACTCCGTCACGAACTTTTCAAACTCCGTGGTGCCGTCTATCTCAAAGCTGATCGAGTACAGGGACGCCTTCTCAGACTCCTTCAGCAGCTCAACTGTTGTTTTCTTCTTCACGTTCATACGGCAAAGTTACTAAAAGAAAACTTAACACGCAAGTTATTTGTTGAATTTATGGTAACTCTGTATAGACACGGAACTTTGCAGGTGAGCCGTATTTTTGCTGTTCATTCTCCATTTACGCTCCGAAACTATTTTTAAGCAGCAGCGGGTGGTGGCAACAAGGAGCCCGTGCCACCCTCGGCATCGTAAGAGGGGGGACCGGAACGTATGTGAGCGAATGCGAACGGAGTGAGCGGTGGGGTCGAGCGAAGCGAGACGGCTCACGTTGCCTCTGCCCGCTGCTGCGGGTACGGATTGTAAATCTCGCAGATGTAGGAAAAGGATTGCAAATCCTGTTGCTACAAGTACGGATAGTAAATTAATTACTATATATGAAAGAAAATGACTACTTTTGCGCCGTGAAATTCAAGAATACGTGTTTTTTCACTGTGAAATTCAAGAGTAAGTGAAGATTAATATACAAATAGAAGATTATAACTACCATCTGCCGGAGGATCGGATTGCCAAATATCCGCTGGCAGAGCGCGATGCGTCCAAGCTGCTTGTCTATAAGGACAAGAAAGTGGGCGAAAGGATCTTCCGGGAACTCCCGGAACTCCTTCCAGACAAGGCGCTGATGGTATTTAACGACACAAAAGTGGTCCCCGCCCGCCTGCATTTCTGCAAGGAAAGCGGTGCCCATATCGAAATATTCTGCCTGGAACCCCTGGATCCCGTGGAATACAACACCTCCTTTGCCTCGCGCGAACGCTGCGTCTGGAAATGCGTAATCGGCAATGCAAAGCGCTGGAAGGGCGGTCAGGTGTATCTGATGAATCCCGAAAAGGACGCCGCCATTGCGGCCATGGACCTTCGGGCCGAACTGCTGGAACGGGATGGCCAGACCGGTAAGGTAGCCTTTTCCTGGGCCAACGGAGCCCCTTTTTCAGAGGTACTGGAATGCTGCGGAACGGTTCCTATCCCGCCGTATCTGAACCGCGATACCGAGGAGTTGGACAAGACCCGTTATCAGACGCTCTACGCCCATATCCGCGGCTCGGTGGCCGCTCCGACGGCAGGCCTGCACTTCACTGAACAAGTGCTGGAAGCCATCCGCGCGAAGGGAATCGAAACCCGCAATGTGTGCCTGCACGTGGGTGCCGGTACGTTTTTGCCCGTGAAAACGTCCAATGTGGGCGAGCATCCGATGCACCGCGAGCCCTTTGTGGTAGAGAAATCCCTGCTTCGGGAAATCCTCCAGGGCGGCCGGCCGCTCATCGCGGTGGGTACCACATCGGTCCGGACCCTCGAATCCCTCTATTATGCGGGCGTACACTGCATCGAAGAGGGGAAACCCTGCGATATCGGACAGTGGGAACCCTACGACCGCGAATACCCGTATACCACCCGGGAGGTCCTCCAGGCCTTGGTGGATTACCTGGACCGCGAAGGACTGGATGCACTGAAACTGGGGACGCGGATTATCATCGTCCCGGGCTTCCGGTGGCGACTGGTAGACATCCTGGTGACCAATTTCCATCAGCCCGAAAGCACGCTGATCCTGCTGGTTTCGGCCTTCGTGGACGGGGATTGGAAGACCATCTACCGCTATGCCCTCACGCACGGATTCCGTTTCCTGAGTTACGGCGACAGCTCGGTGCTCTTCCGCAACCCGGGCGGAAAGGCTTGAGAATCCGGAAGGGTTTGACAGTCTGGTATATTCTTTGTATATTTGTTACCTGTACGTTGAATAAATAGTACTTGTATGGAAGAATTTGATCCGAAAGAATTCGAAAGCATCAGCCCGTATTCAGACGCTGAAGCTGTAGAGGCCCTGGGAAAAGTTGCCGACCATCCGGCCGTTCCCGCCATCTCCCAATATCTGTTCCCGAAAGAAGATCCCACCTTCCTGCGCACCGCGCTGAAGAAAATCAAAAGCATCGACGAGTTCCAGCAACTCATTATGTCTAAGGCGATTTTGTGGGATATCCAAACCACCGCCCACAATTTCTCCTATGACGGTATCAATTACCTCAAGGAGATGGACGGCAAGTTCCTAATTCTGTCCAATCACCGTGACATCATCCTGGACCCGGCTATCACCCAGTATGTGCTGAACCAGAACGGCCTGCCCATGACCGAAATCGCCGTGGGTGACAACCTGCTCTCCAGCAAGACCATCGAGTTCCTGCTTCGCTCGAACCGCATGATCAAGGTAATCCGCGGCATTTCCGCTCGGGAACTCTACCTTTCGTCCAACCTGCTTTCCCGCTATATCCGCCAGACCATTACCTCCGGCAAACACTCCATCTGGCTGGCCCAGCGCCAGGGACGTACCAAAGACGGTATCGATACCACCGAACAGGGCCTGCTGAAGATGCTGGATATGAGCGGCACCAAGAGCTTCGAAGAGAATTTCGAGGAACTGAACATCGTGCCGTTGAGCATTTCGTACGAATATGAGCCTTGCGACGTTTTCAAAGCCCGCGAAATCCTCATTTCCCGGACGGAGAAGTACGTTAAATCTCCAAAGGAGGACCTGAACAGCATCCTGGTGGGACTGCGCCAGCAGAAAGGCAATATCCACCTGAACATCGGCCAGCCGCTTACGAAAGAGGAGATTGCCGAGGCGGCTGCCAACAGCGAGAACAAGAATGACCGTTACCAGTCTATCCGCCATGCGGTGGACAAACGGGTTATCGAGGGATACCGCCTCTGGAACACCAACTACATCGCCTACGACCTGGCCAACCATACCTTCAAGTTTACCGACCGTTATACACACGAAGAGGTTGAGCAGTTCACCGAATACACGGAGAAGCAACTCGACCGGATGGAACCGAGCTTGAACCGTCGCGATTTGCGGGATATCTTCCTGCGGATCTACGGCAACCCGGTGTTGTCCAAAGAAAAACTGGCTCTTGAGAA
>CADCCI010000047.1 GCA_902799895.1 uncultured Bacteroidia bacterium | reverse complement strand
GAACTTCCTGTGGCTGAACTTCGCCAGGATGAACGACCCGGAAAGGCAGCCTACCGTACGGAAAATGAAATACAGGCTGGTCGCGAAGCCGGCCTCGGTGAGCGTCATGCCCACACGCTCCATCAGGAGCTTCGGCGCCGTGGTGTTCGTTCCCACGTCGATGCCCACATGGCACATGATGCCCAGGAAGGACAGCAGCACGATGGGCTTGCCCAGGAGTTTGAAGCAGTCCGCAAAGGAAGAAGCCTTGTCCGGGGCCGCCTCGCGCTCGATCGGAGAGAGGAGGAGCAGGAGGGAGGCCAGGATGCCGATGGCCATGTACACCGGGAAGAGGACCCGCCAGCCGAGGCCGAAGGTAGGCATGGCTGCCGTGGCGCCCCACATGGCTATATACGGAGCCATGAAGGAGGCAATGGCTTTCACGAATTGCCCAAAGGTCATCGTGCTGGCCAGACGGTCACCCTTGATGATGTTGGTGATGAGCGGGTTCAGGGAGGTCTGCATCAGCGCATTGCCGATGCCTAGCAGCGAGAAGGAGACGAGCATGAGCCCGTAGCTTTCGCCGAAGATGGGAAGCAGCAGAGAGACGACTGTCACCACGAGGCTCAGCAGCACCGTGTTCTTCCGGCCGATCTTGTTCATCAGCATCCCCGTCGGGACGGAGAAGATCAGGAACCAGAAAAAGACCAGGGAAGGAAAGATGTTGGCGGCGGAGTCGCTCAGGCCCAGGTCGGACTGGACATAGTTGGAGGCGATGCCCACGAGGTCCACGAACCCCATGGCGAAGAAGCAGAGCATCACCGGGATGAGTTGTATCTTTTTGTTCATTTGGCTATCGGATAAAGTGTTACGTCGGCCTTGAGGTTGCCGTACAGTTTCAGGGTATTATAAGGAGAAGACGGGAAGACGAGGTTGGTCATGCAGAAGTCCTCGCCGAAGGCCTCGATACTGGCGCTGTCCACCAGCAGGCGGAGCTCCATCTTGCCGCCCACCTGGGCAGGCGCGGTCGTGACCGCCGCGAAGGACTTGCTGAACTTGACGTTGCCGCTCCCCCGGCGGTCCATCGAGAAGGTCTGGCTCTCCGGTTCGTAGGTGAAAACCACCTGCTCGCCGGTCTCGTTGGAAAGCACGAAGGTGGCGCCTTCCTTCTTGGGAAGGGTGAAGCGGACCACGAGTTCGTAAGCGCGCTGCGGGTTCTCGAAAAGATCCACGGGAGCGGTGGACAGCGTGTACTGGACGGGCCGGCCGCGAAGGGCTTCCACCTCCGGAGAGGGCGTGCTCTTCAGGATGACCTCCTTTCCCTTCCGGACCAGGGACAGGTCGCGGGGAACGGAGTTGGCGCTGCGGAACTGCTTCGTCGGGACGGAATTGGCATACTGCCAGTTGCTCATCCAGGCGATGGCGACCGTTCTGCCGGCGGGAGCGTTGCTCCAGGTGACGGCGGCATAATGGTCCTTACCGTAGTCCATCCAGCGGGTGACGGTGGGAAGGTCGTCGCACTTGAAGGTCTTCCCGTCGAAGCTGCCCACGAAATACTGCGTGGCGCTGCCGCCGAAGGGGCCGCCCGGATTGATGTTCAGGAGAAGCACCCATTTGTCCTTGCCCTCGAAAGGAAGGCGGATCAGGTCGGGGCACTCCCAGACACCGTTGTGGTTGCCGTAGGCGAGGCCGAAGCTGCTCTCGTATTTCCAGTCCTTCAGGTTGTCGGAGCTGTAGAACTGCACCTCCTGCCCGGCGGCGAGGACTACCTTCCATTGGCGGGTCTGGTCGTCCCAGAACACCTTGGGATCGCGGAAATCGGGCGTATCCTCGGCCACGATCACCGGATTGCCGGGGTATTTGGTAAAGGTGCGGCCTCCGTCGTTGCTGTAGGCGATGCTCTGGGTCTGGTTGTCCCCGTCCGAGGTGTACATGGCCACGATGGCATCCCGTCCGAATCCGGCCGTATTCTCCTTGTCCACGACGGCACTGCCGCTGAAGATGGCGCCGAGCGCATCCGGAGCGAGGGCAACGCCCAGATGCTCCCAGTTCACCAGGTCCCGGGAAACGGCATGTCCCCAGTGCATATTGCCCCAGAAGCTACCGTACGGGTTATACTGGTAGAAAAGATGCCATTCCCCGTCCTGGTACACCATACCATTAGGGTCGTTCATCCAGCCATATTCCGGGGCGAAATGATAGAGGGGCCGGTAGGCCTTTTCCTGATTGGTCCGGTCGAAGACGGGCGCAGTGGTCATGTCGCTCCAGCACACGTCGTCGGAAGGATCCCGGCGCACGCCGCGGCCCTGGGTCATCCGGATATCCAGCAGGATGCTGCTGCCGTTCCAGGCGCCGAGGTCCAGCGGGACCAGGTAGTCCGTCTTGTCGATGGCCAGGGAAACATTGGCGGCGAGGACTTCCGTGCCGTTTGACAGCACCTTCACACGTGCCTCCTGTGCCGTTTCCTGCACAGGAAGCAGCACGTAGCGGTCCTTCCCGCTCACCCGGATCATCGTATGCGTGTCGCTCAGATGACGGATGGCGAGGTTCTGCGCACCGGCGCCCAGGGTAAGCAGGAAGCTCGCTATGAAAAGGATGTATCTCATTGTCAGTGTCTTTTCTCAAAGATACGCTTTTTCACCGGATAATCAATAGGTGGAGACGCGGACATCGCTGACCTGGATGGAGTTGCCGTAGCCGTTGATGCTCCAGCAGTTCCGGCGGATTCCATAGATCCGGCAGGTGAACGCGCACACATCATTGATGTACATCACCACGACGGAATTGTCCGTAAAGATGTCCACGTGATAGATGTTGTCAGCCGGGCGGACGAAAGCGTAGCCGTCGGCCCCTTCAATGAAGCCCTTGCCTTCCTCCCCTTCCTGCTCGAAATTGACTTTGCGGATGTTCTCGTTCTCCGCATTCACCACCAGGGTATAGTACTTCTTGGAGTCCGTCCCGCGGACAAAGGAAACGCCCCAGCGGTCCCACGCGGAAGCCGTCACCGTGAAGGAGATATGATTGCTGTTCTCCAAGCGGTTGTACAGGGTATAATCGGAACCGCTCTCCACGACCTTGACGTTGAGCGGGCGGCTGTACTTGCCGGCCATGGCCGGCACCTGGCCGAGCGTCAGGGTGCCGTCGGCATGCTGGATGAGCTTGTGGCACACCATGGAACCGGACCAGTTGGGCTCGCCGGAAGCGCCCACGTTGACATTCTTGTCATGGATGGTCGCACCGGTGCGATAGGGGCTCCAGCCCCAGATATAGCGGTCGGTCCCGTCGGAAGCGGTCTTGCCCGCATAGAAGGCGCGGCTGTCCAGCACCCCCTCATGACCGTCCTGCGGCCAATGGGCACCCGGGTCGCCGAAGCATTCCTTCAGGCCCTCGAAACTGCGGGCCATCATGTACTTGACCTTGCGGCTCCAGCTCGCCCGGTAGCCCTCGCTGTACACGAAGTACCACCAGTCCCCCATCTTGAAGATGTCCGGGCATTCACACATGCGGTCCCAAACCATGTTGAAGGAGCCCACATGCTCCCAGGTCCTGAGGTCGGAGGACTTGAAGTCGGCGAATTTCAGGTTGCTGGAAATGACCATGTGCCACAGGCCGTCGTCGGCCTTGAACACCTGCGGATCGCGGAAGTCGTTGCTCGAGTAGCCGAAGTCATCCCCCTTCAGGGCCCAGAGCAGGTCCTTGGTCCAGGTCTTGAAATCCGGGGAGGTAGCCCTCAACACCACCTCGCGGTTGGTGCAGTTGCCGTTGTGGCCGGTGTAGTAGATGTAGTACAGACCGTCTGCCTCATTGTACACGCAGCAGCCGGTTCCGATAGCGGCATCCTGTTCCAACGTGGAAGCGCCGGTGGGAAGGACTTCACCCAGCGAGGTATAGCTGGCACCGTCCTTCGTGGAAACGCCCCAGATCGGATGGAAATTGTAGGTGCCGTTGTTCTCGAACTCCTGCAGGTAGAGGACTTTGTACTCGCCCGCTTTCGCATCCCAGAAAGGCATCGTGTCCCCCACCCGGCCGATGGCGGGGGTATAGTACGTATTGAATCCTTTGTCGTCAGCGCTGGCGAAATAGGTGGAAGAGGCGTCCCAGTCGCGGGGAGCGTCGCCGTATTCTTCCTTGCTGCAAGCCATCGTCAGGGTTCCCATGAGGAGGATGGCGGTGATGTATGCTGTTCTTTTCATACTGCTATTTCGTAAGGTAGTTGATTGCATTCTCGGTCATGATGGCGATGTTGCGGTGGAATTTCTCCTCGTAACCGGCCTCATAGGTATAGGAATACCAGTCGTAGCAGCCGGAGCCGATGCAGATTACGCCGCCCTTGCCGTCCTTCGGGAGGTACTCCCAGGCCACGACGGCTCCGTCGCCGCCCACGCCGAGGATCCGTCCGCCCGTGCGCGCTTCCCAGGCACCATGGTTGTCATAGCCCCCCCAGTCGGTACCGATGTGGTACTGTGCCGTGGAGTTGGTGATGTGATAGCCGGCATCGGTGCAATAAACCTCGTTGGCATTGTCGCCCTGGACCAGACCCTGGTAGAGCGGATGGTCGTTCTGGCCGTCGAAGATCCGGAAGGTCCAGGGACCGCCGCAAAGTTCGGCGCTGTCTTCGTTCTGGCCCCAGCAGTTGTTCGGCGTGGTCCACTCGTCATCACCGGTAACACCGATGAAGGAAGGCAGGTTCGTGGCATAGCGCGTGAGGAGCAGGGCGCCGCCGGCCTCGTGGAAGGCACGCAGCTGATTCCTGGCAGCCAGGGCCTCCGGTGCCTTGGCCACGAAGGCATCGTGTCCGTCCACGCCGCCGTCCATGTGGAAATGCCACCAGATGAGGGCGCACTCGGATAGATCCAGGGTTCCGGCCTGGAGGTCGGAGAAGGAGGCGTACATGGTCCCGGGCACATGGGCGATCATCCAGTCACAGGCCGCCTTGGCCTCGGCATCCAGGTCGTTCATCACCTGCGCCGCGCCCACGAACAGGGCCTTGGGCTTGTCAATGGCAATCACCGTAACGGTATAGACGCTCCTGGCGGAATTGTTCGTCACCGTGTAGGTAACCGGCTCGGAGAAGTCCTGCGCCACACCGGAGGCCGGCGTCACGGTCGCATTCACGCTGTAGGTGATGGTCGGCACCAGGGCATGGATGTTTTCCGATCCGGGGATATAGACCGTGATAGTCTTGGCATCCTGGTCGATCGTGCCGGTGTAGATGTCATTGATGACGAAGTGGCTGATGCGGGCCTCGTCATGCAGGACGGACAGGGTCCAGTCGATGACGGCATCCCCGTTGGTTACATGCAGTCCTTTGGGCGCATCCATGTTCAGTTTCTCCCCTACCCGGACATTGCAGGAGGCGCCGTCCGACAGGGTCAGGGACGTGATCTCCATTCCGGAGGTTGCGTACACTTCCGGGAGCCGTACCACGATGCTGCGGCTCGGAAGGTCTATGTTTCCCTCGTATCCGTCCAGGGAAAGGGCGCTGACCAGGCAGTCACCGCTGAGGTCCAGGTCGCTGACCGTCGTCTTGGAGCAGGCCACGAGGCCCAGCAGGGCGGCCGCGATATAGAAAAGTTTTGTTTTCATACTCTATTGATTATCACCAGTTACCGATGTTCTGCGTGTAATGGCCGTTGGAAGCGGCGATCTGAGAGGCGGGAATGGGCAGATACTCATCCTTGTCGGCCGTGAAACGGGCCTCGCGGTAGATGGAGCAGTTGTCAATCTCCTCGGCGTAGTACTTGTTCAGCACCTGGGCGGCTTCGCCCCATCGTACCAGGTCGAAGAAACGCTCGCACTCCATGCCCATCTCCAGGCGACGTTCCATCTTGACGATCTTCAGCGCAGCAGCCTTGTCGTAGCTGCCCTTGTACTGGGTTATGTAGATCTTGACACCGTAGCGGGTGGGATAGTCTGCAAACATCTGCGTGGAAGAAGCGGCGCGGGCACGGATCTGGTTCACCAGGTCGATGGCCTTTCCGCTGTCACCCAGCTGGGCATAAGCTTCGGCCCGCTCCAGCAGGACATCGGCATAACGGAAGACGATGCGGTTCATCGGGGATGCCCAATAGGAACCCTTGATGAGGTATTCACCCACCAGGGCGGGATCCACGTTCTGTTTCAGGCTGATATAGTAGCCGTACAGTCCGTTGCCACGGCTCCACTGCTTGCTCTCGTCCTGGATGAAGTTCTTGTTGAACAGGTAAGGAAGGCCGGGCATGCCTACGGTCAGGAACAGGCGCGGGTCGGCATTGTCCACCCCCTTGTCATAATCCTTCTCGTTGAAACTGTCCGGGAGGGGCAGGCCGTCGGCACCGGTGCGGAAGGCGTTCACCAGGTTCTGGCTGGGCTTGTAGAAGTCGCAGGCTCCGTCGGTCACGTTGTCGATGCTGGGGCCGATCAGGCCGTAGCTCCAGTTCAGGTTGCCGTAGGTAGATCCGTCGTTACGGGAATACTGGATGGCCCAGAGGCTTTCCTTGCCGTTCTCGTACATCTCCTCCGGACGGAAGTTGTTGTGGATGTCCGCCTCCAGGCCATAGCCGGCATAGAGGGCGGGTTCGGTGAACTCGATGACTTTGCGGAGGTCCCCGTCATTGACGGAACTGACCTGGTTGCTCTTCGGATCGTCCTGGCGGTAGGCCTTGTACAGATAGACCTTGGCGAGGAAGGCGGCGGCAGCGGCCTTGGTGGGACGGCCCTTGTCGGCCTGGACCGCAGGAAGGGTGTTGTAGGCTTCCATCAGGTCGTCGATGATGACCTGCCATCCCTCGTCATTGGAATAGGCGGTATTGGAGAGTTCATTGTACTCGGCATAGGTCAGGTCGTGCCGGTTCACGAACGGGATGTTCTTGAACAGGCGCTTCAGGAGGAAGTGGCCGTATGCCCGGAGAAACTTCATCTCGGCGAGGCGCTGCTCCTTCATGGCATAGCTCTCGTCGCACTCGTTCAGGAGGGCGATGGCGCTGTTGACACGGGACAGGCTGTTGTACAGGCGCACCCAGATATCATTGAGGTTCCAGTTGGTCGTGAGGACACCCTGCTGGATTTCCAGCTGGTGGAACACGTCACCGTCGGAAGTACCGTTGCCGCCCTTGTAAGCGTCATCGGAGCGCACGTCGAAATTCCACATGGAGAAGGAAGAGTTGATGTCTTCGGCCGTAGTGAAGATGGCATAGGCCGACACCACCATGGCCTCCGCGTTGGCGGGATCCTTCACCTGCTCGTCGCTGAGCGTACCCTGCGGAACCTGTTCTCCCAGCAGGTCGCTGCAGGCGGTGAGGACGCCGAGGACCGGGATCATATAGAGAAGGGAAATAAGCTTTTTCATGATTGTCATGGTTTAGAAGGATACGTTCACACCGAGGGTGGCATTCACCGGGATCGGATAACCGAAGTTGGCATTCTCGGGATCCACGCCCGTGAAGCCGCAGCTCTTGATGGTCAGCAGGTTCTGCGCGGACACATAGGCTCTCAGACGGGCCAGGTGCAGTTTCTCGCACAGACTCTTGGGGACGTTGTAGCCGAGCTGGATGGTACGGAGCTTGGCAAAGGAGCCGTTCTCCACGAAATAGCTGGACACGCGCTTCTCATTGTTGTTGTCCATGATGCTCACGGCAGGAATGTTGGAATCCATGTTCACCGGGCTCCAGGCGTCCAGCATGCGGCGTCCCTTGTTCAGGTTGGAGATGTTCAGACCGCTCCACAGGTCGGTTTCCCGCTTGAGGTCGCTGATCACGTCCACTCCCTGGACGCCCTGCCAGAACATTGTGAGATCCACGTTCTTGTACTGCAGGTAGATATTCAGGCCCCAGGTGAAATCCGGAACCGGAGAGTAGATCCACTTCTGGTCCTTTTCGTTGATGACCCCGTCCCCGTTGAGATCCTTCCAGCGGATGCGGCCCAGTCCGGCGCCGCCCTGCGTGGCGTGGTTGTCGATCTCGTCCTGGCTCTTGAAGATTCCGTCATAGACATAGCCCACCTGGGCGCCCATGGGATGGCCCACGACGCTTTCGACGCCATTCCCGCCGAAGGTACCGTTGGCCGCGATCGTATCGGGAAGTTTGGTCACCCTGTTGTCATAGGTGCTGATGTTTCCGGAGAAGTCATACTGGAAGTCGCCGGCTTCCCCGCGGTATCCGAAGTTGAATTCCAGACCCCGGTTCTGCATTTCGCCGGCGTTGATCCACTGGGAGGAGCCCTCGCCCATCACACCGATGCCAGGCATGTACACCAGGATGTCCGTGGTCTTCTTGTAGTAGGCCTCGAACGATCCGTAGAGGGCGCTCTTGAACAGGGCGAAATCCAGGCCCAGGTTGGTCTGGGTCGTGGTTTCCCATTTCAGGTCGTCATTTCCGAGCTGGTTGCGCTTGAAGCCGCTGGCGAGCGTCTGGCCGCCGTTGGTACCGGCGATGTCGTAGCTCGTTCCGTAGCTCTGCCCACCGAAACCGGCCTCACCGTAATTGCTCTCATAGATGGTGTAGCGGGCGATGTTGGAAATCTCCTGGTTACCGGTCTGTCCCCAGCTGGCCCTGATTTTCAGGTTCTCCAGCCACATGGCATCCTCCAGGAACTTCTCCTTGTCCAGTCTCCAGCCCAGGCTCACGGACGGGAACATACCGAAACGGTTGTTGCGGCCGAACCGGCTGGAACCGTCGTAACGGAGGGTGACGCTGGCCAGATACCGGTCGGCATAGTTGTAGTTCACCTTTCCGAAATAGGAGACCAGGGTGTAGCCACCGCCGCCGCCATACGCCTCAGCCTCGCCCACGGCGGCGCTGGGCCACATGTAATCCGGATTCAGGACGGCGAAATCATACGCCTTCCCGCTGAACCAGGTGTCGTCCTCCCGGTTGATTTCCGTACCCAGGAGCACATCTCCGCGATGGTTGCCCGCTTCAAAGTTGTAGGTCGCGATCGCGTTCCACATCCACTTGAGCCAGTGCTCCTGCTTGGCCTCCACGGCGTTGGTCGCATTGGCCACCGTACCTTCCGTCACCGGATAGGTGAAGATGCGCTGCTCCTTCTGGGAATAGTCCAGGCCGAAGGTCGTCTTGAGATTCAGGCCCTTCATCGGGTTGATGTTCAGATAGGCGTCACCGAACATTCTCCAGTAGTAATAGCGGTTGTCCGCATTGCGGGTCAGGCGGGCGAGCGGGTTCTCGCGGTCGGCATAGCCGCCAACGGGACCGGCGAATTCACCCTCGGTGGTATAGACGGGAATGGACGGGTTGAACTGGAGCACATTCTCCAGGAATCCGCCGGGTGCCTGCACCTCGCTGGTGCGGTTCAGGGTGAAGTGCTCGCCGATGGTGAGGATGTTCTTATCCCCGATCTTGAGGAGCTTGTAATCCGTGTTGATACGGGCGGAAAGACGGGAGAAGTCCGAATGCTTGATGATACCGTCATTCTTGTAATAGCCCAGGGAGAAGAACGAATTGCCGCGCTCCGTGCCGTTGCTGAGCGAAAGGTTGTACTGCTGGATAAGGCCTGTCCGGGTGGTCTCGCGGAACCAGTCGGTGTCGCTGGCGGGTGTGGTGCCGGCCGCGTCCAGGTACTTGTTCATGCGGATCCCGTTCAGGGCGGGGATGCCGTTGGCGTCATAGCCCCAGTCATAGATGTACCCGAGGGCATTCATGTTGGGGTTCAGGCCGTCGTTCACATAGCCCTGCCACATCACCTGGCCGAATTCCTTGGCATTGAGCACCTGCATCCGGTTCACGTAGGTCTGGGCGGCCACGCTGGCGTCGAAATCGACTCTCACTTTCCCCTCCTTGCCGCCTTTGGTCGTAATGATGATGACGCCGTTGGCCGCACGGCTTCCGTAGATGGAGGCCGAGGCGGCGTCTTTCAAGACCTGGATGGACTCGATGTCGTTTCCGTTGAGTTCATGCATGCCGGCCTTGGTCGGGACGCCGTCGATGATGTAGAGCGGATCGTTGTCGTTCAGGGTACCGATACCGCGTATGCGGACCGTAGCACTGCCGGACGGAGAACCGTCCGCCGAGATGTTCATGCCCGGAACGCGGCCCTGCAGCGCCTTGACGGGGTTGTTCTCGTTCTGCTTGGCGAGATCGTCGGTGTTGACGGTGGAGATGGCGCCGGTGAGGTCGGCCTTACGCTGGACCGTGTAGCCGGTGACAACCACCTCGTCCAGAAGCTGGGCGTCCTCCTGCATGACCACCGACATATTTTCAGTGGCAGGGAGTTCCAAGGTGGTGTAGCCGATGGAGGAGAAAACCAGAATGGCCCCCTCATTGACGCGGATGGTGAAATTCCCGTCAAAATCGGTCGTCACGCCATTCGTCGTTCCTTTCTCCATGACGGCGGCCCCGATGACTCCGTAGCCGTCGGCTCCGGAAGTCACGACGCCGGTCACTTCGATCTGCTGGGCGAAGGCCGTGAAGCCGGCGAGCAGAAGGAAGCTTGCGAAAATCGTTTTTAAATGATGCATAAGTTTATTGGTTGATTTGTAGGTGCCATGCGGTTTGCCGCAAAGATAGATTTACGCGGGCGAACGGGATGCAACGTATGTTGCGGATGATGCATCGAATGTTTCCTTGTAACATTTCTTGCATTTTTTATATATTTGTGATGACAACCTTCCTGACGAATGCCTGACC
>CADCCI010000046.1:5004-16341 GCA_902799895.1 uncultured Bacteroidia bacterium | reverse complement strand
CATAATTGATTGGAAATCAGATATTTGCGAAAAACAGTCCTGTATAGCCGGAATTTTTCTTGTTCCATTCCAAGACTAGGGGCTTTTTCCACCAGCCGCCGCAGTTGGCGGGTTCTGCGGCGGCGACCCCCGCCTGCCCTTCCGCACAAGGCCATTCGCTTCGCAGGCACCCCCTAGCCGGGGGGTGGCATGTCGCCTTGTGCCGCTCCGCCCCGCTCCATCCCGCCACCTCCGCCCTTACCGGCTCTATCTCTGGTATTGACAGGGCAAGTGTACCTAGTCTCGGTCAAAAAAGGGAGACTACTTACAAAATCGGGCATTTTTGATAGTAGTCTCGGTCAAAAAGGGGAGACTACTAACACCCAGACCTCCGTTGGTAAACAATATGGGCTTGTTTTGTTTACCGAAATCTTCCTTAACCACCGACCGTCCGGAATCTGGGGCTCCTATGTGGATAATCCCCCACTAAAACCATCGACTATCCACACCAGAGGCTGTTTTCCCGGACGGTCGCCCCTTCCAACTGGGGACCGTCCACGCTGGGACCTGTTTTCCCGGACAGTCGCCCCTTCCAACCGGGGACCTTCCACGCTGGGGGCCATTATCCCGGAAGGTCACCCCTTCCAACTGGGGACCGTCCACAGCCCCTTCCAACCGGGGACCGTCCACGCTGGGACCTGTTTTCCCGGACGGTCACCCCTTCCAACTGGGGACCGTCCACGCTGGGACCTGTTTTCCCGGACGGTCACCTTTCAAAACCGGGGACCGTCCACTCCAGAGGCCGTTTTCCCGGACGGTCAACGTTTGGAGCTGGGCGGGACGGTGCAAGGCGACATGCCACCCCCAGCTAGGGGGTGCCTACGAAGCAAATGGAAAAAAGAAACTCCCGGGGGAGGCCGGGAGTGATGGGATGGGGTGGATGATGGGGCTCGAACCCACGACACTCGGAACCACAATCCGATGCTCTACCAACTGAACTACATCCACCATGTTGGGAGTGCAAAGTTACAAATTATTTTCGACGATACAAGAGTTAGGCGTATTTTTTATTATCTTTGCAAGATTGAAGATTGTAACGTAAGAACGCAATGGAAAAGATTCGGTGTCTGATTATCGGTGGCGGCCCGGCCGGGTACACGGCGGCGGTCTATGCCTCCCGTTCCTCGCTTGCTCCGGTCCTGTACGAAGGCATGGAGCCTGGCGGACAGCTCACGACCACGACCGTCGTGGAAAACTATCCTGGTTTCAAGGACGGGGTAGATGCCAATGAACTGATGAACCAGATGCGAGCCCAGGCCCAGCGTTTCGGAGCGGATATCCGCCGCGGAAGCGTTACGAAGGCCGATTTATCCCAACGTCCTTTCCGCATCACGGTGGATGGCGAGCACGAGATCGAGGCAGAGACCCTGATCATCGCCACCGGCGCCACGGCCAAATACCTGGGCCTTCCGTCGGAAACCCGGTTCCGCGGAGCGGGCGTATCGGCCTGCGCCACTTGTGACGGCTTTTTCTATCGCCGCAAAGATGTGGCGGTGGTGGGCGGCGGTGATTCCGCCTGCGAGGAAGCCACCTATCTGGCCGGCCTCTGCAACAAGGTGTATATGATTGTTCGCCGCGATGTTTTCCGGGCTTCCAAGGCCATGCAGGAGCGGGTTTTCGCCACGCCCAACATTGAAATTCTCTGGAATTGCAACACCCAGGAGGTGCTGGGCGATGAGAATGGTGTGACCGGCGTGCGCCTGATTCGCAAGAATGGCGAGGTTTTTGATATCAAGGTGGACGGCTTCTTCCTCGGCATCGGCCATCATCCGAATGCGGAACTGTTTGCCCCGTGGGTGCAGACCGACGAGAACGGATACATTATCACCGAGGGAAAGACCACGAAAACCAATGTGGAAGGCGTTTTCGCCGCGGGCGACGTACAGGATCCGAAATACCGCCAGGCCATTACGGCTGCGGCTTCCGGATGCCGGGCGGCCCTGGATGCCGAACGCTTCCTGTTGGAAAAAATGAATCAGTAAAACAAAGAGCGATATGAGAATGCGCGGGTTTATCATGGCAGCCCTTGCCCTTGTGGCCATCCTGCCCTCCTGCAAGTCACGTTATGAGACCATCCTGTCCAGCAACGATGCGGATTTGAAATACAATGCCGCATTCGAGATGTTTAACCGCGGCAAGTACAACAAGGCGGCCCAACTGTTCGAGTCGCTGTCGGTCCTTACCAGCGGTACGGAACGCGACGATACGGTCCAGTACTATTGGGGCTTGAGCAACTACCGTTTCAAGGACTACTATACGGCCGAGACGAATTTCGCCCGCTTCCTGGAGAACTATCCCGGAAGCCCGTTCGCGGAGGAGGCTCAGTTCCAGCGAATCGACTGCCTGTACCGCTCTACGCTGCGTTACGAGCTGGATCCGACACCTACCCATGCCGCCATTACGGCCATCGCCGAGTATATCCGCGAACGGCCGAACAACCCACACATGGAGAACTGCAAGACCATGCTCCGGGATCTGAGCGGCCGTCTGGACCGCAAGGCCTATGAGGGGGCGAAACTCTATTATAAGATGGAGGATTACAAGGCCTCCCGCGTGGCTTTCGGCAACATCATCAAGGATAATGCCGACAATATTTACCGGGAAGACATCCTGTATTATATTGCCATGTCCTCGTACAAGTATGCGTATTTCAGCGTTCCCGAGAAGCAGAAAGACCGTTATCTCACCTTTGTGGACGACTATTATAATTTTATAGGCGAGAATCCCGAATCCAAGTACCGCCGCGAGCTGGACGTGATGTACCGTCGCACCCAGCGGGCCCTGGGACGCTATGAAGGCACCGAGGAAGACTTGAAGGAAAAGGATAAGGATTTCGAGCGCGAACGCAAACTGCTGGGCAAAGAAGAAAAAAAATGAAACTTTTTGCTTCTGCCCTTCCGTACCACTTATAGCAACAAACATTCAACACAATATGGACATCAAGAAGAAAGTCCCGACGAATACGATTACGCGGGACGTTAAAAACCTCGCCGCTCCTACGGGCAACATTTATGAATCGGTCGTTATCCTGTACAAGCGTGCCAATATGATTGCCGCTGAAGAGAAGAAGGAACTCACCAAGAAACTCGAGGACTTCAAGAACGACCGCGACACCATGGACGAGGTATTCGAGAACCGTGAGCAGATTGAGATTTCCAAATACTACGAGCGCCTGCCGAAGCCGGGCCTGGTGGCAATCTCCGAATTCGAGGACGGTGAAGTGATTTACCGCACGGCTGAAGACCAGGAGAAAGCGGTCGAGTAGCCTTCCATGCTCCGTTCCCTTCAGGTTAGGAACTATGTTCTGATAGACTCTCTGGATGTTTCTTTTCCGGAGGGTCTCATCATTATAACCGGACAGACGGGAGCGGGGAAATCCATTTTGCTGGGCGCCTTGTCCCTGGTGCTCGGTGCCAAGGCCGATGCGTCCGTCGTCGGAGCCGCGGGGGAGAACTGCGTGGTCGAGGCCGTCTTTTCGATGCCGGCCGGCGATGCAATCCTGCGGGATATCCTCCGGGAAAACGAGGCGGAAGCCGAGGGCGATGAACTCATCGTCCGCCGGGTGGTGAACCGGACGGGGCGGTCACGCTCCTTCCTGAACGATGCGCCGGTGACGCTTCCCGTGCTGGCCTCCATCGCCGCCCATCTGGTGGATATCCACTCCCAGCATCAGACCCTCCGGCTGGCCGACCCTGCGTTCCAGCTGGGCGTGCTGGACCTGTTTGCGGGCGATGCGGACACCCTCGCTGCCTGCCGGGCGGCGTGGAAGACCTTGCGGGAGTTGGAAGGGGAACGGACGGAACTGGAAGAAAAAATCCGCCGGAGCGAAGCGGAGCGAGACTATAACCAGGCACAGTTCGACCGTCTGGAGGCGGCCTCCCTGCAAGCCGGGGAACTGGAAGACCTGGAGGCCGAGCAGCAGCGGCTGGCCCATGCCGAAGAGGTGCGGGAAGCCTTTGCCGCAGCGGAAAACGCCCTCTCTCCGCAGGATGAATCCCTCCCTCCGGTAGATGTTTCCTTGAAAGAAGCGGTACGCTCGCTGGAGCGGGTATCGAAGTTTGTCCCCGAGGCGGAGGACCTGGCCCGACGGCTGGATTCCGCCCGCCTGGAAGTGGACGATATCGCTGCCAGTGTCAGCGATTTGGGCACGGCTACGGAGGTTTCCCCGCAGCGGCTCGCCCAGGTGGAAGAGCGGCTGTCGCTGCTTTATACCCTGCTGAAAAAACACGGTTGCAATACGGTAGAAGACCTGATTGCCGTGCGAGATGCTTTGTCGGAAGTCCTCTATGATGCCGATTCGCTGGAGAGCCGGCGAACGGCTTTGCAGAAACGGATCGATACCGTGGCAAAGGAGCATGAGACCCTGTGCCGGAAGCTCTCCGAAGCCCGCCGGAAGGCGGCGCCGGCGTTCTCGTCCTCCATTCAGGAGACGCTGCGGCACCTGGAATTGGACCGTTGCCGTTTCGAAACGTCCGTGCAGCCGGCGCCGGCCGGCCCTGCCGGCAGCGATGCCGTGGCCTTCCGTTTCTCGGCCGGCGGTGAAGAACCCCGCGATATCGCCAAGGTGGCGTCGGGCGGTGAACTTTCCCGTATCATGCTCTCTCTCAAACAAATGATGGCCCGTTTTACGGAGATGCCCACCCTCGTGTTCGATGAAATCGACACGGGTGTATCGGGCAGCGTGGCAGACAAGATGGGCGGGATGATTTGTGCCATGAGCGCCGACATGCAGGTCTTTGCCATCACCCATCTGCCGCAGGTGGCGGCCAAGGGAAAGGCCCATTACGTAGTAGAAAAGACCTACGATGCACAGGGACGCCCCGTTTCGGCCATGCGTCGCCTGGAAGGGGAAGAACGGGTTACGGAGGTGGCCCGAATGTTAAGCGGCTCCCGTATCACGGAAGCCGCCATCGAAAACGCCAAAGTTCTTTTGGGCGAATAATCAGCGAACCAGCCGGATGGTGAAATCCGGTTCATAGATAATGCGGCGGACCGCTTCGTTGGCGAAGCCGCCCTTCTCTACCTGACCGAACAGGAAATCGGCCTGGAGACCTTCCTCACGCCGTTTTCCCAGCGCATTCGGCCAATCGTCGCCCTGACGGGAAATCAGGTTGACAAAGTAGGTGAGGATGTCGTATCCCTGATAGGCGAACGGGGTGGGCTCGCAGCGGAACAGGGCCCGGTAGGCCGGCAGGAAAGCCTTCACCGGCTCGCTATCATAATTGACATAATAGGACGTGCACACGTGCAGATTCAGGTTGTGCAGGTTCTCGATATCAATGGTATTGTCGTACGAGCGGATGCGCGCGGGTCCGTACAGCACCACCTGGTTCTTGCGATGGATGAGCAGGTTGAGGTTGCGGACCACATCTACCAGGAAGGCCTCGTGCTCACAGGCCACGACCACGCGGTTGACGCCCTCTTTGGTCATCATCTCGTTCAGGCTTTCCACAATGTTGCGCCCTTCCAGGATGCCATAGGACAGCGTGGAATAGGGAAGACCGGATTCTTTCAGGTAGGAAGCGGCAGAGGTGGCCGCCACGCCTTTCTCCGTAACCAGGATGATACGGTCTTCCGCCTGTTTTTCATCGGCCAGCCAGTTGATCAGTTCGGCGTGCTGCCATTCGGCGGAGGTAGGGGCATGGATGAGATTCCTGTAATCTTCTACCAGTTCGATACCCTTCGGGTCCAGGGGGGAAACCACGAAGCGATTGGGCGCGGCGGTAAGGGTGCGCACCAGGTCGAGGGTGTCCACCGGGCCGATGATCACATCGCTGGCGGCGATGCGGTCTGCGGTAAGGGGTTGCTTGCCGTCGGCGGCGTCGTAGACATTCAGGTCGATGTGCAGCCCTCTTTCGCCCAGGTCACGGGCGGCAATCAGGGCTCCGCTATAGAAATCGACATAATTTTCATTGATTTGGCCGGTGGTGTTGAACGGCAGCAAGAGGGCCACGCTGATGTTGTTCTTGCTCTTGATGAGCCGGGAGAACCAGGAGGAGGTTGCGGTCGTGTCGCGGCGGGTCGTATCTACGTGTACCGGCACAGCCTCCGGCACCTCTGCCGGGGCGGCGGGCTCTTCCGCTTTAGGCAGCGTAAGGAAGTCCGGATGGGAAGGAATCTTGATTTTCTGGCGCTTCTTCACTTTGTCGGAAGTCATTCCGTTAAAGCGCATCAGCACGTCTTTGGGCACATTGTACTGCTTGGCAATGGCGTCCAGGTCCTCATACCATTTAACGATATGGAAGAAGTAGTCGTTCGGATTCACCGGCTGGGGCTCCGCTTCGGGGACCGGTTGCGGGACGGCCTGCGGACCCGGTTCCGGAGTGGCCTCCGGTGTGGGTTCCGTGGCTACCGGCTCGGGAACGGCGGTACTGCGGTCCACAAGGGGAATGAGCAGAATCTGGTTCTTCTTCAGTCCCTCGCTCATAAGTTTGAGGGCGGGATTGGCATGGTCGATGTCTGTCACCGACACCCCGTACGCCTTGGCGATGGAGAACAGGGTCTGCCGCTCCAGCACCACGTGCGAGAGATAGGTCTTTCCGTTCATCCGCACCTTCTCCTTTGAGACGGTAACCGGTGTGGGTACATACTCCTGAGCAAGGGCTGCACCGGCGCCCAGGATGCCCAGCATGATAACGAAGATAATCTTCTTCATATCTATTTCAATCAAGATGTTCAATAAAAGTCGTCAGTTGCTCGCCGAACTGCTGCCAGCTGCGCCGGGCCCGGCGGTTGTCCATGGCGGCGGCAATGCTTGCCTGCAGGGACGGATCGGCAAAATACCGTTCAATCTCAAGGCGGATGGCGTCCGGCTCACATCGGGGTGCTACAAGTCCCGTACCGAAAGCGCCGATATCCTCTTTCAATCCGCCCACATCGGTAACCACCATCGGTACGCCGAAATGGCTCGCGATGGCGCTGATGCCGCTTTGGGTGGCGCTCCGGTAGGGGAGGACGGCCAGGTCCGCGGCGCTGAAATAGCGTTTCACCTCCGAATCCCGGATATACGAAGGGAAGAGGTGGATGCGGTCTTTCCCGGGAAGCGAGTCGATGATTGCCTGATAGGAGGCGAAGGAACCGTAGGGTTCCCCGGCAATGATGAGTTGGTACTCATCGCCCAGTTTCCGGAAGGCCTCCAGCAGGATATCCAGCCCCTTGTACGGGCGGATGAGCCCGAAAAACAGCAGATTCCTGCGGCCGTGCGGGATGCCCAGGATGTCTTCCGCCTCTTCCCGGCCGATACGCTGGCCGAAATGCGAATACACAGGGTGGAAGAGGGTGGTCATAGGGGCATCGGGACTGATCCGGCGCAGGTCCGCGGCCACTTCCGGGCAGAGCGCCACATGGCCGTGGCAGCCGTCCAGGAAGTATTTCGTGAGCGGTCGGTCAAAGAACCGGGGCTCATGCGGGATGACATTGTGGAGGATGGAAACCACCTTGCAGGAAGGTTTCAAGTGCCGGGCTACATAGCCCAGGGAGGGACCGAACCAGGACATCCACCAGCTGATCAGCACCACATCGGGCTGCCAGTTACGGATGGCTTTCCAGGTGGGACCCCAGGAAAAAGGATTCGCCGT
Source organism: uncultured Bacteroidia bacterium (assembly GCA_902799895.1). Lineage (GTDB taxonomy): Bacteria > Bacteroidota > Bacteroidia > Bacteroidales > UBA932 > Cryptobacteroides. The sequence goes on along the minus strand of CADCCI010000046.1, from coordinate 8,725 downwards.
ATCCAGGAGAGCGGTGCTCTCCACGGGTACGGCTTCGTCCTCTGGTACTACTGTCTGGCTCTTGCCCGGGAACAGGAAGGAAGGATATTGTCGCGTAAAGTTGAACGCTTTGACAAGGTGCTTCTTGCCCAGTTCTTCCAGCGTGGCCGCATTGAACTGTGCGATTCCTCCTCGAAAGGGGTAGAAACAGGACAGCAGTGCGATTTTCAAGATTATTCGGCTTTTTCGGCCGGGGTCTTATTGTTGGCTTTGTTCTTGACGTATTCGGCATTCAGGCCGGCAATGAGGTCGTCGGTGATATCCAGGCTGGGGTCGCCGGCCACGACGGGGGCGGGCAGGATGTCACCCTGGGTGGCGATAATGAGAGCATACTCTTTCTCCACATTGTAAGCATCGACAAACTTCTTGATGGCGTCGCCAATCTGGTTCTGCATCACCATCTGCTCCTCGGCGATTTCCTGCTCCTTCTGGGCGGCATAGGCATCGAACTTGTTCTTACGGTCCTGGATCTGCTGGGCCTGGGCTTCTGCCACGCTACGGGTGATGAGACCCTTGTTGATCTTGTCGTTGAGGGCGTTGAAGTCGCTCTGGAGTTTGTTGCCGCGGCGGTTCACCTCGTCGGAAATGCTCTTGACCTTGGTCTCTACAACGCTGCGGAGGTCGTTAGCCATGTCGTACTCTTTCAGGACGCGGTCCAGGTTGAAGTACACGACATCGCCTTTCTGGGCGACGGTTTCGACTCCTTCGGCGGCAGGGGCGGCTTTCTTTCCGCCGTTGTCGGTAAGCATAAAGATGCCAAGGGCGGCCACGGCCACGAGGGCAATGACACTGAGGATAGTGGATGTCTGTTTCATTGTGTTATGTTACTTTTAATTGTTATCGAAAGCGCAATAATATGCAAATATACTTAAAATATCCGAATTTTGGACAAATAGGCGGCAATAGTTTTCTCGAGGCCCAGATACAGGGCGTCGCTGATAAGGGCGTGGCCGATGGAAACCTCGTCCGTCCAGGGGATGGTGCGGATGTAAAATTCAAGGTTCTCCAGGCTCAGGTCGTGTCCGGCATTCAAGCCCAACCCCAGTTCGCGCACCCGCAGCGCCGTCTTCAGATACGGGGCGATGGCGGCCTCCGCACCCGAAGGGTAGCGTTCGGCATAGTCCGCGGTGTACAATTCCACCCGGTCGGATCCGCACCGTGCGGCTCCTTCCGCCATTTTCGGATCCGGATCGATAAAAATGGAGGTCCTGATACCCAGCGACTTGAAATGCGCGCAAATCTCTGTCAGGAAATCCCGGTGGGTGAGGGTATCCCAGCCGGCATTCGAGGTAATGGCGTCGTGGGCGTCCGGGACCAGGGTTACCTGGTTGGGCCGGACCTCGTCCACCAGCGCGACGAAGGAGGGGATGGGGTTCCCTTCGATATTGAATTCGGTATGGATGCGGGGCCGGATGTCGCGCACATCGGCATAGCGGATGTGGCGTTCATCGGGACGGGGATGCACGGTAATGCCTTCGGCTCCGAAGGACTCGCAGTCCAGGGCCGCCTTCGTTACATCGGGAAGGTTGCCTCCGCGGGCATTGCGGAGGGTGGCTATTTTGTTGATATTGACACTCAGTTTCGTCATACTGCTTCACAAATTGTGCACAAAAATAGTTAATATTCATAAATAAAGTATTATTTTTGACTTTTGTTTCACAAAGAGCGATATGAAACTGGCCATTTTCGTCAAAAATCCCGACCTTCGGCAAGATAGCCGTTGCCGCTCCCTCTGCGATGCCTTGGCCGCCGAGGGTATGCAACTGTACGACATCGCCTCGCACGCAGACCTGCGTGAGGGCACCGATATGCTCTTGAGTATCGGCGGTGACGGTACCTTCCTGTCCGCTGCCAAGCGGGTCGAGGATGCCGGCATTCCCATTCTGGGCGTGAACCTGGGACGGCTGGGATTCCTTTCCGAATATCGTCCCGAAGAGGTCCTGGAGGCCCTTCGGAAGCAGGATTGGACGGTGGAAGACCGCATCCTGCTGGATACGAAACTGGAGGGGGCCCAAAAAGACGCCGCTTTCTGCCCGTATTCCCTGAACGAGGTGAGCCTTCACCGCAGCGGCGCCGCGATGCTGGGCGTTGATGTAACCCTGGACGGGGAGGCCCTTCCGACCTATTGGGCCGACGGGATGCTGGTGGCTACCAGTTCGGGTTCGACCGCTTATTCGCTGAGCGTGGGCGGCCCCATCTGCCGGCCCGATGCGCCGGTGCTCATCATCGCTCCCATCGCCCCGCACAACCTGAATGTGCGCCCGCTCATCGTGCCGGATACGGCCAAAATCGGCCTTACGGTGCAGTCCCGGGACCCGGAAGTGCTGGTGACGCTGGATAACCGGAGGCTGTCCGCACCGTCTTCTTTGCGGATGGAAATCTCCGTGGCACGTTTTTCGCTGAAAAGAATCCGGCTCGGAAAGTCGAACTTTGTGAAGGCGCTTACGAGCAAGCTCTTTTGGGGCGAAGATGTCAGAAATACGATTGAATAAAGGAAAAGTATGGAAGAAACCAGAAGGCTCCCCGTGCACGTGTCCATCATCATGGACGGCAATGGCCGTTGGGCGAAGGAACGTGGCAAGGAGAGGGTTTATGGCCATTTCGAAGGTGTAGAGAGCGTTCGTGCGTGCACCGAGGCCGCCGTGGAAACCGGCGTAAAATATTTGTCGCTGTTCGCTTTCTCCGAGGAGAACTGGGGCCGGCCCGACCAGGAGGTCAATACCCTGATGGAACTGATGTTCAAGTCCATGCAGAACGAATTGCCCACCTTCCTCAAGAACGATATCCGTTTTGTGGTGTTGGGAAACCGCGCCCGTTTGTCGGACAAACTGAATGCGGGAATTGACGACCTGATGGCCCGGACGGCTTCTTGCAGCAGACTTACCTTGATTGTTTTCCTAAGCTATAGCGGAAAATGGGACATCCTCCAGGCTGCCCGCAAGATGGCCGAGGCCGGGGCGGATGACCTGGAGCCCTTCCTGGTTACCGCCGGTTTCCCGGATCCGGACTTCATTATCCGGACTTCGGGCGAGCAGCGCCTCAGCAATTTCCTGTTGTGGCAGGGAGCCTATTCTGAATTCTATTTCACCGATATCCTGTGGCCGGATTTCCGGAAGGATGCCTTCCGTGAAGCACTGGCCGAATACGCGCGTCGCGACCGCAGGTATGGTAAAGTCAAATAACTTTCGTATATTTGCACATTTGAATGGTGAATCGAATGAACAATAGATATTGGATGGGAATTCTCCTTGGCTGGCTACTGGCCGCCCTTCCCGTTTGGGGACAGGACGTTAAGGGCCGGGTCGAGGTAGATTATAACAATCCACAGAAATATATTATCGGAGGAGTCCGGGTAGATGGAAACAAGCATGTGGATGCGGATCGAATCATCTCGCTTACCGGCATGCAGAAGGGAATGGAACTGACGGTTCCCGGCGATGCGATTTCCGGTATGGTGGCTCGTCTGTGGGCCCAGCGCTATTTTGAGAATGTGGCCATCGCGGTGGACAGCCTGAGCGCCCAGCGCGATTCCGCCTGGTTTGTCATCATCATCAAAGAACGTCCCAGGGTGTCGGCCTGGACCTTTACCGGCGTGAAGAGCGGCGAGAAAAAGGAACTCATGGAGCGCTTGAAGCTGCGTCGTGGCGGCGAGTATTCCGAGTATGTGGCCAAGACCTCCGTG
>CADCCI010000046.1:0-4966 GCA_902799895.1 uncultured Bacteroidia bacterium | reverse complement strand
CATCAACTTTATCGGCAATGAGAATGTTTCCGACTGGAAACTGGCCAAGTCGATGAAGAAGACCAAGTCTGCAAAGTTCTATAACTTCTTCAGCAGCAAGAAGTTCAACGAAAAGGAATTCGAGAACGACAAGCGCGGGCTCGTGAGCGCCTTCAACGAGGCCGGTTACCGTGACGCGCGTCTGGTCCGGGATTCCATTTATTATGTCAAGCCCAACAAACTGGGAATCGACCTGGTCATGGCGGAAGGGGATAAATACTTTTTCCGCAACATTTCCTGGACCGGCAACTCCGTCTATTCGGCGGACCAGCTGAACTCGATCCTCCAGATTAACAAGGGCGATTCCTACGACGTGGTCACCATGGAGAAGCGTCTCCACGGCGGCGGAAAGCAGACCGATTACGACGTATCCAAACTCTACCGCGACAACGGTTACCTGTTCTTTAACGTGACGCCGGTGGAAATGAATATCCAGCATGACTCGGTGGATGTGGAAATGCGCATCTCCGAGGGCAAGCAGGCAACCTTGAACAACATTATCATCAATGGTAACGACCTGACAAACGAGCGGGTTGTCCGCCGGCAGGTCTTCACCAAGCCGGGTTACCTGTTCCGCCAGACGGATTTCGAGCGGTCCATCCGTGAAATCGCTTCTCTGGGCCAGTTCGACCCGGAAGCCATTACCGACCCGGCCAAGGGTTATTCCCTGATTCCGAATCAGAATACCAACACGGTCGATATTATTTATAATGTAACGGAAAAGCCTTCCAGCCAGTTGGAACTGTCCGGCGGTTGGGGTATGAACACCTTCGTGGCTACCGTCGGTGTGAGTTTCAACAACTTCTCTACGCGTCGTTTCTTCGACAAGAGTGCCTGGCGGCCGGTTCCGCTGGGCGACGCCCAGAACCTGGCTTTCCGTTTCCAGACCAACGGTACCTACTATACGGCCATCACGGCCAGTTTTACGGAGCCCTGGCTCTTTGGTAAGAAGCCTACTTCGCTGAGTCTTTCGGGTTACTATACCCGCCAGACCAACTCCTACCTGGCCATCGGTATCCTGAGCAACGACAAGGTGATGAAGGTCTTCGGTTTCTCCGGTGGTATCGGCAAGCGGCTGAAATGGCCGGACAACTACTTTGTGCTGTACAACGGCCTCAGCTGGCAGACCTACCGCCTGAAAAACTGGTACTCCAATTACTTCATCTTTGATGACGGTATCTCGCACAACATCAGCTATACCTTGAGCCTGTCCCGTAACTCTACAGACCAGCAGATTTTCCCCCGTCAAGGCTCGGATATCTCGGCTTCCGTACAGTTAACGCCGCCGTTCTCCCTGTTCCGCCACGCCGCCGTTCTCCCTGTTCCGTCGCCTGGACAAGGGTAAACTGGATCCGAACGGAAACCCTACGCGCGTGAACAGTTATACGGATATCAATTACGATACCTGGACGGCCGCAGACCGGTACAAATGGATCGAATACCACAAGTGGAAACTCAATGCGGCTTTCTACAACCAGATTGTGGGCAACTTCGTGCTCATGGCACGGGCGCAGTTCGGCTACCTGGGCTATTACAACCGCAACTGGGGTTATTCCCCGTTCGAGGGCTTCCTGGTGGGTGGCGACGGTATGTCAGGCTACTACAACTATGGTTCGGAAATGATTGCGCTTCGTGGTTACGAGAACTACTCGCTGACCCCGATGACCAACTCGAAGTATAATTCCAACGGTTATTCCTATGCGGGTAACGTATACGACAAGTTAACGCTCGAACTCCGTTTCCCGGTGGTGCTGCAGCCGCAGTCTACGATCTTCATCCTGGGCTTCCTGGAGGGCGGTAACTGCTGGGCCGATATCCGCGACTTCAACCCCTTGCAGATCAAGCGTTCCGCTGGTGTGGGCGTGCGCGTCTTCCTCCCGATGATCGGCCTGCTGGGTGTTGACTGGGGTTATGGCTTCGATGATAAGAATTACGGTGGAAGCCAGTTCCACTTCATGATTGGACAACAGTTCTAACGATAAACAAATTATTACAGAGAATATGAAAAAGATTTTGATTGTTGCCGTTATGGCACTGATTTCGGTGGCAGCTTCTGCCCAGAAATTCGCTCATGTCAACTATGGTGAGCTGGTTCAGCTTACCCCTGCTGCCGACTCTGCGCGTGCCTCCCTGGCCGCAGCCCAGAAGGAAGCGGAAGAGACGCTGCAGTCGATGATGGATGAATATCAGTCCAAGTATCAGCAGTATCAGCAGAAGGTGAACACCTGGACCGCCGCCATCAAGGAGAGCAAGGAGAAAGAGCTCATGGAAATCCAGAACCGTATCCAGGAGACCCAGCAGAGCATTTCCGGCGAACTCCAGCATATGCAGAACCAACTGATGGCTCCTATCGTGGACAATGTCCAGAAGACCGTGGAGAAGCTGGCCAAGGCCGGTGGATACATCTATGTCTTTGATGTTTCTTCCCTCCTGTACATTGATTCCACCCAGAGCAAGGACCTGACTCCGGATGCCCGCAAGGCTCTTAAGATCCCGGCCGACCGTACCCTGGAATCCCTCCAGGCCGAAATCCAGGCCCAGCAGCAGGCCCAGCAATAAGCGATAACCACATACCTCAAGATGCAACATAAAGTAATTGACACTAAAGATGTTGTAATCAGGTTCGCAGGAGATTCCGGTGATGGCATGCAGCTCACCGGATCTCTTTTCGCTAATATGTCCGCCATTTATGGCAACGGACTCTCCACCTTCCCGGACTATCCGGCCGAGATCCGTGCCCCGAAAGGAACCGTGGCGGGCGTGTCGGGCTTCCAGGTCCATATCGGAAGCGAGGATGTCTCGACGCCCGGCGATTTCTGCGACATGCTGATTGCGATGAATCCCGCTGCCCTGATGGCCAATGCCAAATGGTGCAAGCGTACCGCGATGATCCTGGTAGATGAGGATGCTTTCGACGAAGCCGGCCTGCGCAAGGCGGGTTTCAAGGAGGACAATCCTTTTGTGGAACTGGGTGTGGATGACCGGGTGCTCATTGTGTCGCCTGTGACCACGCTGACGGAAGAGAGCCTGAAAGACAGCGGCTTGGATACCAAGACCATCCATAAATGTAAGAACATGTTCACCCTGGGCATGGCTTGCTTCATCTTCGACCGCCCGCTGGATTATATTTTCCAGTATGTGGAAGGGAAGTTCGGCAAGAAGCATCCCGAGATGGTAGAACCCAACAAGAAGGTACTGAAGGACGGTTTCAACTATGCAGCCAACCTGCAGATGATTCCGAATACCTATCATATAGAGCCGACGCATCAAGAGAAAGGCCTCTACCGCAACATTACCGGCAACCAGGCCGTGGCCTGGGGCCTGTTGGCGGCCTCTGAAAAGAGCGGCCTGCCGCTGTTCTGGCCTGCCGCTGTTCTGCGGTTCTTATCCCATTACGCCGGCTACGGCCATCCTGGAGGAACTGGCCCTGCACAAGAGCTTGGGTGCCAAGACCTTACAGGCAGAGGACGAGATTGCCGGTATCTGCACCGCCATTGGAGCCGCCTATGCCGGCGACCTGGCTGTGACCACGACTTCCGGTCCGGGTCTCTCCCTGAAATCCGAAGCCCTGGGCCTGGCCGTCATGGCCGAACTCCCGCTGGTGGTGGTGGATGTACAGCGAGCCGGTCCTTCTACCGGTATCCCTACCAAGACGGAGCAGACAGACCTGAACCAGGCGCTCTATGGCCGTAATGGCGAATGCCCCATCCCCGTGGTGGCCCCGCATTCCCCGGCCCATTGCTTCGAGATGGCCTTCCAGGCCTCGAAGATCGCCTTGGAGCACATGACGCCGGTCATGCTGCTTTCCGAGGGCTTCCTGGGCAATGGCAGCGAACCGTGGAAGATTCCTTCCATGGCCAGTTATCCGGCCATCAAGCCGCCGTTTGCCACGAGCCTGCCCGAGGGGGACAAGTTCCATCCTTTCGAGCGTGACCCGAAGACCCTGGTCCGTAAATGGGCCATTCCCGGCCAGAAAGGCTTTGAGCATCGCGTGGGTGGTTTGGAAAAGAACCACGAGGGCGTTTTGTCGTCCGATCCCGCCAACCATGGAGCGCGAAGCAAAGGTGCAGAAGATTGCGGATTACATCCCGCAGCTGGAAGTGGACGGTCCTGCCGCCGGCAAATTGCTGGTTGTGGGTTGGGGCGGTACCTTCGGTCATATCCTCAGTGCCGTCAGTGAAGCCCGCGAAGAAGGACTGGAAGTCTCGCGCGCGCATTTCGACTATATTTATCCGGTGCCCCGCAATACGGAGAAAGTGCTGTCCGGATTCCAGAAAGTATTGGTTTGTGAACTCAACAACGGCCATTTCGCCAACTACCTGCACGGCTTGTTCCCGCAGGTGGAGATTGTGAAATTCGGCAAGGTGCAGGGTCAGCCGTTCCTCGTGAGCGAACTGCTGGACGCTATCAAGGAGGCTTTGTAATATGGCAACATTATCATTCAAGGATTTTAAGTCGGACCAGGAGGTCCGCTGGTGCCCCGGCTGCGGGGACCATGCCGTGCTGGCTGCCTTGCAGCGCGCTCTCCCGAAGGTGAGTTCCGCCTTGAACTACGAGAAGGAACGCTACGTGGTGGTGTCCGGAATCGGATGCTCCTCCCGCCTTCCTTATTATATGGATACCTATGGATTCCATAGCATCCACGGCCGTGCAACGGCCATATCGACCGGTATCAAGGTGGCCAATCCCTGGCTGACCGTTTGGCAGGCCTGCGGCGATGGCGATGCCCTCGCCATCGGCGGCAACCACTTCATCCACGCCATCCGGCGCAATATCGACATCAACATCATCCTCTTCAATAACCAGATCTACGGCCTGACCAAGGGGCAGTATTCGCCGACGTCCAAGTTCGGCGCCATCACGAAGACCTCGCCCTACGGCACCGTCGAGCACCCGTTCAACCCGGGCTCGCTCGTGCTGGGCGCCA
>CADCCI010000045.1 GCA_902799895.1 uncultured Bacteroidia bacterium | reverse complement strand
GTGGCGCGGCGGACCGTCCGGCGGATGCGCTCGGCAATCTCCTGCCAGCTCATCGGACCCACCTGCAGGGCTGTCGCACCCAGGTTGGCCGCCAGCTGCACGTCGCTGTCCCGGTCGCCGATGACAAAACTGGCGGCCAGGTCGTACGAACCGTCCAGATAGGCGCCCAGCAGTCCGGTCCGAGGCTTGCGCGTAGGGGCGTTATCTTCCGGGAAGCTTCTGTCTATGAGGATGTTGTCGAACACGACGCCTTCCCCTTCCAGGGTGCGAAGCAGCAGGTCCTGATAGGGCTGGAAGGTCTCTTCCGGGAAAGCGGGTGTGCCCAGGCCGTCCTGGTTCGTTACCATAACCAGCTCGTAACCCAGACCGGCGATGGCCTTCATCCCCGAGATGGCACCGCTCACGAAGCGGCACTTCTCCAGGCTGTCGATCTGTTCATCGGCCGGCTCTGCGAGCAGCGTCCCGTCGCGATCGACAAAGATTACTTTTTTACGTGCAATCGTATCTCCCATTATATCAATATATTGCTAGTCAGTCGTTTGCAAATGACAAAGCCGCTGTAGCGATGCGAGCAGGCGGTCGTTCTCGGCAGGCAGACCCACCGTGAGCCGCAGGCAACCCGCGCACAGGGGCACGCGGCTGCGATTGCGTACGATGATTCCGTCGGCCAGCAGGTGGGCATAAGCCTTATCGGCATCACTGAATTCCACCAGCAGGAAGTTGGCGTCGCTGGGCCAGACCTTCCGCACGCAGGACAGTTTCGGAAGTTCCTCGCTCAGCCGCTTCCGCTGGGCCAGAATCTCTTTCACATAGGAGTCGATGGGCGTTTCAAGCGCCTTCATCGCCAGCAACTGCGTGCTCTGGTTGATGTTGTAGGGGTATTTGACCTGGCTCATCAGCCGGATGACATACGGGTTGGCGTAGGCCAGTCCGAGCCGCAGGCCCGCCAGACCATAGGCCTTGGAGAAGGTCTGCAGCACAATCAGGTTGGGCAGTTCGGCCAACCGAGGCAGCAGGGACCCCTTGGCGCTGAAATCGGCATACGCCTCGTCCACCACCACCATTCCCGGGAAGCGGCGAATCACCTCGATGAGCTGCTCCTGCGGGAAGGCATTGCCCGAGGGATTGTTCGGGCTGCAGAGGAAGAGGACCTTGGAACGGCTGTCGGTAGCGGCGGCGATGGCCTCGGCCGACAGGGAGAAATTCTCTCCGAGCAGCACCGTATGCAGGCTGATATCATTGGTGGCGGCGGCCACGGAATACATCCCGTAACTGGGGGCGATGGCAACCACGTTGTCGCGCCCGGGGGTGCAGAACACCCGGAACACCAGGTCGATGGCTTCGTCGCTGCCGTTCCCCAGGAAGATGCTTTGGACCGGCACTCCCTTGATGGCGGAAATCCGCTCTTTGAGGAGTTTCTGGTGCGGGTCGGGGTAACGGTTCCAACCGGTAGGGTAGGGGCTCTCGTTCGCATCGAGGAAGATGCCAACCGGCCCGGAATACTCGTCGCGCGCGGTGGAATACGGGGCCAGGCGGGCGATGTTCTCCCGCACGAGGTTCACCACCCGCCGTATCGCCACCTGTTCCTCCGCGGAACCAGTCGAAAGGGAATCCGCCGGGGAACAGCCCTCCGGCGAGAGAGCATATCCCCTCGTTTCCGCGAACGAACCGGAGGGCTGTTCCCCGGCTGCTGCCAGGCGCGTTGTCACCGCACGTGCATGGGCGTCAAGGCCTTCGGCATCGGCCATTGCCGTGATGGTGGGGGCCAGGCCCTGCAAACCCTCGCGGGAAATCTCCTGCAAGGTCATTTTGCGGAGGAAACTGTCCAGGTTCACCCCGCTGAAAGACCGGGCCCAGCCACTGGTGGGCAGGGTATGGTTGGTTCCCGAGGCATAGTCTCCGGCGCTCTCCGGCGTCCAGGCGCCCACGAAGACACTGCCTGCCGCACGGACGCGGTCGGCAATGATCCAGGGCTCCCTGGTATTCACAATCAGGTGCTCCGGGGCATAGGTATCGGCAAAGGCGACAATGTCGTCGAGTTGGTCCAGAATCACGGCCCGGCTGTTCTCCAGGGCCTTGGCGGCAAAGTCGGCCCGCGGCAGCAGCGCCCGTTGGCGCTCCACCTCGGCCACCACGGCTTCGGCCTTTTGGCGCGAGGGACATACCAGCATAACCTGGCTGTCGGCGCCGTGCTCGGCCTGCGACAGCAGGTCGGCGGCCACAAAGGCGGGCTGGGCCTGTTCATCGGCAATGACCATCACCTCGGACGGTCCGGCCGGCATATCAATGGCCACGGTGCTGCCTGCGACCCGCTGTTTGGCGGTGGTCACGTAGCGGTTGCCGGGGCCGAAAATCTTATCCACTTTGGGCACCGTACGGGTTCCGTAGGCCATGGCGGCCACGGCTTGGGCGCCTCCCAGGCAGAAAACGCGCCGGATGCCGCAGTAGGATGCGGCGTACAGCACTTCCGGGGCGATGTTGCCGTCCGCACCGGCCGGCGTACAGAGGATTACCTCCGGACAACCGGCGATGGCGGCCGGGATGGCCAGCATCAGCACGGTGGAGAACAGGGGAGCGGTACCGCCCGGAATATAGAGACCCACCCGTCCAACGGGAACCGGACGTTGGATGCAGCGCACGCCGGGGGCCGTTTCCACCACAATCTCGCGGGGCAGCTGGGCCTCGTGGAAGGCGCGGATATGGCCGGCGGCCGTGGCGATGGCTTCGCGCACCTGGGGTGCAACTTTTGCAGCCGCGGCTGCAAGGACCTCGGCGCTTACCTCCAGCGGGAGGCCTTCCTCCCCGGGCAGGATAGCCAGCGGCCGCCGGTCAATCTCCAGCGACAGGGCCTGCAGGGCGGCATCGCCTTCCGTGCGGACCCGCTCCAGGATGGCATCCACCCGGGCGGCTACCTGCGGATCGTCTTTCCGCGTGCGCGCGCACTCCGCCCATTGGGATTGGGCGGGGTGATCGAAAATCTTCATCTTACGGAATGATTTTGTCGATATTCAGAACCAGAATTCCCTCTGCACCAATGGCTTTCAGCTGGCGGATCTTGTCCCACAGCTGGCTTTCCTCCACCACCGAATGCATCGAATACCAGCCTTTGGCGGTAAGCGGCATCAGGGTCGGACTGCGCATAGCCGGCAGGATGCGCACGGCCTCGTCGAGGGAGCTTTCAGGGATGTTCATCAGCAGATATTTCTTCTTGCGGCTCACGACGGCCGAATCCAGCCGGAACAGGATCTCGTCCAGCAGGGCCTGTTTTTCATCGGCAAGCGGCCCGGCCGATACCAGGACGGCTTCCGAGAAGAAGACCTTCTCCACTTCCTTCAATCCGTTGGACACCAGGGTGCCGCCGGACGAAACAATATCGAAAATGGCGTCTGCGATGCCGGCGGCGGGGGCAATTTCCACGGAGCCGGTAATGACTTCCACTTTGGCGTTTATCTTATTGTCGGCCAGATACTTCTTCAGGATGCCGGGGTAGGAGGTGGCAATGCGTTTTCCCTCGAACCAGGCCAGTCCGTCGTATTCGACCGCCTTGGGAATGGCCAGCGAGATGCGGCAGGCTCCGAATCCCAGTTTGCGGACCACCTGCAGGGGGAATCCGCGCTCTTCCACTTCGTTCAAGCCAACGATGCCCAGGTCGGCCGTTCCGGCGGCCACCACCTGCGGAATGTCATCGTCGCGCATATACAAAAGTTCCAGCGGAAAGTCGGGCGTCTGGGCCAGGAATTTCCGTCTCGAATCGTCGATTTTGATGCCGATTTCGGCCAGGAGGGCGAGGCTCTCTTCGCTCAATCGCCCCTTCGATTGGATGGCAATACGTATCATAAGATTCAAAGGTAGCAATTATTTTTGCATCTTCAAGAATAATTCTTTATTTTTGTAATACCACATACGATGCGCAAAATGAGCATTCTAACTTCATTCCATATGAAAAGAAAGTATGTTTCACCGGAATCTGACCTCTTGCGTTCGGATTTCGCAGAAGTCCTCCTGACTGGGAGCGGCTATGGGCCGAATGGAGACTCCATCGGCGACCTGGATAACCCCGATAACTGGTAGTGCGTATGAAAAAGTTCTTTGCAGCCACTTTGGCCCTGCTGGCGATAGCGGCAGGCTGCCAGAAAGAAATCGAAGAAACCGCAGTTCCCGTTCAGAGGGTTCCCATTTCCATTTCTCCCGTTCTGGACGAGCAGGAAACCAAAGCCATCTTCGAGGATGTCCCCGGAGCAGAGCAGCAGTTCATCGTCTGGGAGGCAGGAGACGAGATTGATATCAACATCAAGGAATCTTCCGCCGAAGACGCGGTATCCGTTCAGGGATGGGGCAGCAGCATCTACAAGATGGGAGACGATCCGTCCAAACCCGCTTTTAACGGGTATCTCTACTATACCAAACACAATCCCACCGAGGTTTTATATGCCATTTATCCGGCCGACCTGTCCTGTCGGTGGGACGATAATCCCAAGTCTGTCTATGTGTCCCTCCCCGAGGTCCAGAATCCAAGCCAGAAGGGCTTTGACGGCAAGTGCGACCTGATGGTGTCCCAGGCCTTCCCTCTGGGAGAGGAGTTGGCCAAGACCTATCCGCTGGAAGGCGGGGTCATGTATGTTACGAATCCTGTCTCCCTCAAACTGGACTTTGCTCACCTGTTCGGATTCGGACGCCTTGCCTTCGACTGCACCCAGCATGCGGAAGAAAAGGTCCAACGCGTGGAAATCAAGGCAAAGGGTATATGTGGCACTTTTACCGTGGACATGACGGCGGGTTATAATAGCCTGAAGGCGACCTCCACCAATCCGGGCAGTTCCGACAACGCCATGATTACCGTCAGTGCGGACGGTTCCGTTGCCCTGAAGGATTACGTCTGCTGGTTCGTGGCCGCTCCCGGCACCTATGACGAGGTGCATGTGCTGGTTTATACGGACAAAGGTGTGCTGGCATATGACCGCAACACCTTGAGCATCGCACGCAGCCGTATTACGCGCAAGACCATCCATTCCACCACCAACGACGACATCTCCAAACGGAAACTTCTCCGTTCCTATAAGGTACGTACCGCCGCCAACACCTGGTCGATGGATTCCTTCAGCCTGGAATTCGATGCCTCCAACCGTCTGTTTGCTTTCAACAGGAACGGTTATCAGCAGTGGTCGGTCAGTTATCCTTCTGCGAATACGATTGTTTATAATCTCTACGGAGTGGATTACACAGTTACGCTGAACGGTGACGGCCAGATTGTCAGCAGCGTTCGGGAATCGGGCGATTATCGCACACAGACGTCCTTTACCTATTCCGGCAGCCAGTTGGTAACGCGGACCGCAGAAGAATGGTACAATAATGTCAAGTCCTCTTCCCTGACGACGCAGTTCAGCTGGTCGGGCAGCGACTTGGTCCAGATAGAAAGACTTTCCGGTTCTTCGGCCAATTTCCGTAAGACCATTACGGCGGGTACGACCAAGGATCTCTTCAACCTGTCTTCCATCCTTCTGACGAATGGTTTTTCGGATATCGACCCGTTGGATATGCTGATGGCCACGACGAATTCCTTCCATACGCAGTATATCCCTGCCCAGGTGGTCAACAACAACCTGGAACTGGAGTCCTCTTCTGTTGACAAGTACCTTGTTACGGTGGACGAATCCGGTCTTGTCACCACGCTCAAGTATTATAAGAACAATATCTGCAGGGCTTCCGTTACCTTCTCCTATTCCTTGGAGGAAGCCCCCGATCCGGACTTCCCGGATGATACCACCTTCCCGGGTTCCGAAAAGAAACTGCCCCGCCACCTGATCCGCAAGGATGCATCGGGCAATCGCGACGTGACGGATCTGACCTACGATGCCGCCGGCCGGCTGACCGGAATCTCCCGCAGCGGAAGCAGCGGTACCCTTACAGCCTCTTATACCTGGGGTGAAACGACCGCTACGCTGGAGGTGGACGAAGGCGGCAGCAAATCGACCTATACCTATACCCTCGAAGATGGGAAGGTCGTGTCTGCCACCGGTCCCCACACGCTGGAAAAAAGGACCAGCTCTTGGGGCGATGTCGAAATAGCCTATGACGGCACGACCATTAGCCGGCCGTATAACGGAGGCTTTGTCGACAGCAAGGGCGGAATCGGTATGGCGTATGTCTTCTCGGAGTGTCCCGAATATGGCGGCGCTTCCCTGTTCCCGTTGTTCCAGGGCATGGAAATCGCTTCCCTGTATAACAATGGGTGCGTTCCAACTTACTACTATAAAGAAGATGGCGGCGAAACGCAGATTATCCGGTGGCTGTTGACAGCGGACGCCGACGGAGACCTGGCCGAAATCCTCACCGTCAAAGACGGTAAGACCGTTGCTTCTTTGAGCATTTCCTATTCGGACGTTGCTCCTGACGAGCCCTTCCTGCTGCCCGTCAGTCCCACGGTTACCGGAAAGAAAGTTCGTCAGATAGAAGAGAAATCCGGCGGTGGTAATCCGGAATTGAGCACTATTTACTACAACGACGAGGAGCCGTGGATCTTCGCTTCGGGCGAGTCCATCGAGGTTTTGATCACGTCCGGCACACGTACGACCGCGAAGGATTACACGATGTATTTAAACCGGGACAGCGAAGACCGGTTCATCGTTGATCGTGACGATTCGGGGAATGTGATTAAAGTGATCTCCGGCCAAAACGTTTACCAGTTCTCCTATTCCGACGGGTTGCTGACCAAGGCCAATAATGGAAATGAAACCATGGAATATGAATGGACCGACGGCAACGTTACCCGGATTATTATGACAGATTCGGGCAACTCGGTTGTCTACAAGGTAAAATATGGGTCGTTGAAAGACAATGTCGGTATTCTTCCGAACCGTTTATTTGGTAACGGGGCGGGCTGGTTCCTTCCGAAACTCTGCACGAAGAACGTCCCTGTAAAGATTGAGATGGAATCGGATGATGAAACGATAACAACGTTCGAATTTACTTTTGAGTACGAGACCGATGCGTCTGGGGACATTACGCGCGTTCGCGAGCATATTGCCCGTGGCGATATAAAACGCCTGCAAACGCAGAAGCGCTACTTCTATAACTACGATCCCATCCCTAAAGACGGCACAACGGTTACCGGTGGCGCTTCCGGTGAGGATTATGAAGTGAAACCTTTGTAAAAACGGTAAGGAAATGAAAACACTACGATATATCGGTTTCTTGGCAGTTGCCATTCTCTTTGCCAGTTGTGCAAAGGAAACCGCTCCGGAGAAAACCGGAAAGAGAATAGTTTTTAAGGCAGGCCTTGCAGACGTAAAATCGACAGCTTCCGCGACGGGCGCCTTCGCCTGGTCCGAGGGTGACCGGATTTACGCCCTCGACATCTGGGGCGTGTATCAGCAGTTCACCCTCACCAAGGGCGCCGGAACGAAGAATGCCGAATTCACTTCCGACGAAGAGATCGAAGGAGTGAGCGGCTACGCCTTTGCCGGCAGCGCCGACGTTTACAGCTGGGGCGGCGTCTACAATTATTACTTGACGTCGTATTATGATGAGAGTGAAGTGGGACAGACCCATTCCCCGATGGTTGCCACCATTCCGGACGGACCGAACCCCTCTCTTGCATTCAAACACCTGTGCGGTTTGATCAAAGTAACGCTCAAAGGCTTTACCGGCATCCTTACGATGGTCCGGCTCTCATCGAAAGATAATGCCATTGCCGGCGATTTCATCATCCAGAATATCGGAACGGAGAATGCCTGTATCGAAACGGACGAGTATGGCGACCGCGAAATCTATTATAGTATGTACAAAGACGTTGCGGGGGATATCGATTTCTATTTCCCGGTCCCGGTGGGCGAATACGGCGGGTTTACCATCTATATGGAAGGCCATGATAGCAGTTACAACAAGTTTATCGATACCTACGAAATCGACAAAAGCGTGACCATCAGCCGCGGCGAGCTTCGTACGGTAGAAAGGACAGCTAATATCACAAATAATTAATTTATAAGAATTATGAGAAAATTTATCCCTGCCATCCTTCTCAGCGTATTTGTGCTGGGAGCATGTTCTTCCTGGAACAGAACCACTACCGGAACCGTTGCGGGTGCCGGAGCAGGTGCCGCTTTGGGCGCTGTAATCGGAGGCCTGATTGGCCACGACGGTAAGAGTGCCGCTATCGGTGCAGCCATTGGAACGGCAGTCGGCGGTGGTGCAGGTGCCATTATCGGCCACAAGATGGACAAGAAAGCCGAAGAACTGGCGGCCCTGAACGCCAAGGTGGAAACGGTGACCGATGCGAACGGCCTGGAGGCCATCAAGGTTACCTTCGACAACGGTATCCTCTTCGCCACCAACAAAGCCACCCTGTCGGCCGAGTCCCAAAAGGAACTGAAGGAATTCGCCGCCAAGATGGCCGATATGCCCGATACCGACGTGACCGTTTACGGCCACACCGACAATACGGGTTCAGCCGAGGTGAACGAGAAACTGTCCACCCAGCGTGCCAATGCCGTGGCCGGTTATCTGCAGTCGTGCGGAATCGCCTCCAGCCGGATCAAGGCCGAGGGCAAATCCTACACCATGCCGGTTGCCGACAATTCCACCAAGGAAGGCCGCGCCCAGAATCGTCGTGTCGAGGTCTATGTCTCTGCTAATGAGAAGATGATCCAGGCCGCCGAGAACGGTACGCTTAAATAGCCAGGATCCCGCGGGCCAGGACGAGGTCGTCCGGGGTCGTGATTTTTAGATTGAGGCGCTCTCCTTCGATATAGGAGAGCGTTTCTCCGTTATGCGACACCACCGATGCGTCATCGGTAAAGGCGGTGCTAAACGGCTGGGAATAAGCGGCTTTGAGCACGTCGGCGCGGAAAACCTGGGGAGTCTGCGCCCCAAACAGGATGCTCCGGTCCGGTTCGATTCCGGGAAGGGTTTCCAGGCGGGAGACGCCGTCCTCGCCGGTCACGCGCTGCAGGGCCTTGAGGGTATCGGTGCAGGGGAGCACCGGAATGAGGGCCGGGCATCCGCCCGATACCTGGTCGTACATCCGCTGGAGGAGGCCGGCCGACACGAAGGGACGCACCCCGTCATGGACACCGACAATCGCCTCGTCGGGGACTTTGGCGAGGGCGTTCTTTACGGAGTGGAAACGGGTGATTCCGCCCGCCACCAAGATTTGCGGGACAATGAAATTGTCTCGCAGGCAACGCTCTTTCCAAAGGTCGATATGCTCTTTGGGAAGGACCGTAATGATGTGAACGCCTTCCAGGGCTTCTGTGAAGCGTTCAATGCTGCGGCGCAGGATGGATTTCCCATCCAGTTCGAGGAATTGTTTGGGAATGTCGCTCCCCATCCGGGTGCCGCTTCCACCGGCTACAATGATGGCATATCTGGGAATCATATTGCAAAATTGCGATAAAAATCGTACTTTTACAAGTTGTTTTGAAATCATATTGTCAGAAAGCAAAAATTAACCGAATATGGCATTTTCTTTTTTGTCACAAGAGCTCGCTATCGACCTTGGAACGGCCAATACCGTGATTTTCCAGAACGACCAGATTGTATTGGACGAGCCGAGCATCGTGGCCATCGATAACCAGTCCGGTTCCTGCATCGCCTTGGGCCAGAAAGCCAAGCTGATGCACGAGCGTACCAACCCGGGCATCAAGACCGTCCGTCCGTTGAAAGACGGCGTGATTGCGGACTTCAACGCTGCCGAGATGATGATCCGCGGTTTTATCAAACAGGTGAACAGCAAACACAAAAGCCTGTTTGCGCCCAGCCTGAAAGTGGTGGTGGGCATCCCTTCCGGCAGTACGGAAGTGGAAATCCGTGCGGTGCGCGACTCCACCGAGCACGCGGGCGGACGCGATGTCTTCCTCATTTTCGAGCCGATGGCGGCCGCGCTCGGTATCGGCCTGGATGTGGAAGCCCCGAAGGGCAATATGGTGGTGGATATCGGAGGCGGTACGGCGGAAATCGCCGTGATCTCCCTGGGCGGTATCGTGGTGCAGGAGAGCATCAAGACGGCAGGGGACGAGCTGACCAATGACATTCAGTACTACCTGCGACAGCAGCATAACATCAAGGTGGGTGAAATTACCGCGGAAAAGACCAAGATCGCGGTGGGTGCCGTCCTGCCTGAACTGGACGAGGAACCCGAACCCTTCATTGTCCGCGGTCCGAACCTCATGACCGGCCATCCCGTCGAGGCGAGCATTACGTATCAGGAAATCGCCCATTGTCTGGATAAATCCATTGCCAAGATCGAGGCCGCCATCATGCATGTCCTGGAGCAGACCCCTCCGGAGTTGTATTCCGATATCGTGGAGAACGGAATCCACCTGTCCGGCGGCGGTGCCCTGCTGCGCGGTCTGGCCCAGCGGTTTACGGAGAAG
This sequence comes from uncultured Bacteroidia bacterium, assembly GCA_902799895.1. Classification (GTDB taxonomy): domain Bacteria; phylum Bacteroidota; class Bacteroidia; order Bacteroidales; family UBA932; genus Cryptobacteroides. The sequence continues at coordinate 3,271 of CADCCI010000045.1, read as the reverse complement.
GTGAACATTCCGTTCTATGTGGCCGAAGATCCGCTCCGCGCCGTGGCCCGCGGAACCTGTCTGGCTTTGAAGAATACCGATAATTATCCCTTCCTGATGCGCTAATCCGATGCCTCGCAGCCGAGAAATCCTTCCCATCGTGGTCAGCTTGGTCCTTTTCCTGATCCTGGAGGGGGCCGGCTTCATCATGCTTCGGAAGAGTTCTTCGCTGCAGGGAATGTGGGTATCTCGGGTGACGCACCATTTTATGGCGGGGGTCTGGGGTGCCAACCAGCAGGTGGGCCGTTATTTTTCGCTCAAGAAAGAGAACGACCGTCTGGCGGCAGACAACCATGAGCTCCTGAGCCGGTTGCAGGCCTGCCAGAAAGCCTTGTCGGACCTGGCGAGCGAGCAACGGGTACAGGAGCTGCAGAAAAGCCATGACTTTTCTTACCTGCCGGCCAGTATCGTGAAAATCAGCCGGAACCGGCAGCACAACTATTTCATTATCGACAAAGGTTCGGACGACGGGGTGGATGCGCGCTCTGCCATCATCACCCGCCACGGCGCGGTGGGCATCGTGGATGCGGTTCACCGCCATTACGCGTATGTACTTTCCTTCCAGAATGCGGAGGTCAGCGTCAGTGCCCGCCTGGGCTCGGAAGGGGCCATGGGACCGCTGGTTTGGGACGGCCATTCGGCGGACGGGGCCTTGCTGAAAGAGATTCCCCTGCATTTTAAGTTCGAAAAAGGCGATACGGTCTATACCAGTGGCTTCTCGTCCGTGTTTCCGCCCGATATCCCCCTGGGTGTAACGGGCGATTCGCGCATCGTCAACGGTGCTATGCATGAAATCAAGGTGACTCTGTTCCAGGATTTTACCGCCCTCCGTTATGTGACGGTGGTGGAAAACCTGGGCCGGGAGGAAATAGGATTATTGGAAAATGAGTAGGAGGAACATCAGATGATGTCCAAGGAACTGGGCTTCTTCGGCAGGTACATGCTGCTGTTGATTATACAACTGCTGTTGTGTAATTACTTTATGATGTCCCCCTATATGATGCTCACCCTCCTGCCGGCCATGGTCTTGAGTATCCCCCTCCGGTATACCACCCCGCAGGTCTTGTTGATTGCATTCGGGACGGCGCTGGCGGTGGATTTCCTGGCCGATGGCGTTCCGGGCCTGAATGTGGTGGCCCTCCTGCCCGTGGCCTTTGCCCGCAAAACCTTCATCCGCTGGGTCTTCGGAACCGAGCTCTTTGCCCGCGGAGAGGATTTTTCCATCCACAAAAACGGACTGGGAAAGGTTTCCCTGGTGATTCTCCTCTCCCTGACCCTCTTCCTGATCCTCTACATCTGGGTAGACGGTTCCGGGATGCGGCCCGGCTGGTTCTTCTTCGCCCGTTTCTTTGCATCCCTGCCGGCCAGCTACCTGCTTTCCCTCCTGGCCATTATCTATTTCTCCATCAATGACCGATGACAAGCTGAATCCCCGGATGGTCCGATTGCTGATCGGCTTGGGGGTGGCGGCGGCCATTCTGCTGGTGAAACTATTCTCCATCCAGATCCTGGACGACAAATACAAGACCAGCGCCCAGAACAACTCGATGGTCTATGACATCATCTACCCGACCCGGGGCGTTATCTACGACCGCAACGGTAAGATCATCGTGGGCAACAAGGTGGCATACGACATCCTGTGCACGCCGCGCGAGGTGGAAGCCTTCGACACCCTGCTGCTGGCATCGTCCCTGGGGGTCGAGGCGGATTTTATCCGAGAGAAGATGGCCGAATACAAACGCTTCCGCCGCAAGATCGGCTGGCAGAGCGTGGTGCTGCTGAAGCAGATTCCGCCGGAAGCCTTTATGCGGTTCGATGAACTGAAATACAAGTTCCCGGGCTTCAAGGGGCAGGCCCGCAGCATCCGGGACTATCCCGTAAACGCGGGCGGGAACCTGCTGGGCTATGTTTCCGAGGTGGATGCCGCCTTCCTGAAAACGCACTCGGACGAGTATCGCAGCGGGGATTATGCCGGCAAGACCGGCATCGAGGCGGCTCGCGAAAAGGACCTGCGGGGCGAAAAAGGATACCACATCTACCTGCGGAACGCCCGCAACCAAATCGAGGACCACTACCGCAATGGGGAAATGGACAAGGAGGCCGTTCCCGGCCGGGATATCATGACCACGATCGATGCCGACCTCCAGCAATACGGACAGCTGCTGATGCGAAACAAGGTGGGCTCGCTGGTCGCCATCGAACCGTCCACGGGGGAAATCCTGGCCATGGTGTCCAGTCCCGGTATCGATGTGGATATGTTGGCCGATATCGGCCGTCATTACAAAGAAATCTCCTCCAATCCCTATAAGCCTATGTTCAACCGGGCCGTACAGGCGCCCTATCCGCCCGGCTCCGTGTTCAAACTGGTGAACGGGTTGATTGGCTTGGAGGAGGGGACGCTCCGTCCGGAGATGATGTTCCCCTGCGCCCACGGCTATACGTTGGGCGATCACCGTCCGGGCTGCCACGGCCACAAATCGCCCCTGGACCTGGAAGAGGCCATTATGATGTCCTGCAATTCCTATTTTACCTTTGCCTTGCGGGACGTGTTGGAGAACCGGAAATATCCCTCTATCGGCGCGGCCCTGGACAAATGGAATGAGTATGTGCAGAGTTTTGGTTTCGGGCACCCCCTGGGCAGTGATTTCCCTGCCGAACTGGGCGGCACCCTGCCTACCTCCAAACTCTACGACAAACGCTATCCGGCCCGTCTGGGCGGATGGAAGTTCGCCACCATCAAATCTATTTCCATCGGTCAGGGCGAGGTGGGCGTGACGCCCCTCCAGATTGCCAACCTGGCTGCCATCATGGCCAACCGCGGCTGGTACATCATCCCGCATATCATCAAGGAATACGAGGATGTGGAAATCGAGGACAAATACAAGGAGCGCCAGTATACCATGGTGGAGCAAAAGCACTTCCCGAAGGCGGTGCAAGGCATGTGGCGGGCGGTAAACAGCGGCGCGGGCATGGGCGGAACCGCCTGGGTGGCCCACGTGGACGGCCTGGATATCTGCGGCAAGACGGGAACGGCCCAGAACCCCCGCGGCGCCGACAATTCGGTCTTCATCTGCTTCGCCCCCAAGGACAATCCCCGGATTGCGGTGGCGGCCTATATCGAGAATGCGGGCTTCGGTGCTACCTGGGCCTGCCCGATCGCTACCATGATGATCGAGCAATACCTGACAGGAGAAGTCAAACGCAAAGATTTACGAAATCGTATAGGAAGTAC
>CADCCI010000044.1:20138-22052 GCA_902799895.1 uncultured Bacteroidia bacterium | reverse complement strand
TACGCATCCATAAGCATAATGATTGAAACTGTTCATGCCTTTCGGGCCCATTCCGGATTCAATCATGTAGCTGTTCCAGCGCTCCCAGATGGTGGTGGCGCCGTTGTCCACCGAATACAGCCAGCTGGGGTTCTTCCGCTGGAAGAGCAGGGCATAGGCAATGTCCACCATGCCGTTTTCCGTCAAGGTATCCATGAGGATGGAGGTGCCCAGGAAGCCGGTCTGAAGGCAGTTGTCATGCGCCGCAAAATTCGCGCGCAGCCGGGCCACGATGGCTTCTTTGGCCGCCCCGTCGAAAAGTTGGTTCTTCAGGGCGAAGAGCGCCGGCGTCTGCATGGTATTCAGGATGGCAAGTTTAAAGGATCCGTCCGGATTTAGGAATTGCTCCCGTACATAGGCCTTGGCCCGGGCGGTCATTTCCTCGAAACGGGCGGCATCGCGGCCGGTAGCCGCCGCCATATCCCGCATCATCCCGGCATCGATCACCCAGTACGAGGCGCACAGGTAATTCCAGTACGTGATGGCTTCGGGTTTGCGGAGCCGTTTCCCGTTCGGGACAGGAATGAAGGCATCGCCGCCGCAGCTCTCCAGTGGCTCGTAGCTGAGCCAGTCGGCCCACTGGTAGTCACCATTTTCCTCGCTCAGGGTACGGTGATCGTATTTTGTTTCGTCGATATGCGTGATGAAGCGGTCCATGGCGTCCCAGTTTTCGTCGATGATTGTCGTATCGCCGAACTGTTTCCAGACCGTCCAGGGCACGATGATACCGGCATCGGCCCAGCCCACGCGCATCATGGACGTGGGTTCCGCGCCGTACTGTCCGAACGGAGCTACGCCCGGGAAGGCACCCAACTCGCTCTGGGTGTCGCGCATGTCCCGCATCCATTTGTGGAAGAAGAGGTCCGTATTGGCAAAGAAGGAGCCCGTTTCGGTAAAGACCTGCGTATCGGCCGTCCAGCCCAGGCGTTCATTGCGCTGCGGGCAATCGGTCGGGACACTCAGGTAGTTGGAACGTTCACCCCAAATAGCATTGGAAATGAGCCGGTTGACGCTTTCGTCCCCCGTCTCGATACGGCCGGTTTCCAGATCCTCGGCGATGGAGGTCACCGGGACGGAGCGCAGGCGCGCGATGGTCACGCGGCCCGTTGCGGTAACCGATACGAACCGATATCCGAAGAAACTGCAGGAAGGCCGATAGGAAACCGGTTCCGCGGAGGAGGCGAAGGTATAATCGATCCGCATGCAGTTTTCGGGCGTGCGGAGATTCGTCCGGTGGCAGCTGCCTTCCGGACCGTCCATGCCGCGGCTTTTGGCACCGTTGCCATCGTTCAGGATTTCAGACGGCAGACAGGTCAGCACCGTGCCCTCGGCGGCCTGGAAAAGGAATTCGGGTACGGCGGCGCAGTTCTGTCCGAAATCCACCACCAGGGTCTCCCCTTCCTCCAGGGTCATGGGGGCGTCCGGGGCATATTCGCGGGCAATCACCACCTTGCCATAGGCCTCTTCACCGGCGCCTTCCACCTCTTTCCAGACATAGGCCTTCACGGGGGCGAGGGCCAGGTCTTCGCGCAGGTAGACTTCCGCGCCGTCGGTCGGCAGGATTTCACCGGAGAATTCCGTACTTACTTCCGGCGTCAGGGATAGGGCGGCGAAAGCCGGCTGCAGGGGTTCGCGGGCATCGTACCGCTCCCCGTCGAAGATGGAGGCGTGCTTGACCGGACCGCCTACGCCGGCCTTCCAGCAAAGCGTATCCGTGCCGAACCACTGACCGGTTCCGTCATCGTACAGGAGCTCCAGAACGGCCCGGAACGCCGGTTTCCTGCCCAGCATCCCGTCGTGTCCGCCGGGGGTGACAATCTTGTCCGCCCACCAGCCCGGGGTTACCTGGGCTTCGAGGATATTGATATCGCCGCG
>CADCCI010000044.1:0-20092 GCA_902799895.1 uncultured Bacteroidia bacterium | reverse complement strand
CCTTGCGGAACGCGTCGGTTATATCATAGGTAAAAGAGCGGCGGGTCTTCTCCGGATGGGTAAAGCCCGGCTTGAGCACTTCCGTACCCACCGGCTGCCCGTTTACGTACAGGGAGTAGATACCCAGACCCGTGGTCATCCACCGGGCCGAAACCACCTTGTCGCCATTCTGCAGTTTACCCACGAAGAGGCTGGCACCGTCAGCGGCGAGGCTTTGGCCGGTGATTTTTCCCGTTACCACCGGAGCATCCGGAGCCGAAATCCAGACAGAACTGTCCCAGGCCTGCGGGTCCAGGGAAGCGGTCAGGTAGCCCACGGGAGCGTCTGAGCGCTTGGGGCTGCAGGACGTTGTCCAGGCCGTTACGGCAATGGCGACAAGAAGGAAGAATTGTTTTTTCATATTGCGATTGATTTCTATTTACTTAGCGGTTGTACAGGCGTTTACCAGATAGACGATGGAACGGTAGGGTATGCCCCCGTTTTCCGTGAGGCCGATCTCACAGGTCCGGCTGTTGGAATAGCCCTCCCGGACAAGGTGGTCCTGCAGGAAGGGTTTCAGTTTGCGCAGGGCATAGGCGTTCAGGCCCGGCTGGAGGAAGCCCTTGTCCCCGGCGAACGCACAGCAGCCCACCTCGTCCGGCACATACACCTGGGTAGAGCAGCGCCGGGCCAGGGAAACGATTGTATCCTGCAAGCCCATAAGCCGCATCGTACAGGTTGCGTGAACGGTAATGGGCGTATCGGTGGGATGGAATTCCAAATGGTCGGCCAGGAAGGTCTGGATGAATTCCGCCGGTTCGTACAGGTGCAGGGACTTGATCCCGGCACGCATCCGGTGCAGACAGGGGCTCTGGTCGCACAGGACCGGGTATTTCCCCTGCTCCGAAGCGGTCCACAAGGCCGTTTCCAGTTCTTTCAGTTTGCGGTCCGCCACCTCGGGCATGCCCTTGCTTTCCCAGATGGTGCCGCAGCACAGGTTTTCCATTCCGGCCGGATATACGACCTCATAACCCGCCTTGTGCAGCAGGTCGGTCATCTCTTCGGTCAGCGGGCGGATGTTTTCTCCGCGCCCGGGTCCGAAGGTCTGGTTGATGCAGCTCGGGAAATACACCACTTTCCGAGGGGATTCGGGCTGATGTCCAAGGGGTTTCGGGCGATGCGGCGCCGGTACCGGCGGGATGAGGCTCTTGATGCCCGGGAGGGCCAGGCCCACCTGGGCCAGGGCAAGACCGCCGCGCAGCAGGGTCTTGGTACCGCGGAAATGTTCGGCCACCCAGGCTCCCAGCCAGGCTACGGGGGCGGAAAGCTGCTCGTGCCGGAGCTGGTGCGTCAGGTCGGCCACATTGATGCCCATCGGGCAGGAAGTGGAACAAAGACCGTCGCCCGCACAGAGTCCCGAGCCGGGTTTGCGGTAGGCCCGTTCCAGGGCCTCCCAAGGCTCTCCGGCGGCTTTCCGACGGGCAATTTCCCGCTGGACGGCAATGCGGGTTCGGGACGAAAGCGCATACCCGCAGGACACGCAGTTCACCTCGCAGAATCCGCATTCGATGCATTTGTCCAGGGTTTCGAAGACGGCCCGTTCGCCGGCATCGGCCAGGGACGGAAGGACCTTGATCCCGCGCAGGTGGCACTGCGGATCCGCATTGAAAATGACCCCGGGATTCAGGATTCCCTTCGGATCGAAAAGTTCCTTGATCCGGCGCATCACCGCATAGGCGGCGCTCCCCCACTCGCGTTCCACGAAGGGAGCCATGTTGCGGCCGGTACCGTGTTCTGCTTTCAGCGAACCGTCGTATTTGCCCACCACCAGGTCGGCCACATCGTGCAGCATCGCGTCGTATCGGCGCACATCGGCATCCGACGTAAATCCCTGATTGATGATAAAATGGAAGTTCCCGGCCAGGGCATGGCCGTAGATACAGCTATCGTGATAGCCATGGCGGTCCAGCAGGGCGGACAGATCGGCAACCGCCTCGGGAAGGTCTTCCACGTGGAAGGCCACGTCTTCAATCAGGCAGGTCGTCCCCTTCTGGCGCAGGCCGCCTACCTTCGGGAAGATGCCGGCGCGCAGGGCCCAATAGGCGGCGCATTCGGCCTTGTCTTCCGTAAAACGGACCTCGGCGCCGAAGGGCTCCAGGGCCTTCGAGATGGCCGCAATCTGGTCTTCCAGCTGTTTGCGCGAGGAGGCCTGCGTCTCGGCCAGCACCGCCGTCAACTGGGGCAGCTCCGCTCTCAAGTGCGGGTCGTCCACCGCGGTGAGGGACCGGATATCCAGCATTTCGGCGGCCGAAACCAGGTCCCGGGGCATGGCCACGACCGCCCGGGCCGCCGTGGGCAAATCCGGGAAATAGATCATGGCCGTCGCCTTGTAGGGGGCAATCGGCAGGGTCTTCATCGTTACTTCCGAGAGGAAGGCCAGGGTTCCTTCCGACCCCACCAGCAGGTGGGCGATGATATCGAAAGGATCGGTATAGGTAATCAAGGGCAGGAGATTCAGCCCCGTGACGTTCTTGATGGAATATTTATAGGCGATCCGCTCGCGCAGGGCCGCATCGGACAGGACCTCGTCGCGCAGGGATTCGATTGCTTTCAGGAAGTCCGGATGCGAGGCGCGGAAGGCCGCCCGGCTCTCCTCGCTGCCGGTATCCAGGACGGTTCCGTCAGAGAGCACCATGCGCGCACTGAGCAGCAGGCGGTCGCTGTTGTAGCGGGTTCCGCAGCTCATGCCCGAGGCATTGTTGGCCACGATGCCGCCCACCATGCAGCTGCCGATGGAAGCGGGATCCGGACCGAAACGGCGCTCGAATCGGGAAAGGATCCGGTTTACGCGCGCCCCCACCAGTCCTGGCTGGAGGGTGATGCTTTCCGTTTCCGGATGGAAGGTCCATTTTTCCCAGTTCTTCCCGGCCACGAGCAGGACGCTATCCGAGAGGGCCTGGCCCGAGAGGCTTGTCCCGGCGGCCCGGAAAGTAACGGCCCGGCCCTCGCGGAAACACCGCCGGAGCACTTCCACCACCTCTTCTTCCGACTCGCTCCGGACCACTTCCTGCGGGACCATGTGATAGAAACTGGCATCGGTTCCCCACGCCAGGCGCATCAGTTCATCCGTATAAACCTTCCCTTTTTTCATATTCTTACAAATATAAGAATTTTTTTTGCAGGTTTTCAACCATTTGCGTAATTTTGTAACCCGTATTGAATTTAACAGACAGTCCTTTATGAAATACGGGTACGACAACGAAAAATATGTCAAGATCCAGTCGGATCGCATCAAAGAGCGCATCGCAACTTTCGGCAACAAATTGTATATGGAATTCGGCGGGAAACTGTTCGACGATTACCATGCCAGCCGCGTTCTGCCGGGTTTTGAGCCGGACAGCAAATTCAAGATGCTGTATCAGCTGAAAGACGACCTGGAAATTGTCATTGTCATCAGCGCCGTCGATATCGAGAAAAACAAGGTCCGCAACGACCTGGGCATCACCTACGACGTAGACGTGCTGCGCCTGCGGGACGAGTTCATGAACCGCGGCTTCAACGTGAACAGCGTGGTCATCACCCATTACAACGGCCAGTCCAGCGCAGACGCCTACCGCAAGCGCCTGGAGCGGATGAAAATCAAGGTGTACTACCACTATACCATTGAAGGCTATCCCCACAACGTGAACCTGATTGATTCGGACGAAGGATTCGGCCGCAACGACTATGTCCAGACGAGCAAGCCGCTGGTGGTCGTGACCGCCCCGGGTCCGGGCAGCGGCAAGATGGCGGTCTGCCTGAGCCAGCTGTATCAGGAGAACAAACGCGGCATCAAGGCCGGTTATGCCAAATTCGAGACCTTCCCGGTCTGGAGCCTGCCGCTCAATCACCCCGTAAACATCGCCTACGAGGCCGCCACGGCCGACTTGGACGACGTCAACATGATCGACCCCTTCCACCTGGAAGCCTACGGTACCACAGCCGTCAACTACAACCGTGACATCGAGATTTTCCCGGTGATGAATGCCCTGTTCGAGGATATTTACGGCCAGAGCCCGTACAAGAGTCCCACCGACATGGGCGTGAACATGATCGGTTCCTGCATCTGTGACGACGAGGTCTGCCGCGAGGCGGCCCTGCAGGAGATCATCCGCCGCTACTACACGGCCCTCTGCAAGTTCGCCGACGGTAAAACCACGGAGCAGGAAGTCAACAAGATTTCCCTCGTGATGAAGAAGGCGGGCATCACCACCGCCGACCGCAAGACCACGGTGGCCGCCAAGGAACGGCTCCTGCAGTGCGAAGAGGCCTGCGCGGCCATCGAACTGGAAGACGGCACCATCCTCACCGCCGGCTCCAGTCCCCTGCTGGGACCCAGCGCCGCCCTGCTGCTGAATGCCCTGAAACACCTGGCCGGCATTGCGCACAACGTCAAGCTCATCCCCGAAACCATGATCGCTCCCATTTCCCGGACCAAGGTGAACTACCTGCACGGAAAGAACCCCCGCCTGCACACGGACGAGGTCCTGGTGGCCATTTCCATGATGAGCTTGATAGACGAGAACTGTAAACTGGCCCTGGACCAGCTGCCGAATCTGGCCGGTGCCCAGGTCCATTCCACCGTTATGCTGGGAGAGGTAGACCGCAAGACCTTCCACAAACTGGGAATCGGTCTCACTTGCGATCCGGTCCACAAACCGCAGGTCCAGGAATAGGGCCTACAGGAACTCGCGCATAAGCGAGGTGGAAGGAATCTCCTTGTCCGATACCGGCGTAAAATAATGGATGAATTTCAGCAGGCGGTGCGCCTCGCTGTATTCCGGCGTATTCTTCGGAATCCCCGCCAGGATGGGTTCAGCATGGTTGCGCATCACCGCGAATTCCAGCAGGTAGGCCGAATTGAACATCATGTCGGCCGTTTCCTGGAACGGGTAGATCCATTTTTCCTCGGCCGCAATCACATTGGGCCACTGGGCAATGGATTCGCGGGCCGTAAACGCTCCCTTGTTGTAATCCCGGACAATCCGCCGCAGCAGGCGGTTATCGGAAGTCGGAATCCAGTTGTGGTTGTCTAACGACGTGCTGGTGAGCGTATTGATAAAGATACGGAATTTCTCTTCGTTGGGGATATTCAGCGTCAGGGCCGGATTCAGGGCGTGGATGCCCTCGATGAGCAGGATGCTCCCAGGCCGGAGTTTGATGGTCTTTCCGTTGTACTCCCGCATGCCCGTCACGAAATTATACTCCGGTACCGAGACCTCCTCGCCGGCGAGGATCTTCATGATGTCCGATTCCATGAGGGCGTGGTCCACCGTGTCAAAATTATCAAAGTCGAAACTGCCGTCCGGGAATCGCGGCGTATCGGCCCGGTTCACGAAGTAATCATCGGTCGATATCGCCAGGGGCCGGAGTCCGCAGGCCTTCAGCTGGATGCTCAGGCGGTTGCAGAAGGTTGTTTTTCCCGAGCTGCTGGGCCCGGTGATCAGCACCACGCGCGTGGGTATTTCGTTATTGTATCGCCGGTTGATTTCTTCGGCGATCTGGACGATTTTCTTCTCCTGGAGGGCTTCCGCCACCTGGATCAGCTCGCTGGCCCGGCCGTTGGCGCAAGCCTCGTTCACATCGCCCACCGTTGCCAGCCGCATGATGATATTCCACCGCAGGGCCTCGTTGAACATCTCGAAGGTTTTCGGCTGGTCCACGAAGGGAGCCAGCACCGCGGGGTTGTGCCGGTCCGGCACCCGCAGCAGCAAACCGCTGTGGTACAGTTGGATATCCCAGACCGTCAGGTAACCGGCCGAGGGGACCAGTTTCCCGTAATAATAATCGGCCGTATCCCCCAGGGTATAATAGTCCATATAGGGTTCTCCCAGGCTTTTCAGCAATTTGACCTTGTCGTCATATCCGCTTTTCTGGAAGGCTTTGATGGCCTTGTCCGCCTGCACGTCGTAGCGGTGGAACGGGATGTTTTTCGATACGATCTCCTGCATCCGCTTTTTCAGCCGGACAACATCCTCCGGGGTCAGGTCGCTGTCATCCGCCTTGCGCAGATGGCAGAAGAATCCATTGGAAATGGGATGCTCCATATAGACCCTGCAACCCGGGAAGATATCGATGGCGCTCTTGCTCAACAGGAAGCACAGGGAACGGCAATAGACACGCATGCCGCTGGCCGACCGGACGTCCAGGTACTCGATGTCCCGGTTCTGGTAGGCGCGGAATTTCAGGCCCTGCGAGACATTGTTCACCCGGGCGGACACTATCGGGAAAGGCCGTTCGAATTCGAATTCGTTCAGCATGTGCAGCAGCGAAGTTCCCTCGATGAACTTCTTGGTCGTGTTGCAGTTTTTGCAATAAATCTGGATCATATCGGGCGGAAATTAGGCAAGAATCGCATCTGCAAGGGCTTCCAGGGCCGCCAGGTCGCTATCTTTCATCCGGCTGCGCAGGGTGACCATCGGCTCCACCAGTTCTATTTCTTTCATGGCCGACAGTTGCTCGCGCATCACCCGTCCGGCGGAGGGAGCCCAGGAACCGTTCTCGATCAGGCCCACGCGGCGTTTCTGCCAGGCTTTGTCGCGCAGGTGATGCAGGAAGATATCCATCGGCGGGAAAACGCCCGCATCATAGGAAGAGGCGGCCAGGATGGCCTTTCCGTATCGGAACGCATCCTCCACGGCTTCCGCCTGGTCGTCGCGGGAAAGATCGGCCACCGCCACCTTCGGGCAGCCTTTCGCGCGGAGGATATCGGCCATTTTCAACGCCGCGGCGGCCGTGCCCCCGTGAATGGAGGCGTAGGCCACGAATACCCCCTCGGTTTCCACGCCGTAACGGCTCCAGGTGTCGTACAGGCCGGTATAGGGAGTGAGGTCGCCCCGCAGGACGGGACCGTGCAGCGGACAGATGGCGTCCAGCGGCAACGGCAGCACCTTTTTCAGGAGGGCCTGCACCTGGAGGCCATATTTGCCGCAGATATTAAAATAGTAGCGACGGGCTTCGCAGGCCCAGTCCCCATCTTCTTCCGAGAAATAACCGCATTTGGACAGGGCCCCGAATTTTCCGAAGGCATCGGCGCTGAAGAGGATGCGGTCGGCGTCCAGATAGGACACCATCACCTCCGGCCAATGCACCATGGGGGCGCCATAGAAAGTCAGGCTGCGGCTGCCCAGGGAAAGGGTATCGCCCTCTTTTACCACCCGGCTGCGGCCGGTCAGGTCCAGGCCGTCGAAGAACTGTCCCAGCATCTGCAGGGCCTTGGCCGAGGCCACCACCTGCAAGGCGGGATACTGCCGGGTCACCCAGGCAATCAGGCCCGTGTGGTCCGGTTCCAGATGATGCACCACCAGGTAATCCGGCGTGCGTCCGCCCAGGGCTTCCACGAGGTTCTCCTTCCACGCCTGCGCGCATCGGGCATCGACGGTATCCATAATGGCAACTTTCTCATCCTGAATCAGATAAGAATTATAGGCCATTCCCTCCGGCACATCATACTGGCTTTCGAACAGGTCCAGATCCAAATCGTCCGTCCCGATATAAGCCACCGCTTCGTTGATTTTCTTGATCATTTTGGTTATGGGTTTAGCATACAAATATAGGGATTCTTTTGCAATTATCCCGCATTCCCGGCGGCAATCGCTCCGGCCGCCAGCCAGCCCGTGGTCCAGGCCGCCTGGAGGTTGAATCCGCCCGTTATGGCATCGATATCCAGGACCTCCCCGGCGAAATACAGACCCGGGTATTTGCGGGATTCCAGGGTATTCGGGTCGATTTCTTTCAGCGACACGCCTCCGCACGTTACGAATTCCTCTTTGAAGCGACCCCGTCCCCCGATTCGGTAGGTATCGCGGACCAGCAGATCGGCCAGGCGGTTGCGGCCCTTGCTCCCCACTTCGGCACAGCGCCGCTCCCCTGCGATACCGGCTTTCCCCACCAGATGCCGCCACAGGCGTGCAGGCAGGAAGGCGGGATGGACCGATGAGACCAGTTTCTGGGGTGCGGCATCCAGCAGGGCGTCCACACAGGAACGGGCATCCGCATCCGGCGCCCAATTTACAGACAGTTCCGCCTGCCAGGAACGTTCCGCCAGGTATCGGGCGGCATAGGAAGACAGTTTCAGGATGGCCGGACCGCTCATGCCCCAGTCGGTAATGAGCAGGGTTCCCGATGCACTGAAGCGGGTACCGGACAGGGAAACGGCCACCGGTTCCACCACCAGCCCCGTCAGCGAGCGCACCGGATCGTCCGGAAGCGTAAAGGTATAGAGCGACGGGACGGGGGCTTCCATCTCCAGTGCCAGCGGGTCCAGGAAGGAAAGGCCGCTGCGGCGGGGACTGCCGCCCGTGGTCACCACCACGGCATCGAAGGGGGCGGAACCGCCCTCCCATCGGACCAGATACCCTTCCGGAAGCGGTTCGATGGCCGATACCGCACAATTTGTCCGAATTTCAACGCCCGGCCGATGAAGGGCATACAGGAGGGTCCGGACTATTTGCATGGCATCCTGCGACCGGGGGAAGACACAGTGGTCTTCCTGGGCCACCAGGGACACGCCCTGTTCCTGCATCCACGCCCAGGTGTCCTTCCAGCCGAATTGGCGCAGGGCGCGCTTCATCAGGGAGGCGCCGCGCGGATAGACGCGGGACAGGTCTTCTACGCCTTCAAAGGTATTGGTCAGGTTACAGCGCCCGCCGCCGGTAACGGCCACCTTGGCCAGCGGCTTGGCGTGCGCTTCAAAGAGGGTTATCCGGCAGTCGGGCTCCAGCCGGGCCAGACGGGCGGCACAGAAACAGCCGGCCGCGCCGGCGCCTATGACCGCCACCCGTTTCATTCTGCCTTCAGTTCGGCCAGCAGGGACTGCTTGCCACCGGAAACCAGGGTAACGATTGCCTGGACGGTATGGCTGCCCGCCGTCAGCACCACAGAAGGTTCCGTAACCGCCTTTCCGTCAAAGAACCAGGCCACCGAAGCCACTTTCTGCGAAGGGCTTTCTACCAGTTCAAACTTGAACGACATTCCGGCCTGATAGAGACCGAAACCGGGATTGTGGATGGAGGTATATCCCATGGCCGGCAGGTTGGTGCTGCCGGGCTGGATGGTCGGGTCGCGTTTCAGGACGATATCGTGTTCCAGCGCCTGCTGGATGTCCAGCGAGATGGTCTCCACGTTTGTCAGGTAACCGTCGCGGGAAGCCTTGAGGTCGAAGGTCTTGCGGAAGTCCCCGTCCTCGAAAAACAGGTGATAGTAACCGCTGTCGCCGGTCACGGCCGAATAGACCGGCCGGTCGGTATGTTCCGCATCGGGCCGGATAGAAACTTCCACACCTTTCAGCGGCGAGCCCTCCTCGTTGCGGATATAACCCGCTACCGACGTGCTCGCCGACACATAGAACGTAAAGTTGGTAACCCCGTTCGTATACGTAATTCCACTGATGTCGTAGATGGTTTTCATTCCATCCCAGTCCACTGGCGTATAAGAGGTTACGTTGGCAGAGCCCGGGAACGGGAGGTTGCGGCTGTCGTTCGCGCGGGGTTCCTGGGCTACAATCAGGTAGAAGCAGGGATGGCTTCCGTATGCATTGATTTTGTTGCTTCCGTTGGTCCACAGGTTGCGGGCGGTGGTGCCGCCGACCGAACGGGTAGACTTGTCCATGTGGTAGACAATCATGCCCTGCGGGATATAGGCATCCCATTTCTTGCCGCCGCGGGTCTCGAAGACGAAGAACTCCCCTTCCCGATTGGCTTCCACCATGTAGGACTCATTCTCCTGGACGCTCTTCAGGGTCTTCCGGCCGCTGGAAAGCAGGCGGGTGGGCAGGTCGTGCCAGCCCAGGATATTGCGTTCGATGGAGCCCAGATAAGGCGGCGTACGGCCATTGTTGTTATAGGAGCCCGACGCCATAAGCGAGAAGGTGTACAGATGAGAGGCCTGGCCGTTCTGCTCATAATCGGTATCATAGAAATCGGGCAGGCCCAGCACGTGGCCGAATTCGTGGCAGAAGGTGCCGATTCCGCACATCGTATTGCCCGATGTCCCCCGGTATTCAGAGGTACAGGCATAGGAGTAGGGCCGCACCCCGTCGTGCCGCGTGGTGTACCGGAACAGGGACCAGGCGTGGGGGCAGATGGAGTCGGCCGGACCGCCCTCGGCCTCGTTGTGGCCGGCATAGAAGAAGAAGATATTGTCCACCATCCCGTCCTTGTCGTGGTCGTAGACAGAGAAGTCTATCTGGGAATCAATCAAGTCACAGGCCTCGTGCAGGGCCTCATCCGGATGCGCATCACTGCCATTCACATTACCGCCATAGTAGCGCCAGGATTTGGACAGTCTGATGGGACCGACTACATCGTAGGTGGGTTTGAAATCCCCACCGGAATTCTCTACATAATAATCCCGGACCGAGCCCGTGGCGCCGTTGGCCGAATAACCTTCCTGGTTAAGCAGGTTCGTGAAGGCCTGGTTGGGATTGCTAACGGTGAAAGACAGGTCGGAAAACTCGATCAGCAGGACCAGGAAATGGTTTTCCCCGTGGGAAATACCAGATGCCCGCTGGATCGAAAGCAGCTGCTGCATCTCCACGCGGCGCACCTGCGCCTCGATAAGGGCCGTCTGGGGCGGAACCTGGGTCTCGTCAACGGACCAGTGGCAGAATTCATCGCCCCGCAGGTTGGATCCTTCTGGCGGCGGCACGGCACCGGCGCGATAAGCCGCCAGGGCCATCAGGACAAAAAGCAAATACTTTTTCATAAGGCAGCCACTTGTTGAAGGATGATACAACCGGGACCGTCCTCGGCACGCAGCCACGCCTTTCCGTCAGCAATCCGATCTGGGAATTCCGGTTCAACACCAGGCGCACCGACACCTCATCGTCCTCCTTCGCCTGGACCAGGGAGGGCGTCTTCACTTCCACCGCCTTGCTGTATTCCGGCGTCAGGATGGCAAAGGAATAGCCCGCATCCTGGGCGGAGCAGAGCAACTGGTCGGACAGGGGCTCATAGGTCCAGGACGAGCCATAGACATCGTACACCCCGATATCCGACATACGCAGCAGCGGGTCCATCGCTTCCTGTTCAATTTCAAAGGTCTGGGTCAGGCCGGCCCCCTTGAAGGTAATGGTCACGCTGCGCCCCAAGCGGCCCTCGTAGCGGGCAACCTGGAAACACGTAATGTCCTCGTTCAGGCCCTTGGTGGTCACCGTTTCCACCCAGTCTGAGGTATAGGAGACGGAAAAGTCCACATTGGTCTGGGTCTGCACCTTCACCAGGCCGCCCCGGTAATCGATCTTGACCTTGGAGCCATCCAGGATAATGACGTCTTTCTGGAGCTGATAGACCGTGAGCGGAATCTCGTCCTTTTCGCCGATAATCAGGCGCAAAGCGGCCGTGCGGGTACCCACATTCAGGTTTTCGTCCTTGGCCCGAAGGGTAAAGGACTGGTTTCCGGCGTTGCCGCTGGTCGGGGAAAGGTCAAACCAATCGGAGCCGTCCGATACCAGCCGCCAGGCGGCCGGTGAGTCAATCCGCACCACACTGGCTTCCGTAGCGTTCAACCGGATTTCTTTCTGCATCACGATGGATTCCACCGAACGCTGCAGCAGGGCCACCTTGCGGGTCTGGGAACCGGAGGAGAACACCAATGTATCCTTGCGCTGCTCCATTTCCGGATTCAGCGAGAATTCCACTTCCACCTGACCGTTGTTGTCGGTTCCGGCCTGCTTTCCAAGCAGCGTCACCCACTCTCCCTTGGCCAGTTTGACAGTCCAGGGCTGGTCACATTCCACCTTGATAATGGATTTCTGCCGCACTGCGGTTACCTGGACTACCCCCGGAGAAGTCCGGAAAACGGTAGGGTCCGGTAGTTTGTCCTCCTTGGGAGAACAAGCGGCCAGCAGCAGGCATCCTACGAGTATCAAATGTTTATTTTTCATTCTTGTAACGGATAATGCCAACGGACAGGAGGATCTGGGCTACGATATAGGTAAGCATGATCACAAATCCCGTGTGGGCGAAAAAACGAATCCCGGCAAAGGAGCGCAGGGCGATAAGCGAATCGGAAAACGCGAAGAGGACACCTCCCAGCAGGAGAAGGCCGGACCGCGCAAAGATGCCGCTCAGCGGGATGAGCAGCAGGACAAAGCCGTAAATGGCCACGGCAACGGCCATGGGGAACGGCACCTTCATGACCAGGACCAGCGAACAGGCGATGGCGGCCATGGCCGAGGGGCCCGTCAGCCAGCCGGGCTTTCCGACACGGCGGTACAGGTCCATTTTCGCAAACAAGGTCAGGTAGCACAGGTGTCCCAGCAGGAACATGCCCATGCCCAGCAGGAAGAAGGTCTGCCCGGAGTACATCAGGAAGATGTCGCCGGCCGTACCGAAGGCCAGGGCCGCTGCCAGGAGCAGTTTTTCCAGCCGGGTCCGTCCCTGCGGGAAAAACAGCAGGGCCGTCAGGGCCAACAGGGGCATCAACAGCGGTTTGGAGCGGTTTGCCAGGAGGGAATCGCCCATATAATTGCCATAGAGGTTCACCGCTACAGCCGCCGCAAAAAGGCCGGCCACCGCTGCGCCCAGGTATTGTTTATACAAAGGTCTCATCACGAAAAATGGTATTTTTCCGCCAGCAGCGCGCGGAAATCCGACCAGCGGTAGAAGCAGCCTTCCACGGGCGTAAGCGCCGGAATCTTGGCATCGCTGCCGTTCAGCACAAATTTAAACAGGACCTCCCCCGATTTGTTCCGATAAAAGACAAAGCGGTAGTTGCAGGCCATGGGGATGCGGTAGCAGCGCCACACCTCTTCTATTTCATCGGCCGATGCGGGCATCTGCCCGAACGTATTGATACCCAGGAGGGAGAGCGTGGCCATCAGGCTGCTGTCGTGTCCGAAACGCAGGCGCACCAGGGGTTCTCCCGCGGCGATGTCGCGGTCGGCCGTCCGGACAATCTCTTCCACCAGCGATATTTCAGACGTATTCTGCGGGCCCAGGCCCAGCCAATAGCGGTAGTTTTCCACCCGCCAGGCCTGGTAGGCCTCTTCGGGCGTGAAGACGGCGGCAAAGGAAAGGTCGGTGGGAACATTGTTGCTGTTGAACACCAGCGTATGCAGGTTGCGGACGAAGGAAACCGTGTCCGATGCCGCCAGAAGCCACTCGCGATGCCGGAAATACCGGTCGGCGAGCGACTCCCACGGTTCGTTTTCCATCGCGAACCGCTTCAAATTGCCGCCCCACGGATCATCCACATCGAACCGGACCCCTTCGCCCTGTGCGAACGGATTGTCTTTCAGATGCGGGCAGATTCCGTTCAGGTTCAGCCTGCTGCCTTCGGCATAGATCGGCAGATGCGGATCGCAGCCCTGCAGGGCCGTGCAGAACGCATTCATGCTCATCAGCGTCCGCAGCAGCAGGGTCGATGCGGCCTCCACCCGCGGACGCCGGCGGAAAAGTTCCGGATATGCAGCGTACATTTGCCGGGCAATGAACTGGTGCTGTTCCCAACCGTAACGGGACAGCTCGCCCTCGCGGTATTGCATCTGCCTGTAGTAGGCCTGCAGACGATCGTTCAGGTTCTCCCCCGCATCGGTCAGCTCGCCCGCTTCGTGCGCCCGGGCAAAGAGGTCCACCACGCGGGCGTATTCCTTATCGGACAGGAGATACCGGGCGCCGTGCCGGCCGTAATGGCTGATATAGAATGGTTTATCCCCCTTGGGAGGACGGCTTTCCTGTCCGGGGACCTGCTCGTACATCGCATAAACGCCCCCAGCCTTCTGCGGCTCGGCGAGGATTTCCTCGCGGGCACTTTGGGCGGAAAGCGGAAGCATCCACAAAACGGCAAACGCCGCAACAATCCATCTGTTCATATCCACAAAAATAATAATATTCCACAAGAAAATCATATATTTGTACATCATAACCCAAAAATATGAGAAAGAAACTGATTGCAACCCTGATTGCCTTTCTGGCCATCGTCCCCGCCTTCGCGGTCCTGAACGAGAAGGACCTTGCCCAGACCCTGGCCGTCCTGCGGCAGGAATTGCAGATGGCCAAAGCCGAGATGCAGAAGAGCCAGGTGTTTATTTCCGCCAATACCAAAGCCACGCATGAACGGCTGGTCCGCCTGATCCAGAAGACCAACGAACTGTCCTTGATGCTGTATTCCCAAAAGCAGGACTACACCTTCGACCTCACCTACGCCCTGGACGAGGTCACCAAGGAATACAAGGCCTTCTCCAACGTCCGGGTGCCCTTTGACGCCATCGTAACCCAGATGGAGATTGAAATCGAACGGTATGAAAAGCTGATCGCCACCCTGGTTTCGCTGCCCCCTGCCCTGGTCTCGGAGGAGGAGGTTCACGACCACCATGCCCACGAGCAGGACCTTCCCGACAGCCTGCGCGCCATCCGGGACAGCATCGAGGCCGAGCATGCGCTCATTCACGCCCGGCTGGAATTCGGCAAGGACGACGCCCTGGAGCACAGCCCCTTCACCCTGGATGCAAAGGGATGTGAAGACCGGGACAGCTGCCTCTTCTATGCCCGGTCCCTGCTGGAGATGTATTCCCAGTTCAAGGACCAGATCATTGACGACAATTACCACTACTCACGGGTGAATTCCATGCTGCAGGAAGCCTACGATTACGCCCAGGAGCGTTATCGCCAGGTGCAGCACAACATCTTCATCGACGGCCAGACCCCCTACTGGCGCATCCTTCGCCGCTTCAGTTTCTTCTTCCGGCGCGCCAAGTTGGACGCCCGCGAAAAATACAGCCGCGATTTCTTCGATTCCGTCCAGAGTGAATGGCGCGGTCCCATGGTCATCGGCTTGGGATTCTTCGTGCTGTTCTACCTGATCATCGCCGTCCTGCTGGGCAGCCTGCTGACCCGCCTGCTCATGCGCTTTGTCCCCTACTTCGGGACCGAAGAGTTCAAGGAACACAAGCTCTGCCTGCTGCTGTTGATTGCCGTGGTCATTTTTGCCCTCACCGTCACCATCGGGGCCACCTTCTCCCAGCAGCACTTTTTCACGATGGCAGCCTGGCTGCTGGTAGAATATGCCTGGTTGCTGGCGGCCATTTTCGGTTCGCTGCTCATCCGCCTGCACGGACGGGAGATCAACGCGACCCTGTCGGCCTACACGCCCATTATGCTGATGGGATTGCTGGTCATCTCGTTCCGCATCATCTTTATTCCGAACAACCTGACCAACCTGATTTTCCCGCCCATCCTGCTGTGCTTCACCCTCTGGCAGCTGTACGGGACCCTGCATTTCCGTTCCGAGCTGCCGAAAGACGACCGCCTCTATATGTGGTTTACCCTGGCGGTCCTGGCCGGCACCACCGTGACCGCCCTCTGCGGATATGTACTCCTGGCCATCCAGATCGTTATCTGGTGGATTTTCCAGGTGGCTATCATCCAGACCATTACCACCCTGTTCTACCTGTTGAAGAAGGTCTATGACAAGCGGCTGGCCCCCCAGGTGAAGAAATACAAGAAGAACCACCCCAACGAGGTCCTGGACAACAGCGGCGCCTTTATCGAGATTACCTGGTGGTATGATTTTATCCGCATCGTCTTGCTGCCGGTCCTTACCGTCTGGTCCATCCCCACCTGTATCTTTATGGCAGCCAACGTGTTCGACCTGGCCGAGATCTGCGTAAAATACTTCTCCCTCCTCTTCCTGAACAACGAGAATGTCATTCAGCTGTCGCTGCTGAAACTGGCGGTCATCATCTCGCTGTATTTCCTGTTCCGATACTTCATCTATCTGTTCAGGGCCCTGTTCCGCATCCGCCGCATCCGCAAAGCGGAGCGTGAAGCCGGCGAGTATAAGATTCAGGCCAGCCAGGTAAACCTGACGCTGGGCAACAACCTCATCGCCATCGCCCTCTGGGGCTTCTATCTCATCATCGTATTGAACTACCTGCAGATCCCGACATCGGCGCTCAAACTGGTTTCCGCCGGTCTCGCGACGGGTATCGGTTTCGCGATGAAGGATGTGCTGAACAACTTCTTCTATGGGGTCCAGCTGATGTCCGGCCGCCTGCGCGTGGGCGATTATGTAGAATGTGACGGCGTGCGCGGGAAGGTAGAGAGCATCAACTACCAGAGTACGCAGCTGACGGCCCTGGACGGCAGTGTGATGGCCTTCCCGAACAGCAACCTCTTCAACAAGAACTTCAAGAACCTCACCAAGAACCACTCCTACGAACTGCTCACGATTCCCGTGGGCGTCAAATACGGGAGCGATATCGAACAGGTCCGCCAACTGCTGATCAAGCAACTGTGGACCCTGCAATCGACCGACGAGTACGGACGCCCGCTGATCGACCCGGCTTTCGGCTTCGAGGTCCGGTTCGACGGCTTCGGCGACAGCAGCGTGAACCTGAACGTCATGCAATTCGTCCTGGTAGAAAGGAAAGGGCCAAGGCCAAAGAGGTGATTTACAACGCCCTAAATGCCGGAGGCATCGAGATTCCGTTCCCCCAGCGCGACGTACACCTCAAACAGGATTAAAGATATTTAATCAAATCCGATATTTTTTCCAGGCGGAAGAGTCGATGATGGTCGTACTCTTCCGTTTTTTCGTGGACCCACAGGACGTGGAAGGGGATGTGGACGCCCCATCCGCCCAGTTCCAGGACGGGAGCGATGTCGGATTTAAAAGAATTGCCCACCATCAGCAGTTCGCCGGGGGTGATGCCTTCTTCGCGGCACAGGCGCTCGTATTCCGCGCGGGACTTGCCGGAGGTAATCATGATCCGGTCAAAGAAGCCTCCCAGCCCGCTGCGGGCAATCTTGTGCTCCTGGTCCAGCAGGTCTCCTTTGGTGAGCAGGACCATCCGGTAGCGGCCCAGGGCCCGGATTTGTTCCAGGGCTTCCCGAACGCCCGGAAGCGGCGTGGCGGGATTCTGCAGGATTTCGCGGCCCGCCGCCAGGATGCGTCCCACCTGGGAGCCGGTCAGGCGGTCTCCCGCCAGGCGCACGGAGGTCTCCAGCACCGATATCAGGTACGGCTTGGCGCCATAGCCCAGTTCTTCCATGTTCTTCGCCTCGGTGGCATAGAGTTCGGCCGAAAGAGACTCGAGCGTACCGTATTCCTTCATCTCCTCGGCCCACTTGCGTTCCGCCTCGCGGAAAAGCGGCTCGTTCTCCCAAAGAGTATCGTCGGCATCGAAGGCGATGACCTTGACCGTGTTGCGCAGCTCCTCCATCATCGACCGGCTTTTTGACGGATGACAAACACGTACGTGAGCAGCACGATATTCATCATCAGCGAGTACAAGATGGCGGGAATCGCCATTTCTTCGTTGGCAAAAATGAAGGGGCTGGAGGCAATGGCGATGGCCTGCGCGGCATTCTGCATGCCCACCTCGATGACCACCGTCCGCCGCTGCTGGAGGCTATTTTTCACCAGGCGCGAGAGCAGGGAGGAACAGGTGATGGCCACCAGGATCAGCACCGTCACGCACAGGCCCAGCAAGCCGATGTTGTCCAGGATGGTCCGGTGATGCTGGAGATAGAAGATGGTGATCAGGACCAGCAGCAGCGGGAAAGCCAACTTCGAAAGGACCTTGTCGGTCTTGTCGGCCGCCTTCGGCCAGGCGTAATGCAGGACGATTCCCAGCAGGACCGGCAACAGCATCAGCACCAGGTTCTGTTTAATCAGGTTTCCGACCGGAAGGACGATACCCACGCTCTCCCCCACCAGCCGGGTGGTCCAGCTCATCACAACGGGGATGGTAAACAGGGTAATGATACTGCTGAGTGCCGTCAGGGTCACGGAAAGGGCCACATCTCCCCCGCCCAGTTTGGAAAAGACGTTCGAGGAGCTACCGCCCGGGCAGCAGGCGATGAGCACCAGGCCGATAAAGAAAACCGGTGGCAACCGGAACAGGTAAGCCAGCCCCAGGGCGATGAGCGGCAACAATACCAACTGTCCCGTCAGGGCCACGGCGATGGGCCAGGGATGGCGGAATACTTTCCCGAAATCTTCCAGCCGCAGGCTCAACCCCAGGTCGAACATCAAGAGGGTGAGGATGGGCAGCACAATCCAAATCGTATTCATCTCGTTCGTATTTGATTGCAAGTTACGAAAAAAAACGATATCTTTACATTCAATATGACAGCAAAAACTATTAACCTCCAGGAATGGGAGTCATTTGGCGGCGGAGGCTTCGGGGAGTCCTTTTACAACAAAACGGATGACTCGGTCATCCTGAAACTCAACAAGCCGGGCATTCCCCCAGAAAAGTCCCTGGAAGAATTCCAGCGTTCCAAGGCGGTCTTCGACATGGGGATTCCGTGCGCCCAGCCCTATGACTACGTAACGGACGGGGAACGCTACGGCATGATTGTCCAGCGGATCCAGGGGAAGGAATCCTTCGGGCGGATCATTGCCGATCATCCCGAACGGCTGCCGGAACTGGCCGGCATCACCGCCGCGTGCGCCAAGGCGCTGCACGCGATTCCCTGCGATACCCGGACCTTTGACAGCGTACCCATGCGGGCGCGGAACCTCATTGCCGACAGCACAAAGCTTCCGGACGATATCAAAACAAGGCTGCTGGGCTATATCGACCAGCTGGAACCCGTCACCACCTGCCTGCACGGGGATCTCAACCCCTGCAACATCATTACCGCCCGGGGCAAGTACTATTGGATAGATTTGGGCGACTTCGGCTACGGAGACCCCCTGTTCGATTTCAACAACATGGCCCACATGAGCCATCTGGTACCCAGCCCCATGCTGAAACAGGTCTTCCACATCGACAGGAAAACCCTGTACCGTTTCTATACCTCCGTGTGCAAGCAGTATTTCGGAGACCGATGGGGTACGCCGGACCTTCAGGAGAAACTGGACCATATCATACAGATCATGGCCGGCAAGGTCATTTGTCTCTTCCCGCAGGCCGCACATATCAATCTCCCCTACCTTCGGGGCAGGAAATTCCAGACAGTCCTCAACCTCTTTCTCGGAGACCGGCTCCAGAAGGTGGCTTTATCCCACTAGTCCTGATGATGGCAATACGGGCAGGTTGCTGTAGTATACATGATCCGAGAATCCCTGAAGCAATACATTGAGCGGGAGGTCATCCCCCGCTACGCAGCCTTTGACAAGGCGCACCGGGAAGACCATGCCCGCATGGTCATCGACCGCGCCCTGACCATGGGAAAGGCCTACGACATCAACGAGGAACTCCTCTACACAGCCGCCGCCTGCCACGACCTGGGACTGGCGATAGACCGGAAGACGCATCATCTGGAAAGCGGGAAGGCCATCCGGCAGGATGCCCGCCTGGCGGAATGGTTCACCCGCGAGCAGATCGAGACCATCGCCCAGGCCGCCGAAGACCATCGGGCATCGGCCACCACGCCCCCGAGAAGCCTCTACGGTGCCCTCGTGGCCGAGGCGGACCGGATGATCGACCCCGTTACCATCATCCGCCGGACGGTTCTCTTCGGCCTTTCCAACTACCCGGAACTGGACAAGGAAAGCCACTGGAACCGCACGCTGGAACACCTCCATGAGAAATATGCCGAGGGCGGCTATCTTCACCTTCTTATTCCGGGTTCACCGAATGAAGCGCCCCTGCAGCAGCTGCGGGAGATGATCAAAGACGAGCCGCGGCTCCGGGCCATCTTTGAGGCGGTTTACGCGGAAGAAGCACAGTGAGTAATAATTGTTGCTAAAATAAAAATTCTGCCTAACTTTGCGCGGTTTAGTAATTATCATGAGAAAACGCCTATATACTATTCTGTTGGCAGTCGTTATAGCAGTTCTGCCACTGCTTGTGAATTGCTCAAAGCCGGACCGCAGCGAGGAGGCAAACCAGCTGAAACTCGAACTCCAGGATCAATTATTCTCGAACCCGGAACAAGTATTGGCGCGGGTAGACAGTGCGGAACGGGCTGGCGTGTTCTCGGAGACTACGGCCAACCTGATTCGGTCCAATGTCTACGGGCAAATGGGCAAAACGCAGCTGGCTGTTTTCTACGGCGGGCAAATCAATCCTACCCAACTCAGGGACGAAGGCGTCAACTATTATTCGGCCCTTCTCAATCTTACCTCTCTGCTGAACAAGAGCGGAGAATGGGGGAAGGCCCTCCATCTGGCCGATGAA
>CADCCI010000043.1 GCA_902799895.1 uncultured Bacteroidia bacterium | reverse complement strand
AACCTGATGAGCAATGCCATCCAGGCGGTGGAGAGCCGGCTGGAGAGCGGCGAGGGGGATCCGCGCGGCCATGTGCTGGTATCCCTGCGCCATTCTACGAAAGATGGCTTCTTCGATATTGTGGTGGAGGACGACGGCCCGGGCGTGGATGACGAAAACCGCAGCCGCCTCTTCACCCCGAACTTTACCACCAAGAGTAAGGGTACCGGTTTGGGCCTGGCCATTAGCCGGAGCATCCTGGAGAAATGTAACGCGGAGATCTCCTATTCCAAGTCCTTTAACCTGGGCGGTGCCTGCTTTACCGTCCGCTATCCTAAAGGTTAATTGCAGTACCGGCGACCCCCACCGGCCCACATCTGGTGCCGTTCGGGCTGCGTGACAGGGCGGCATTGCCCCGGCCTTTCCGTCGCGGGCCAGGGCGGCACCGGCGACCCCCGCCTGCGCGACCCGCACAAGGCCATTCGCTTCGCAGGCACCCCCTAGCCGGGGGTGGCATGTCGCCTCATGCCGCCCCGTCCCGCTCCTACCCACCTGCTCCGGCCATCCCGCCACCTTCGCCCTCCCCGGCCGGCCGTTGGAGTAGTTGACGTAATTTGTAACTCGTTGATAATGAGCAAATACGGAAAAGAACCCCGTGAATATTGCGGGGTTCTTTTTATAATTTCCTGAAAATCAAATATTTCCGAAAAACGCGAACAGCCTAGCGGACAAAGAAGGAGGCGGAGAGGGGCAGGTCTTCGGAGGAAGGGCCGGCGAAGAGGGTGAAGGTTCCCGGCTCCACGACCCAGTGATAGGATGCGTCCAACAGTTGCATCCGGTCAGGGCCTACGGTGAAGGTAACCGTACGGGTCTCGCCCGGAAGCAGGTGGATGCGTTCGAAGCCGGCCAGCTGCCGCTCGTAAGAGATGACGCTGCTACAGTCGTCTTTGATATAGAGCTGAACCACCTCATCCCCTGCCATGTTCCCGGTATTCGTCACCTCAACCGACACGATCACGCTCTGCCCTGCTTCGATTTCGATAGCGGCAGAAGGTTGCCCCTGAGGAGCATATCCCCTGTTTTCCTGCGACGAAGGGGCATCTTCTGCTGCGAAAGCGCGGGACTCCGGGGAAGCCGAAGCCGGGGCAACCGAACCCGGGGCAACCGAACCCGGGGCGGCGGCAAGTTGCAGGTTGTCGTAGCGGAAGGTGGTGTAGCTGAGGCCGAAGCCGAAGGGATAGAGCGGTCCGTTCACCCGGGCCGCCTTGCCGGCGGGCCCCAGTCCCGGCTGGCTGTCCGACTGCGAGTTGGGCTTGTACGGGAAATTGAACGGAATCTGCCCCACGCTGCGCGGGAAGGTCGTGGTGGTCTTTCCGCCCGGATTGTAGGCACCAAACAGCACCTCGGCCAGGGCCGTCCCGCCATGCGGGCCGGGATACCACATCTCCAGAATGGCCGGCAGATACGCATCTTCCCAGTTGATGGAAAGGGCGCGGCCATTGATCAGCACCAGCACCACCGGCTTCCCAGTGGCGTGCAGGGCCATGAGCAGGTCGCGCTGGCGGCCCGGCAAGTCCAGGGAGGACCGGGAACGGCTTTCGCCACAGGTGCGGTGCGAGCCGCCCATCACGGCCACGACCACGTCGCTCTCCCGGGCCAGGTCTACCGCCTCGTCGATTCCGGCCTGCTCCTGACGGGTAAGCGGGGTTGGGAACAGTTCGGAGTCCGGCCAGTTGGCATCTACCAGGTCGCAACCCTGCACATAAGAAACGGTTGCACGGTCTCCCACAAAAGTTTTGATTCCTTCCAGGGGACTCACGACCGGGATATCTTTCGGGCCGTAGTGGTTACGGGCATATTCGATGGCGGTCGCATTCGGTCCCACCACGGCGATGCGTTTCAAGGATTCCAGCTGCAGCGGCAGCACGCCGTCATTCTTCAGCAGGACCGCGCTTTCGCGGGAAGAGCGAAGGGAAACGGCTTGATTCTCTGCTTTTTCCACTTCTTCATCGGCCCCCTTGAGGTCCCGCTGATACGGATCATCGAACAAACCCAACACGAATTTGGCGCGCAGGACATCGCGCACGCGGTCATCGATCACCGCCATCGGCACCCTTCCTTCGGCGATGGCCTCGCGCAGCGGCAGCACAAAAGTATCAGGCTCCCGGAAGGTGCAGCGGACATTCATGCCGCCGAGGATGGACTGGGCCGCGGCTTCCTTCTGGGAGGCAGCCGTGCGATGTTTGGTATGCAGGTACTCCACCGCCTCGCTGTCCGATACGATGTACCCCTGGAAGCCCCATTCTTTGCGCAGGCGTTCCACCATCCAGTAGTGGCTGGAGGCCATCGGGAGGCCGTCATAGTCGTTGTAGGATACCATCGCGCCCATCAGGCCGGCTTCGCTGACCACCCGACGCCAGACATAGGCATGGATGTATTCCAGTTCGCGGGGTGACATCTGCGGGTCGCAGCGGGCCTCGGCTTCGCGCGCCCCCTTGTTGTTGGAGTAGGCCAGGAAGTGCTTGCCCGTGGAAAGGACATTTTCCTGCAGGCCTCGGGTAAACTGAATCCCCAGTTCGGCCACCAGATAGGGGCTTTCGCCGAAGGATTCCTCGCACCGGCCCCAGCGCTGGTCGCGGATGACGTCCAGGATGGGACCATAGGTATTGGTATAGCCCATCATCCGGGCTTCGCGGCCGGTCACGCGTCCCACTTCGTTCAGCAGTTCCTTGTCCCAGGTGGCGCCCAGCCCCAGCGGAGTGGGGAAGCCGGTAGAGCGGAGGGATTCGTTGCCGTGGATGCCTTCGTTGGTGAAATCCACCGGAATCCCCAGCCGGGTTTCCTCGACAAACCATTTCTGGACGGTATTCAAGGCCCAGGCGTGCTTAGAAGCCGGCCAGGTGTACTCGCTCTGATAGGCGGGTTTGGTGGAGGAGTAGAAACTGTTCAGGTGCTCGTCGATGGCCCCCACGCCATCCTTCCACAGCCGGGTTTTCCAGCGCGGCGTGGGCAGTTCATCCTTGAGGACGCGGTGATACCCATACAGGGTGACCAGCTGGCAGGTTTTCTCCTCGAGGGTCATCTGCGCAAGCAGGTCCTCGATGCGCGCCTCCAGGGAGGCCGAGGGGTCTTCGTACACATCGCGGACCCCATTTTTATTGAAATCAATCCACCCTTTCCGGTAGATCTTATTTTTCCCGGGGTTATACGTATCGGAATATTGGTAGGTTGCCTCGTAGGTACGACCTTCGGGCCAAACTTTTTCCTGGGCCTGCAGCGGGAGCAAAGCCACCAGGCAGAGAAGGAGGTGGAACGATTTCTTCATATCTTTAAAATTCATATAAAAATACGGAATCTGCGTTGAAAAACAATATTAATTGCTTACTTTTGTACAAATCGATTAATTATGAAACAGAATCAGGATTACAAAAATGAAGCCCTGGCAGCCTTGAAAGGCAACTGGGCACCTGCGGTATTGGCCGTGATTGTGTTATATGTAGTTGTGGGCGCCATTCTGGGGCCGTACTATGGCTATTCCATTTCCAATGCGCTGTCAGGAATAAACGCCCCTGTTCCAGTGAGCCTTTTCACGGGGGTTTGCGTGTTAGGTTTCCTGGTTTCCTGGCCGTTGACGATCGGCTATTTCAACGCCCACCGGAGCCTGCTTGTCGCGGGAGACAACCGGATCACCCAGAATATGTTCCAAATGGGATTCAACAATTGGCTGCACAACGTCTGGGGCGGATTCCTGATGTATGTGTTTATTGTCCTGTGGACCTTTCTTTTGATCATTCCCGGTATCATCAAAGTTTATTCCTACAGCATGACGTTTTACATCCTGAACGAACGTCCGGAACTGAGCGCCAACCAGGCCATTGACGAGAGCCGCCGGCTGATGAAGGGACACAAATTCGACCTGTTCTATCTGGACCTCAGCTTTATCGGCTGGTACCTGCTGGCAGGCATCTTTACCCTGGGTATCGGTATCCTCTGGGTTCTTCCCTACCACTATACCGCCCGTGCCGCCTTCTGGGAGGATATCAAGGCCAATGACCCGGCCTGGCAGGCGTAAGGACTAGATCAGCAGCGCTGTCACGACGTTCCCCAGGAAGGCGAAGAGCCAGGCCACCACGATGGTGTAGGTGCAACAGAGAATCGCCCATTTCCACCGGCCGGTTTCATTCCGGATGGCGATGAAGGTGGCAATGCAGGGGAAATACAGCAAAATGAAAATCATGAAAGCCACTGCGGCGGGCAAAGACAAGTCCTGTCGCAGGGTTTCTTGTAATGAGGCATCACCCACCGACGCGGTATCGGACGATCCCGCATACATCACGCCCAGGGAACTTACCACCAATTCTTTGGCAGCCACCCCGGTAATCAGGCCCACATCCATCTTCCAGTTAAAGCCGAGGGGCTCCATGGCCGGAGCGACAGCCTTCCCCACCATGGCCAGGTAGGACTGTTCCTTCTGGTCTGGGGCATCACTATGAGGGAAGTAACCCAGCGCCCAGATAATCAGGGAACAGAGCATGATGGTGGTGGCAATCTTCTGCAGGTACTGCTGTCCCTTCTCCCAGGTGTGGCGGGCGATGGCCTTCCAGGTAGGCATCCGGTACGGCGGCAGCTCCATCACGAAAGGCAGGTCGTCCTCCTTGATGAACCGGCTCAGTACCAGCGAAGAAAGGATGGCCAGGACGATGCCCAGCAGGTAGATACCCAAAAGGGCCAGGGCGGGAGCCTGGGAGAAAAACGCACCCGCCAGTAACACGAATACCGGCAGGCGGCCCGCACAGGACATGAACGGAATTACCGCAATGGTGATCCAGCGGCTCTTGGGGCTTTCGATGATGCGCGTGGCCATAATGGCCGGCACATTGCAACCGAAGCCCATTACCATGGGAATGAAGGACTTGCCGTGCAAGCCAATCTTATGCATCAGCTTATCCATGATAAAGGCTGCGCGGGACATATACCCGGAATCCTCCATCAAGGAAATAAAGAAATACAGAATCAGGATGTTGGGCAGGAAGACCAGGACGCTTCCGGCACCGGCAATGAGGCCGTTTACCACCAGGTCTTTCAGCCAGCCGTCCGTCATGATGGCCCCCACACCTTCGCCGAACTTGCCCACCAGCCATTCAATCCAGTCCATCGGATACTGCCCCAGGGAGAAAGTCGCCTGGAAAATCACATACAGGAAAAGGATGAAAATGGGGAAGGCCAGCCAGCGGTTCGTCACCAGCGCATCTATCTTGTCGGTCCAGCTGCTGCGCGGACGCTCCGCGATGTAAGGCTGGTACACCTCGGCCAGGGCACCCTGCACGAAGGCATATTTGGCATCGACGATGGCGCTCTCGGCCCCCACGCCCAGCAATTTCTGCAGGCGCTGTTCTTCCTCGAAGCGGGCGGCAATCAGCTCGTCGCGACCGGGCCGCTTCTCCAGGATGCGGTTGACATCCTTGTCGTTCTCCAGGAATTTGATGGCAAGCCAGCGGGTGGAATAGTGTGCCGGAATATAGCTATCCCGCCAGAGCAGGTTTTGCAGGCGGTTGATGCTCTTTTCCAGTTCCACCCCGTGGTTGATGTGGATGTGGCGCGCCAGGCGCGGATCGTTCTGTTCATATACCGCAATGAGGGTATCCAGCAACTTGGGGATTCCTTCGCCGGTGCGGCTCACCGTGGGACAGACCGGCATACCCAGCAGCCATCCGAACTGCTGCAGGTCCAGCTGGTCGCCCTTCCCGGTAAATTCATCGAACATGTTCAGTGCCATGACCATCCGCAGGTTCATGTCGATGAGCTGGGTGGTCAGGTACAGGTTGCGCTCCAGGTTGGAAGCGTCTACCACGTTGAGCACGATATCGGGAACGGTTTCAATCAGGGTCCGCCGGACGTATCGTTCTTCCGGGCTGTAGGCC
Organism: uncultured Bacteroidia bacterium; assembly: GCA_902799895.1. Lineage (GTDB taxonomy): Bacteria > Bacteroidota > Bacteroidia > Bacteroidales > UBA932 > Cryptobacteroides. The sequence continues at coordinate 5,142 of CADCCI010000043.1, read as the reverse complement.
GACAAGGAATAGGTTCCCGGCAGGTCTACCAGGACGATTTCGTAATTTTTATAGGTCAGGCGGCCTTCGCGGGCATCTACCGTTACGCCGGAATAATTGCCCACATGCTCGTGGCTGCCGGACGCCATGTTAAAAAGGGATGTTTTCCCGCAATTGGGATTGCCCACCAGGGCCACCCGGATTACATGGTGCCGCTCCTCGGCAACGTGTTCCAGGGCCCGGTTGATCCGTTCGGTTTCCTCCATATCAGCCGGGAGCTCCTGTAGGTGCTCGTCGCTGGCAAGCGCTTCCAGGGCCTCACCCTCGCTCACCACCTCGATCCGCTCGGCCTCTTCGCGCCGGAGGGAAAGCCGATAACCCAGCACTTCGTATTCGATGGGGTCCTTCAGCGGGGCGTTCAGGACCACACGGACTTTCTTCCCACGAATGAAGCCCATCTCGATGAGACGTTTGCGGAAACTCCCGTGGCCGTTCACCTTGACGATGACCGCCTGTTCTCCGGTATGCAGGTCCGCAAGCGTCATAGCAGTCCCTCCGGTATAACCAGCGTCAGGCTCCGGGAATCCTCGTCGATATCCACAATCAGATCTTCGTGCAGCGGAACCAGTACCGCCGCAGGACCGATGTACAGGCAGGGGTTCCCCGGGATGTCTTCGTAACCGCTCACCGTCCCGACAGCTTCCTTCGTATCGGCCCGATAAACCGTCCACCCCACCAGGGCGTCCAGGTCGAGTTCCTCCTCGTCCTCCTCACGGTCGAGGGTGGAGGGATCGGCATACACCGCCGCACCGGCAATCTCTTCGGCATCGGCCAGCGAGTGGATACCGGTCAGGCGGCAAAGGGCCTTCGAGACCCCTCGGGGGGTCAGTTTTTCAATAAAGAAAGGAACCGGAAGTCCATCGAAATAGATGAACACCGGTTCCTGTAGATTCATTTCGTCCGGAGCGACGCCGCGAAAACCCATTAAGACTTCACCGTCGGCGCCGTTGGACTTGAGAACTTGGGCGATCTGGATCACGCGTTCTCCTCGGCCGGAGCTTCCTCAGCAGCAGCTTCTTCCGTGGCAGCAGCAGCCTCTGCAGCAGCCTTTGCAGCCTCCTCGGCGGCTTCGGCTTTCTTCTTGGCGATGGCTTCGGCACGCTCGGCGCTCACTTTGGCCTCGGCCTCGGCGGTAGCCTTGGCGGCATCGGCAGCAGCCTTGGACAGGCCCTGCTTCTTGGCCATGATCTTGGAGTTGCGCTCGGACATCCAGGCGGCGAACTTGGCGTCTGCCTGCTCCTGGGTCAGGGCACCCTTGGCAACACCACCGGCAAGGTGCTTGCGCAGCATCACACCCTCATAGGAGAGGATACGACGGGCCGTCAGCGTGGGCTGGGCACCGACATTCAGCCAAGCAAGAGCGCGATCGGAGTTGAGCACGATCGTGGCAGGGTTGGTGTTGGGATTGTACGAGCCGAGTTGCTCGATGAAACGACCGTCGCGCGGTGCGCGGGAGTCAGCCACGACAATGTGGAAGAATGCGAAATTCTTCTTTCCGTGGCGCTGTAAACGAATTTTAACAGCCATTGTAAATCTGTTTTAAAAAATTTAACCGTTATGCTCTATCTCGTAGAGCGGGTGCAAAGGTACATACAATTCTGTTTTTTTGCAAATTCTCTATAAGAATATGCGTCGAAGGGTTTCGGGGGAGGTCCGATAATCCTCGATGCGCACGTAGTCCATCCCCCGCAGGCGGATGTGGGAGTCGCCTCCCCCATCGTCGAAATCGTCCCCCACGAAAATCATATCCTCCACCCCGATGCCGCGGGAGGCCCCATAGGCACACATCGCATCGTATTTGTTGTAGCGGGCCGGTGCAAGGTCGAGGGAGGAAGACCCGCCGATATAGACCACGTAATCCGGGAAGGTTGTGCAGACATCGGCATACATGACCCGGCGTTTGCTGCGATCGGGATCGAACGCGAGCTTATCGGCCAGGTCGGCCTTCGTTCCCAGGAGGGCGAACGTGACCATCCCGCTCTCGTGGAATTCCACCGAATCGCCCGCAAATTCCGTGTATCCGTATTGTTCCCGCAGGCGGGCGGCTTCGCGGAGGAAGCGTTCCCGGTCGGCGGGGCAGGTATCCTGGCGGATGATGCGCAGCTCCCCGTTTTCCACCGTCGCTTCCTGCATACCGTAATTGCCTACGATGTCGATGGGATAGTTCCCCATCTGCGCGAAAATCCGGGGGCAGTTCCCCGCTCCCACCATAACCAGACGATAGCGGCGGCCCAGGTCGTCCAAAAGGGTGCGAACGGCCTCCGGAATGGGTGTACGGTGCTGTGTGAGCGTTCCGTCCAGATCGAATCCTATTAATTTTTTCATATTTTTTTGCAATTCCGAGATTTATCTATAACTTTGCAGTCCCAACTCAACTGCGGTGGTGGTGAAATGGTAGACACGCTACTTTGAGGGGGTAGTGCATATTGCTTGCGTGTGAGTTCGAGTCTCACCCACCGCACAAAAAGAGCTCCGGAATCCCGGAGCCTTTATTTTTTCCCGACCACGTCATGTACCTTGTCCAGAATCATGTCTGGCGTCAGGCGGTTCAGGCAGGCATAGTCTTCCCGGCGGCAATATCCTTCCCCGAAGGCAGAGCACGGCCGGCAGGGCAGGTCCAGCTGCAGATAGTCCCGCTCGGGATTGGCCCCGTAGGCTCCGTAACCGCAGTCCGGATGCGTTCCGCCCCAAAGCGCCACGATGGGCGCGCCTGTGAGCCGGGCCATGTGCATGGTCGCTCCGGCGGCGCACACCAGCACATCCAGGTTGGAAATGAGCGCCACTTCCCCGGCCAGGGTGGTTCGGCCATAGACGGTCTCGACCCGCGGATACAGCCGGGTCATCTCCTCACAGAAATGCTGCTCGGCGTTGGCTCCGGAGAAGATGAAGACCATGTCGAATTCATCGTGCAGACGGCGCACCACTTCGGCAGCGCTGTCCAGCGGGTACATCTTGGTCAGTTTGGTCGTAAACGGAGCAAGCCCCACCCAGCGGCCCTTTTTGGGGCCGAATACCTCGGGAACGGGAAGCGTTTTCCGCTTCACTACCGGCGGATTGACGGGGTAGCCCAGACGGGCAAATACATCCAGGAAACGCAGGACCTCTTCCCGGACCGGTTCCGCTCCGGGACGGTGTTTCGTGAGTTTACGCAGCGGCTTTCGGCACCAATCGAACCGTTCGACCCGGCTGCCTTTGCAGGCAATTACCCGGCAGAGGGTGCGGGACGTGAACGTATTTTGCAAGTCGGCAACTGCGTCAAACTTGCCGGAGCGCAACTGACGGACCAGTTCCCACCGGTCTTCCCATTCGGGATGATGGGGAACCATGTAATATGACAGGTTGGGGATATCCTCGAACAGGCACAGCAGGTGTTCGCGCGTAACGACAGTTATATCCAAGTCGGGATAGGTCTCCCGAAGTGCCCGCACCGCCAAGACACTCAAAGCGACATCTCCAATAGCGGAAAAACGAATGACCAGCAACTTGTTCATTTGACAAATATACAAAAATTTATGATACTTTGTTTTTTGCCCGCAGGACCGGCTGCACTTCCAACCGGAAAATCACCCCGGCAAAGACCAGCACGGCCAGCGTATTCACTGCCAAGGACCCTATCCGGCCCAGGTGCTCGCCCGTCCACAGGACCAGGAACGATAAGACGGCCGTCAACGCCACATAGGCCAGCAGGACCGGAACCCGGTAGTTCACCGGCTCATATTTCTGGCCCACCAGATAGGACAGCAGCATGGCCGAACCGTATCCCGCGACGCCTCCCCATGCGCAGCCCATATATCCGATACGGGGCACCAGGACAAGGTTTACCCCGATGAGCACGGCACAGCCCACACCCGAGAAGACCGCGCCCCAGAGGGTCCGGTCCGACAATTTATACCAGAAGGACAGGTTAAAGTACACGCCCATAAGGATTTCGGCAGCCATCACGATGGGCACCACCCGCAAGCCGTCCCAGTATTCCGGGCTGATAATATACCGCAGTACATTCAGGTACGCCAGGACGCACAGATAGGCCAATAGGGTGAAAACCAGGAAGTAACGCATACCCTTGGCATAGGTCTCCTTGCTGTCTTTCTCCTTGGCCCCGCCGAACACAAAGGGCTCATAGGCATAGCGGAAGGCCTGGGTTATCATGGCCATGATCATGGCAATCTTGCTGGCCGCCCCGTAGATACCCAGTTGCATTTTGGCATCCTCGCCCGGATAGATGTGCGGGAAGAGGATTTTATCGGCGGTCTGGTTCAGGATGCCGGCGATTCCCAAAATCAGCAGCGGCCAGGTATAGGAAAGCATCCTCCGCATCAGGCCCCCGTCGAAGCCATAGGCGATCCCTTTGAGCTCCCGTGCGAAGAAGAAAGTAATGCTTGCCGTGCAGAACAGGTTGATATAGAAGACGTAACCCACGTTCAGCGTGGACACAACGCCCAGTTTGGGCAGCACCACGAAATAGACCAGGTTCAGGGTAATGTTCAGGAAGATGAAGAGCAGCTTCAGGGAGGCGAATTTGATAGCCTTCTTTTGGTACCTCAGGTAAGAGAAGAGGATGGCCTGGAAGGCGTCCAGGGCCACGGTGGCCGCCATCGCCCCCACAAAGGCGGGATGGCCGGCATACCCCATGCCCCGGCTGATCGGGCCCAGGAAAGCCAGGACAAGACCGGCAAAGAGCGCCGACGTCGTGCCCACCATGCGAAGGATGGTCGAGAACACCATTTTGGGGTCCTCCCCTTCCTTGTTGGCAAAACGGAAACAGCCGGTCTCCAGCCCCAGGACCAGAAGGACCTGCAGGATGGCAATATAGGACATGAACTCCGTTACCACTCCGTACTGCATCTGGGTGAGCGTACGGGTGTAAATGGGGACAAACAGGTAAGGATTGGACATGTTGTAAAAGAAAATGTGATTATAAATATAAACAACATACAGACTTAACTAACTTGTTAAATAGTAAACTAAATGAATTTGAGAATAATGTATATATTACACCGACCGAATATAAAGCAATAAGAATGTTTTTAAAATATATACAAGAAACAAAGTGAAAAGGGGACACTTTATGGAGATATTAGATACAGGTGTTTTAAATACAGA
>CADCCI010000042.1 GCA_902799895.1 uncultured Bacteroidia bacterium | reverse complement strand
ACAACCATTCAGGATAATAAGAAATCGCCCTTTCGGGATGACGTGAAGGAATTACCTGAATTCCGGTGCAATGGTCAGCACAAGGTTGATGCCATGCAGCCCGTGGAACGCAAACTGCATACGGAACAGGAACATATCCGGTTTACGGACACGCACACCAAAGCCCCATGAATTATAGAGGTTCTTTTTGGACCAATGGTTGATCTTATCGCTGATGATGGCATATTCATCAAAAACTACGCCATCCACTAGACGGTCGATCGGCCAGCGGTATTCCGCCGAAAATCCAAGAATAAAGGGACTCGCCCAAGAATCAGCAAACCCGCGCAACGGATAGCGGGCATCAAGCAAATGAAAGGCAGAATACGGTGCGCCACCCTTCTCGACCTCCCACATTCCCATGAAACGCAACTGGAACGCGAGTACGCGATGTTCAAAAAGCGTCTCCACCAAATTTTCCGGGCGCCATACGCGCAAGACTTCGTTCCACGAGAAGTCCGTATAGAACTTTCTCGTCTTGCGGCCTTCTTTTGCGGAAAGCACATACTTGTCGGCACGGCCGATAAAGAAGTAGATCTGGTAAAACGCATCAAGGCTTATATAATCGTGATTCTTGCCGCCATCTTTCAATGCCCCGGATCGTTTCAGCCCCGCCTGGGCCAGGTTTTCCTCGGAAATTCCCCCGTAATCGCTAGTAAACACATACGAAGCCTTCAAGCTTATACGCTGGCCTCTCGACGGTGCATACGGAAAATCCAAGTTATCAAAAACGATATTTGCATATAAAGGAATTTCAAAATGATTCTGGTACAAGCCTCGATCTGCAATCGAGTACTTCGCATCATCCAGCACAGAATCCTTTATGTCCGTAAAATTTGCAAGGTGATAATCAAAATCAGAACCAAAGCTCAAGTTCAGATTTCTCGATTCAGTAATCGGGAACCCCAGCTTAGCCCCAATCGTAAGCAACGTATCGGACTGATGAAAAAGGCTCTTTGTCCCTGGAATTACAAAGAAATCATCGCGATTCATGTCCAGATTGACATTCACGGAACCGTACATTTTCTTGTTCCAAAGTCCCTGCTTCGAATACCGCAGCTTAACTTCGACATCGCTATTTGCAAAATAATGACCTTCAAAGACTCCGTAGTCCCCTTCAATAAAAATATTCCTATGCCGGTAGCAAACGCCAAGCATCGTGGAACTCCCCGGTTTCAGGTTCAGGACCGGATAAATGAGGATATTCTTATTGGCGCCAAACGTACTCAGCTCCACGGCCTTGTCTACAACGCCATTATCAATTGCATATTGTAACGGAGCCGAAATCGGGTAAACCAGCGAACCAAAGAACGGCTGGACCACATGGATAAACGGCCATGAAAGGATCTCGGTAAACGACATGGAACCAGAAGAGGAGTCCTGCACGGCATCGCGCGACTCCTCCGCGTGCGCAGGCAAACACAGCACACCCACAAGCACCAATAATGTTACAAGTCGATCCATTTTTATCTTAATATATAGTTATATTGAGAGTAATGTTTTCTCTATTTGCCAAAATTATAAAAAAAATAGCGATCTATCCCAAAATAGTCCTTACTGTCTTTTTGGCGATAGGAGTGTTGAGCATTTACCCCATCATGCACTTGCGATGGGATTTACAGCTACAGGACACAATCACCAGCGCTCGCGAACCAAGCAATGTCAAAAAAATCGAGGATGACTTCGGCGGACTTGGCCGCCTCATTGTCATACTCCAGTCCGAGGATTCAAGCGCAAACTACCGCATCGCCAAGAATCTCGCAGAGCAAATGCAGAAGGATCCGTCCGTCCATTTTGCAGATTTTGAAACCGATATCGACTTTTACAGAAAGAACAAGTTTCTCTACGCAAGCGAAAGCGATATCGAGATCATGGTACACCGCATAGAGAAACTCAAGCGCGACTACATATTAAAGAGCAATCCGCTATACATCGACTTAAGAAGCGTGATTGATTCGATTACGCAGACAACGGCAGAACAGCGCGCACAGCTACTGAGCGATCTCGAAAAGAAATATTTCGACAAGCTCTCCGTGAGCCATTCCAACAAAACAGGCACAATCCGCATTATCGAGATTTATCCGTCACACTCGATTTCCGATTTACAGGCAAATAGGCAGCTGTACTATACCGTACAAAGAGCGCTTCAAAAAGAAGAAAAGCCAAGCGACTTGCATATACACTACGCCGGGAAAGTCTACGAATCCATCCAGACCGGCAAGCGGCTCCTGCCCGAAGCGAAAATGGTCGGCATCGTAACGACCGTTCTCATTCTCGTGCTTCTCATCCTCAATTTTTACAAGCAACCGCAGCTGATCCTTATTTCGGCATTGCCTATCGCGACACCGATTTTCACGACGATGGCATGCTCCTACATGTTCTACGGACGCATCAACCTGTTTACGCTCTTGCTTGCAATTGTACTCCCCGGACAGGCGCTGCAAATTATCAACCACGTCCTCAACCGATACTTCCTGGAGCGCGAACAGAAGCTGAGTCCACAACTCAGCATCGAAAGCGCCCTGCTCGGTATCGGCCCTTCGACCGCCGCCTCCAGCGTTACATTTGCCACATTGTTTGCAAGCCTTATCCTGATTCCGTTACCCGGTCTCCAAGAATTAGGCGTTCTCGGTTCTACAGGCTGCATCCTGAACTGGGCAATGACACTCCTTTTCTCAACCGCACTTTTGCAGGTGACCCAACGGAAAAAGCCGTTCACGGTGACGCACACCCTGATCCACCGCAAGCACAGGATCTACATGCTTTCAAACCAGGTGAACTGGATTATCTTCTCGATTATCATTGTCGCAAGCCTTGTAGGGCTTTACTTCGGGGGAACGAAAGTTCACATCCGCAACGACTTTTCAGCAACAGAAATCAACTACAAAAATGCAACCATCGACTCGCTGATTGCACAAACGGGATTCATGAACAAGACTCCCATAATCGTGATGATTCCGGAAAGCGCCGAAAGCGAGAACCTGCTGGAACAATTTACCAAGCTCAAGAATGACGGTAATCTTTCGACCGTCAATTCCCTGTTTACGCTTGCGCAGTTCTCCCCCAACTTGCAGCAGAAAAAAATGGAAAAGCTCCGCCAGCTGCACAACTTGATCACAAAGGAATTTCGCGCAGCGCTTTCGAAAAGCGAGCTGGAAAATCTCGAAAAAGTGGAACAGGCCCTGGAATTCGACTGGTCTCCCGCCGCCGAGAATGCCTTCCAGCTGGTCCCGGGCATCTACAACATTACCGTTTCGGCACAGGGTTCCACCGGCGGAAAGGCCTGCAACTATATCGGCTCGCTGGCCGGTGTCGAGATTTTCGACGAGAAATCCCTATCGCCCGCCATCCCCATCTCCGTGTCCATTTCTTCCGCGCTGGTTTTCAAGGAGATCCACTACAACGCCAGCATGGTGATCGGCTCGGCGAGCGCCCGCTACCTGAAGGACACCTTCTTCGAGGTGTACAACAATTCCGACCAGGTGGTCTATGCCGACGGCATCTGCCTGGGCGACCCGCTCAGCGACAAGGTCTATGACTTCAGCGACAAACTGGACGATGTGGAGAAATACATCTTCATCGGCACCTATGTCTGGCAGATTCCGGGAACCGGAAAAGATTATCCGATTGCTCCGGGCGAAAGCTTCGTGATTGCCGCATCGGGTATCGACCACTCCAAGACCGCCGCCACCGTGGACCTGAGTACCGCCGAGTTCGAGACCATCTGCGACAAATACAAGGAGAAAGGCGGCCAGCCGGATGCCAATGCCCTGAACATGACGCTGCGCTGCACCATCAAGGAAACCGGCCTGGGCAACCAGCTGGGCAAGTTCACCGACGGCGCATGGGTTATTTTCTACCCCTCCCAGCCGCTGCGCAAAGACGGCGAATACCTGGAATCCAACCATGCCAACAACTATGGGCAAGAGGTCTTGAAGTCCGATGTCCTGGATGCCAGGAGTAATTGTAACATCAGACGTACCTTTCAAATTTGCGCTGTAACGAAGCGGCAAAGTAATGTCACTCTTCTGAATTGTTAATGTTTGATAAGACGTCGGCGCTGGCTGAGGAATCTCCTTCGCACAGGATACCAACAATACCACCGATGACTTTACGGTGAACGATGCCCCGCAGATCCGCCGCTACGGCGTAAAGCGTCCGGCGTGGAGTACCTGGAACACAGCCCAATAGGAGGAACGAGCCATGAGAAAAATCACCTTATCCCTTTTCTTCCTGTCGCTGGCGGTCCTGATGGCGGCCCAGGAGCGGAATGACCGCGCCTGGCTGGACCTGAACCAGGCCCGCACCCTCTGGATGGCTTCCGGCAATGCCGCCGGCCTGGTCATCCAGGCTCCGGAGACGTTCAACCTGGTATCTGCCCAATATGACCGGGAAGACGGTTCCTGGCGGCCCCTGCAAAGCGGGGAGCATACCGCCAAAGTGCAGTTCGACACCCAGGGCGCCCGCCAGATTGGCGCCGTCCGCCTGTGGGGCCACTTCCGCTACAACAATGTGAACGAGAAAGAATCCTCCTTCAATACCCTGCTCTACTATCCTTACGACGAACGCTTCCTGTACACGGCAGCCGATTCGGTGGAAGGCCAGTGGAAAAAGCAGAGCTACGAGATGGAATTCAAGGCGGCCGTCCCCCTGGGCGAGCGTCTGGCGGCCGGGCTACATGTCAACTATGCAGACAGGATTGCCGCAGGGCAGATTGACCCGCGTGCCGAATCGTACCACTACGCCGTGACGGTCAAGCGCGGCCTGGTCTGGAAGACCGGCGCCTCCCAAATCGGCCTCAACGGTTTGTACTCCCATACCTTAGAACGGACCACCCCGTCCATCAGCAACAGCCAGCAAATCCAGAAAGTGTACCTGATGCGCGGACTGGGCAACTTTGTGGGCGAGCAGGTTGGCGGCGGCGGCCTGAGTACGATGTATTTCCGCTGCAACACCTGGGGCGGTGCCCTGCAATATGGCTATTCCGATGGCTGGCAGCTGCTGGCCGAGGTTTCCTATGCCTACCACAGCACCCGCATCCGCGAAAGCCCTACGCAGCCCAAGCCGCACGGCAACACACGCCATGAAGAGGGCGGCCTGAAGGTCCAGGCCCTCTTCGGCGAGCGCTATCTGAATAAGCTTACCCTGGATGCCAGGGTGGTCCGCACCATCGGCACCGAACCCACGACCCGCTGGAATACCGGCACGGGCGAATGGGAGGTCCGGTACGAGCTGGACCAGGTTGCCCTGAAGACGGTCGGACTCACCCTCGCCTACGACGGTTTCGTCCTGGACGGGGACGTCTATACGTGGAAGCTCCACGGCGAACTGGGCTGGGAGAAGAAAGATGATTCCTATGCCCTTCCGGCCTCTTCCTTTGCATACAACAACCTGCGGGCAGCCCTGGGTGCCGAACGGCGTTGGGCCCTGCGCAAGGGTTCCTTGCTGGGCGGTCTCTCGGTAGAAGCGAACAAGAACCTCTCCGGTTCGTACGAATACAATGGCCACCGGGCAGCCAACGCACCCGCACGTGACCTCTATCCGCACAACCTGGCGGTTCTGGCGGCCGACTGGATCAAGGCCGGATTCAAAGGCGAATATGCCTTCCCGGTAGGTCAGGATGTTAACCTGGCCTTCTGTGCCGAAGCCGCCTGGCTGGGCGCCCGTCCTACCGACCGTTCCGGTGCCGCGAATACCGGCAACCTGAATCGCCTGTACACCCTCGCAGCCGTTAAACTGTATTTCTAATATGATTTCGTCCGCCCCTCTTCGCCGGCACCACGGGTTTTGCGCGGTGCTGCTTGCCCTGTTGGCCGTCTCCTGTGGGACAGGCCGCAGCGAAAGCCTCACCTTCGACTGCTTCGGTGTCATCGCCGGCCGCAAAGCCACCACCGACAGCTGCGTGTACCTGGCGCACAACGAGGATTCGGGCGGCGAACAGATGCTGAACATCTACAACGTTCCGGCGGGAAAAGACAACCTGGCCTACCTGTGGTTCGAGTTCCCCGGCAACGCCACGGCCGACCACTACCTGAACGAGTACGGGGTGTGCATCGCCTCGGACCGATGCGCTTCGCGGGAAGACCGCGCCGAAGGGAGTGTCTGCTACGAAGTGCGCGATGCGGTGGGGCGTCACGCCCGATCGGCCCGCGAGGGCGTGCACATCATCGGGAAGATGGTGGAGGAATTCGGTTACAGCGATACCGGCCGCTCTTACCTGCTGGCCGACCGCAACGAGGGATGGGTCTGTTCGGTAGTCCGCGGACGCCATTGGGTGGCCCGCCGGGTGCCGGACGATGAAATCATGACCATCCCCAACTACTACGTTATTACGGAGGTGGACCTGTCCGATACGGTGAATTTCCTCGGCAGCGCCGACCTGGTCCGATACGCCCGCCGGAGAGGCTGGTACAAACCCCGCCGCGACGGGGCCTTTAACTTCCGCCTGGCATATTCCGACCCGAAGACGCTCCTGGCCGGCTCGAACCGGCGCCGCCACGCCTTCGCGCAGGAGTATATCTTCGGCAATGCCGTCCTGGGCGACTCGGTCACCTTCTCGCGCCGGCCGGAAAAGAAAATCCACCGCCGTGACCTGTCCCTGCTGCTCACCCTCCCGCCCGTGCGGCAGAAAAACACGGTCCTTTCGACCATTTTCGTCCTGGACAAACGGTTCGAACCGCGGAAAGGCAGCTTGGTGTGGGCCGGTTTCCCCGGTCAGGACGCCTCGCAGCAATCGCAATGGACCATGGGTTCGAAATCGCCGAACGTCTGCCACCGCTATGCCACCCCCGAAGAGGCCCGGGAGAAGCATTTCACAGACGTGGGCCACTTCCGCGAACGCTGGCCGGACCACTTCTTCTGGCACTATACGGACCCTTCCATCGACTCCCTGGTGATTCCGCACGACTTTACGGTCTATACGCCCAAGCAGCCCCGCGACGAATCCAAACGCGATTTCTCTGCCATCGGCGACACCTTCAACGACCACTTCCACGTACTGGACGACCCGGCCCGCGGCCTGCTATACGCCTTCTGGACCCAGGGATCGCACGAAGCCTGCGAGGACGAGCACATTGTCTTTTCGCGCAGTGCCGACCGCGGCCGCTCCTGGACCGAACCGGTCCTGCTGGCCGGCTCCCACGACCGCGTGCATCCCACCCCGGTGGCCGGATGGCAGCAGCCGATGCTCTCGCGCAGCGGACGCCTCTACTGTCTGTGGAACCAGGAAACCACGGTAAAAAAACACCTCTGCGGGCAGATGTACGGCCGATATTCGGACGATGCCGGGCTCACCTGGAGCGAGCCCGAACAGGTCCCCTTCCCCAGCCGGGAAGATGCCGACCCGGCCGATCCGTCCATCCCCCCGTCCTGGTGCAACTGGCAGCGCCCGCTGCGCCTGGGCGAGGACGGCAAATTCCTCGTGGGCTGCTCCCGTCACGGGCAGGCACCCTACGATGAACGTCCGGGCTGCAAGGTGGAATTCTGGCAGTTCGAAAACATTGACGACGACCCCCAGGTGCGCGACATCCGTTTCTCCATCTTCTCGGGCGGACGTTCTTCCCTGGACGCCACCCACCTGGTCACGGAGAACGGCTATGTCCCGCGCGAAGGGCCCGCCCTGGAGGAGGCCTCCATCGTAGGCCTTCCGGACGGCCGCCTCTTTGCCCTGATGCGCTCGTCGCTGGGATATCCGGTCTGGACGGTGAGCGCCGACCGGGGCCGCTCCTGGTCCGCTCCGCAAATCCTGCGCGAACGCGACGGCGGCCGGCCCATCCTGCACCCGCGTTCCCCCTGCCCCATCTACGACTACGCCGGGCCCGAAGCCTACAGCGGAAAGTATTTCGCCCTGGTGCACGACACCTTCGACTTCCAGGGCTTGACCGCCTATCAGAACCGCGGTCCCCTCTTCCGGATCGACGGGACCTTCGTTCCCGGGGCGCAGCAGCCCATCTGGTTCTCTGCTCCGGTAATCTTCTCGCCGCGCGACACCGGCAACTCATTCTATACCAGCTACACAGCCCTCGACGGCGAGGGTGTCCTCTGGTTCGGGGACTACAAATTCTACCTCTTCGGCAAGCGGATGAAATAAAAAGAAGACCTGCCCGGACGGACAGGTCTTCTTTCTATGCAATCAAGTCTTATTCGACAGTAGGCTTGCGGATACAACGGACCTCCATGCCGTATTTGTATCCGGCGTAGGAGAGCATCAGGCGTCCCTCCGGGTACGAATCGGTGAAGGTGGTCATCAGGCTGAAGAACTGGATATTGGTTCCGGCCGAATTCGGTTGATAGGGCGTAGAAGTCATGATCCAGTTCATGGCCGGCATTCCCGTAAACTGGGCATTGCAGATGTTATTCGTTCCACAGCGGTTCTTGTTGTACTCGCCCGTTGCGGAATCATTCGACTTGGTCCTCATACCCAGGAAGGAGAAGTTCCAACCGGCTTTGTTGAAGGTAACCACGTTGGATCCCTTGTAGGACTTCACGTAGTATACGGCCGTATCGTCATCAACAGCCGGACCGTCTGCCGACTTGTTGGAATTGCCCACCAGTTTCAGGTAATCGGCCCGGGTCGGGATGTACCAGCCCGGAGGGCAGATACCCTGGACACCTTCGAAGGAATCGTAGTTTGCGTACGTGACCGTCTCTCCAAATGCAGTGGAGCAATCGTACAGGTATCCTTTGTCCGAGATGGATGCAACGGGCTTCCCTTCGTCGTCAAACGCTTCGGAGAACCAGATACCGGCATCCTCTGCCGGATCAGAAGAAACAGTCTTACCGGCGGGGACATAGGCCAGCGGTGCGGCCATCCACCAACGGTCGTCGGCCAGTTTGACCACCTTGTATTCCTTGTTGTCGTACATGAAGAACCCGGCATCGAGGTGCTCGGAGAACTGAACGCCGTCGCTCATTTCTATACTTACGGTCTTCGAGTTACGATAGTCTTCATCGGCAACCGCCTTGTCCCAGGTCTGGGAACCGAAGGAGAACTCATCTTTGTTGGCATTCGTTATCTTCGTCACCGTCTCTCCGGCCGTAACGGAGCAATCCTTCAGCATAACGGCCTTGCCTTTCTGTTTTCCGCCAATCACATGCGCAACATACTTGGTCGGATCTGTTTGTCCAACATCATTCAGACGGCCGCAGACAATGCCCGTAAACTTCCGGTCCACCTTGGAATAGACCGAGCAACTTACCACGCAGGAAACGCCGAAGGTGCCCGGCTGGGCGCCCGCGGAACCGACCAGGCCGCCAACATAAACATTCCCTTCCCCGTTGTTGACAACGTTTCCATACGATTCGCAATTCTCCATTTCGTAGCCATAGGTCCAATAACCCAGCACACCGCCTACGGTCCCGTCGGTATTGTTCGGACCCGACATGCTGTTCGTCACGGTACCATAATTGATGCAACCATACAGGGTCGTGGCGCCACCGCAGACACCGCCCGTACGGCTTTTTCCACTGCCGCTCACGGTTACATCGCCTTTGTTGACACAATTTTCAATCTTGTTGTATTTCTGGGCGTCTTCCACACCCGGCCAGCCGGAGATACCGCCGATAGCGGAATTGGACTTGTACGAATCGAAATCGACGGAAATATCACCCCTGTTCGTACAATTGGAGATAACGGTATTGTCGGCATAGCTGCCATGGCCCAGGTCGGTCACATAGTAATCGTTTCCGGCAATACCGGCAGCATGAATTATGGCATTATAAGCATTATAGCCATCGCGTGTTGAAGTCGTGAACACGACCACTACGTCGCCATCGTTGGTACAACCAGTCACATCACCACCCGTATTGCCCACAATACCGGCAATACCGATACGGTTCAATTTCTTCGTTCCTTTTTCGATCTGCGTCATCGAGAAGGAAACCTTTCCGGAATTCGCGCAGTCCGTAACCGTGACTTTCTTGTCGGCCGAAGAAACGGCATACGTTACGATACCGGCAGCAGAAGCTGCGGGGTTTGCATAGAATTCTAACGGGAGAGCCGGCGTGCAGGTAGTGTAATTGGTCAAATTGGCCTCGTACGGCGCCGTCAACGTAATATTGCCATAATTCTCGCAACCGGAGATGGCTGCCCCCAGGAAGGCGACAATACCCGCAGCCTGGGCACTATAGCACTTATTCCCATTGGAATCATAGGTAATCGCACCAAGATTCAGGCACTGGGATATCGGACCATAGGATTCGGCCGCAATCCCGGCTGCCATATTAAACATGGTGTTGGAGCCAAAACCGGTCACGGTAACGTCGGCAGCATTGACAATCTGCTTCAGCGTACCGTTGTTCCGGACAACCACCGGCGCCAGACGGACATCCGTAGCCGCCGTCACCGTCTTGGAGAACTTGCAGGTTTCGTCAATAAACAGGGCCTTGATGGTTCCGTCATTCGTGGCAAAGAGGGCCTTGTCGGAAATCAGGTTCTTAATTTTATAACCCTGACCGTCAAAGACACCTCCGAAACCGGCAGCCTGGGAAAGCGTCTTGTCCGAGCAGTCAATATCGGCTACCAGACGGAATTCACCCTTCGTCTCTGCCGTAGCGGAGGCCAGGAAGGCTTCCAGTTGTTCATAGGTGCCAATGTTACCTTCCGTTACGGTGGCCACCACCGGCATCAACAGCAGGGTACCGCGGGAAACGACATTTTTGGCCTTCACCGTTTTGGAGGTGATAACCGTTCCGTCCGCTTTCTGCATGCTCACAAAGATTCCCTGGTATTCTCCCGTCGGGACCGGCACATAGAAATCCATGGCATCGCCCGTCTTGGTGAAGTTGATGGTCACCGACGTCGCATCGACCTCATCATTCATCACAATCGGGACATTCTGGCCCGTCTTGAACGGAGCCGTAGCGAACGTTCCGGTAATACCGGCGTCCACCTTGGTCACCAATTTGGCCGCACCGTCGGGAATACCGGTGAACGAGAACTTGATCACGCCACCAATCTGTTTGAATTCCAGCACATTTCCCTTAAGAGCGGCAATCATGGGCACATTGGTCTGGGGGCCCTCGTAGGTATAACTTTCAGGCAGGGTTACCTCAATCTTCGAAGCACTTACATACTTCGGAGCCAGAACGGCCGGATAAACGGCCACCTCGGTTACCGTTTCGCCATCGGCCAGATCACCGCCGAATTGGGCCTTGTTGGTTCCGGCACCATCCGTCAGCGTGAATGTCTTGAAAACGTTGGCAGAGGTATAGACGGCAATCTTGTCGCCTTCCTGCCAGGTAAACTTACCATCGTCGGCCAGAGCGGCTTTGGTGTCAGCAGATTCCATCACCGCAGTGATGGTGGTGTTGTACGAAGCGGTCTCGAACTGTTCGGCCACTTCCTTGGCGCAGCCCGCGAACAGAAGCGCAGCGGCAGCCAGAATGAAAACGTTCTTTCTCATGGCTTCAGAATTTTTAAAGTTCGTCGTCCCAAAGACCGTTGCCCGGAGTGGAGTTTTCACCCGTTCCGGACTGGGCCAGAAGACCGTTTTCCGCCTCCAGACAGAGATTCTCCGCCTGCGGCACAACATATTGTTTACGAATCATAACTAATAATAGTTTGAGTATTATTTCTTTTTCTCGCGTTCAAATATACATATAAATTATTAATAATCCACAAACCGCACAGCGCTCAATTGCTGGCTAAAGCGATGAATGCCGTCCTCTATTTTTCTGACGGTCTTGTTGGAAGGTTTGCGGTAGCCGCTTATATAGTGACCCAATTGCTTCTGGTTCACGCCCGTGATGCGTTGAAGCCCAGCAAGCGTAAATGCGTATGCATAATCTTGGAGGAACGAAGGAATGTCGTAATAGAATTCCAGATTAACCTCCTCGAATGATAGTAAAATTACTAACATAAATCAAAAGAAACCTTATATGATTTCTAAATCACGAAGTTCGGTATACCTATCCGTGTAAACAATATTTACACGGATAATATAAATAATCGCCGTCCTACTATTGTAGAACGGCGATTATTAAAAAAGAATATCCTAGTTTTTAGGAAAAATGTAATGCAGACTTATTCGGTAGCTTTGCGGACGCAACGGAGTTCAACGCCCTGTACAAACTGGGCATAACTCAACATTAGACGACCTTCCGGATATGCGGATGTAAATGTGGACATCAGCGTAAATATCTGGAAGCTTGTACCAGCAGCATTGGGGCAATAGGCAGAGGATGTCATAATCTGATTCAGCGCACATTTGCCATACCATTCGGGAACGGTACATTTGCTCTCATTGATATCTGTCGTATTGTAGGCTCCGGTAGCAGTCGTACTGGTCTTGTTACGGGCTCCGAGGAAAGAAAAGTTCCATCCTTCAGCATTAAAGCGGGTAACAGAAGAACCCTTATAGGCCTTTTCGTAGTAAAGCGCAGTATCGTCATCGATCGCAGCGCCGCCCATATCTTTGTTGGAGTTACCGACAAGTTTCAGATAATCTGCACGGGTCGGGATGTACCAGCCGGGAGGGCAAATACCCTGAGCACCTTCGAAACTCCTATAATTTCCCTCCTGCCAGGTGCTTTGCGTTCCATAAGTAATATCTTTTTGATCCACTCCCAACGCCGTAGCAAAATCATACAGAAAACCTTTATCGGTAGAGTACGAGGGATAAGCCTTTTTATCTTTAATGGTATAGGTATACCAGATACCGGCATCCGCCGTAGGATCGGCAGAAACGGTCTTTCCGGCAGGCACATAAGCCAGCGGAGCGGCCATCCACCATTTACCATCGGCCAGCTTGACCAGCGGGTAGGTCCGGCCGGCATAGGTGAATTTCTTCTCGGCAAGGTTCTCTACAAAACCGGAGATCGGGTCTGCATTCTTGTAGCACTTCCCGTCAAACACATAGTAAACCGTATGATTCTCAGGATTGAAACCGGTCTGGCCGCAGAAATAGGTAGCCACGTTCTCGGTCGTCACCTTGTTTCCGTTCACCGTACCGGCAATCTGGATCATGCTTTCCTCCGTACCCAACGTAATGGGCTTGTCAGTACCATTGAATTTACCGACAATCAACCCCGTCAGGCCGTCAGGACCGCCAATCAGGGTGCAGTTCGCAGCACAGCCATCCATACCACTAAATTCCACATTGCCCAGGTTGGCAACCAAGCCACCCATCGCAGCAATCGTGCACTTCGACTCGACGGTACCACCGGCAAAGCAGTTGGAGAACGTATGAGCCTGGGACTGGAAGCCCGCAACACTGCCGGCGACCGAACCCAATTTGCCATCGGAACCTACGGCAAGGGTGTTAACAACCGTGATGGTACCCGTATTCGAGCAACCATTCATACGGCCCGTGCCACCATGAACACCGCCCGTGCGGATCTTGATCTTTTCACCCTCTACCGTAATATTTCCGGTGTTGTGGCAGTTTGTGGCGATATACGGAGTAGTACTATCCTCGGAACCCGGCCAGGCACAAATACCGCCAACGGCATTGTTCGTGGTATGGTCGTTGTACGAAACATACGATACGTTACCGCTGTTGTTGCAATTGGTAAGAGTAAACTTGTTGAGTTTATTGGTATCCGTACCGCCACTCGAGGTTGCACCACAGAAGTTATAACCAGAACCAACAATTCCACCCACATAGAAGGTATAGCCGGCATTCTTGGCCTTGAAGATGGTTCCGTTACCCAATTTGACCGAGACATCGCCATGGTTGTTGCAACCCGTCATCGGGCCGGAGCAGTCTCCCACCAGACCACCGACGGAAGGACGGGCGGCCGTATGGGTACCATCCGAATTGGAAGGATTGGTTAACTCCACGCTAACCTTGCCATAGTTCTCGCTATTCTCAAATACCGGATTCTTACCCGTGGCGGAAACCAAACCACCTGTCGTCAAACCAGCAGTAATACCATTCGTTCCAACATAACAAGTATACAATTTGGTAGAACTATTTTGAGCAATATCACCGATACCGTTACGGCCGTTGATACGAACGGCGGTAACCGACACATCGCCCTTGTTCACGCAACCGGACATGGTATTGCTGGCAAAGTATCCGGCAATACCGGCAACAAAGGTCGCCTTCAGGGATCCCGCGGAAGCATAGGTAATCTTACCCGTATTCTCGCAATTGGTCAGGACACCCGTCGTGTAACTCGAGATACCGGCCAGGCAGAGAGCGGCTTCATGACCTCCGCAGGTAAAGGTAACGTTACCCGTATTCTTGAGCTGGACGTTACCGGAACCATTGGTGGTACCACCCGCGACACCGCCGAAGTAGAAGTTCTTGGTATTCGTACCCGTGCAGGTAACGGTAATGTCGCCGTTGTTCTCGCAGTTCTTCAAAACATTCTCGGCGGAATTACCAATCGATCCAATAACACCGCCAACATACTGCGTACCGCCGGTATTGGCCTCGGTAGTAACGGTAATCTTGCCATTGTTCACGACGTCCTTGACCACAATACCACGACCAAGACCCTCTGCATTGGCCCAACCGATGAGGCCACCCAGACGGCCACCGCCGATCGTAATATTGGTTCCGGTGATGTCCGCATTGTTGACAACAGCCGTGATATTACCGGTATTGAGGCTTGCCAGCACACCAAAGTTGGTGAGCGTGGAAGGGATGGTCAGGACACAGGACTTGTCGAAGACCAGGTTCTTGATAGCACCGGCATTGTTCGCAAAGAGCGGCTTGCCGTTGTTGGTCCAATTCTTGAGCGCATGGCCGTTTCCGTCAATCGAGCCCTTGAAGCCCTCAGCAACGGGAACCGTCTTACCGGCCAGGTCGATATCGGCCACCAACTGCCAGGTCTTTCCTTCCGTAGAAGCGATAGCCGCCTCATACGTATCCGGAGAGAGGGTCTTGTCCAACTGGGTCAGCAAAGCGATCAGTTGGTCTGCCGTAGCGATGCTGCCTTCGCCGGAAAGCGAAATGGCCGGCATCTTCAGCAACGTACCGCGTTCGATGACATTATCGGCGGTAGACGTCTTCTCGGAAATAACGGAATCATCCGCCTTGCGGAGGGAGACTGCGACGCTCTTGAACGTACCCGTCGGAACCGGCAGGTAGAAGTCCATGGCATCAGCCGTCTTGGTGAAGTTGATGGTCACCGTGGAGGATTCGGCTTCCTTGGCCACGATGGCGGCGCTGTTCTTTGTGCTGTAGGTACCGGTCAGGCTGGCAGCCTTGGCGGAAACCAACAGTTTGGACGCACCGTCCGGAATACCGGTAACCGAGAATTTCACCACACCACCAACCTGCTTGAAAGCAAGGATTCCTTTGTCGTCCAGCGCACCCGTCATGGGCACATTGGTCTGGGCACCTTCATACGTGTAAGTTTCAGGAAGGGTAACCACCGTCGGCCAAATCGGCGCCAAAGTGGGCCTTATTGGTTCCGGCACCATCCGTCAGCGTGAAAGTTTTGAACGCATTGGCAGAGGTATAGACGGCAATCTTGTCGCCTTCCTGCCAGGTAAAAGTACCTTCGTCGGCCAGAGCAGCCTTCGTATCAGCTCCGTCAATAACGGCGCTGATGGTCGTGTTGTACGAAGCGGTCTCGAACTTTTCGGCCACTTCTTTGGCGCAGCCCGCGAACAGAAGCGCGGCGGCAGCCAGAATGAAAACGTTCTTTCTCATGGCTTCAGAATTTATTAATCTTCGTCATCCCACAGACCGTTGCCCGGCGTCGAGTTTTCACCCGTCGCGGACTGGGCCAGAAGACCGTTTTCCACCTCCAGGCAGAGATCCTCCACCTGCGGCGCAACATAAAACTTAAAGTAAATCATAACGTTATGATAATGTTATTAAATGTCAATTCGGACAAATATAACTATTTTTTCATTAAATAACCACAACTGCTGTTATTCTTCGAGCCAAGTGCCAAGTTCGGTGTAAATCTTTTCGGCCATGAACTTCATCGCCTGAGAGCCCGGATGGCAGCCGCCCACATCGCCGCTGTAGTCGTGCTTGGGCATATTGGGCTGCGAGCCCTTGTTGGACAGCGTCGAGGGGCTGTAGCCTCCCAGGTCGTTGAAACCGTTCACGCGGAACAGGTTCACCGTCTTGGCGCCATAGTGGCCGGCAATTTCGATTATCGACTGTTCGATGCTCTGGCTCAGGTAGTCACCGATGATACACACCACCTTGCATTGAGGATAGCGTTCGCGTATCTGGCAGAGCAACTTGACATAAGCCTCGCAGAAGGATCCGTCAGGCAGGGCGTTAATGGCGCTGCGCGTCTTGGCGGCATCGGCCGTGGCATAGATGGAAGTCATAATAGCATCCGAAGGCTTGGTACCGCCGTAAATATTGGACGCGTCATTGCGGATTGCCACGCCGGGGGCCAGCGGATCGGCATTGTGGGCCCAGTCGTTCGTACCGCCGTGAATCAAGATGATATCCGGACGTCCCATACCGCCGCACTCCGCAAAGCGGGTCGTGAAGTCTTTCTTGAACCAGGCGTTGGTGGCCGTACCATATTTGGCTTTGTAGTTGGCATCGGTCGTGTTGGTTACCGTGGAACCGGAGAAGGAGATGTTGGTATCAAACTCACAATTCTTCATATAATCGTGCACAAGACGATACCAATAAGTCTCATTGACCAAAGTGAGTGTACCGTCGGTTGCCGGATAGTGAGCGGAATAGCCGCCGGGAATCCATCCTTTGAAAGTAGAGATGGAGTCACCGATTATGCTCAGGCGTTTTGACGCCTTGGGCTTGACATTCGGATCGGCCGGAAGGCCTTCAATGGTAGGGAGACCGTTGGGGCCGGCAATCCAGGTGGTCCCGTTGGCCGAGGCCTGCAATTTGGCAAGGAGTGTCCCGTCGGAAAGCTGGGCCGTGGTCAGGGACTGGTTGCCGGTTTCGGTCGTCTTGCCCTCGGCCGGGCCGATCTTCTGCATCGACTCATCCCAGAAGCAGTTGCGGACCGTGGTCGGCTGGGTGCAGCGGGCATAGATCGCACCGAAGAAGCAATCTCCGCTAACCTCCGTTACCTTTTCACCGCGGTTGAGGACAGTAGCAGGTGTAAGGGTTGTGTAGCAGTTCTCGTACACCGTGGTTGTGGTACAGTTCTGGTAGCCGCTGATGCCGGCAAGGCCGCCCCGGTTGCCGACGGAAGTGGTCTGGATCAGAGCGGAAGCGACATAGCAGCCTTTGATGGTGGTTTTGCTCTCGCCGTGTGTCCAGCCGCAGAGTCCGGAGACAAGGGAGTAGGCATTGGAACCTCCGTTATTACCGGTTGCCGTCACTTCCGCACCGATCGAAGCACAGTTGGAGATGGTCACAGGCTTGGTGGCAGCGGACACCTTCCCGGGAGCGCTGGTCAGGAATCCGGTATAGCCGACCACCGCACCCACGGAGTACTGGCCCTTGACTACGCCATAAGAAGCGCATTTGTCAATGACCACTTCGGCTGTCGGAACAGCGGCTCCTACAATACCGCCCACGAAATACTTGTCGGATCCCATGTTGCCATAGCTTCCGAACACACACCCTTCGACACAGCCGCCCATAACCTGGCCGACAATTCCGCCGAGGATGTAACCCGTATTGGTAAGGTTGCCCTCGAACGAGCAGTTCTTTATCAGCGTGTTGGCCCCTTCGGCCTTTCCAACGACACCGCCTGCCCAGTGGTAGTAAACATTGACGGTATGTCCCTTGGTTACGCGGCATTCTTCGATGGTGGAATTCTTGGCATAGCCGACGCAGCCGCCGCTGAACTTCCCATAGAAAGTGGCTTCTCCTTCCAGGGTACACTTCCGGAGCGTGGTCTCGTCCATCCATCCCACCAATCCTCCGGAATAACCGCTGTTGGCATCGGAGCCGATGGTAATCCCGCTCACATACTCACGCACCTGGCCGGAAACCGTACAATTCTCTATGGTACAAGACGTTGCATATCCCACCAAAGCGCCACAGTAAACGTATTTACTGTCCACATTCGCTTCCTCCAGCTTGAGGTTCTTGAGCGTTGCGCCTTCTGCCTTGGCAATGAAGCCGGCCGGCTTCTGGACCTCGGACGCGATCTTCAGGTTCTTGATGCTGTATCCGTCGGCATCGTAGCTTCCGGTAAAGCTTCCGTCCTGGGCGACCGGCGTGAACGTGCTGCCGGCCATATCAATCGTTGCCGTCTGCTTGTAGAAAGCACCGGTGAACTTGGCGGCCTCGGAGCCATTGGTGTATTCCGACAATTTAACAAGGTCCTGAGCCGTTGCAATATAATATGGTTCCGCCTCCGTACCCTTGCCGCCGCTGAAAAGCGTCTCTTCCGGATTGACCGCCTCCATATCGGAAACGAAACCGCGCTTGATTGTGCAGTCCGCATTGGTACTTATGCTGCTGATGGGGGCAAGATTCGTATCGTAAACCGTGCACGTAAAACCTTTGGAGAAAGCTCCCGGAGGCGCTACAATGTAAAACTCCTTCGGTTCGCTGCCCAGGGGTACACCGGCATTGCAAATCAGCTTCACCGTATTACGGGACTCCTCGGTATTGGTTATCTCCACGGCTCCAATCGTATGGTCGGAAACGTTTACCTGCGCACGGCAACGTCCCCAAAGGATAACGGACGGATCGTTTTCGGAAACCACGATCTGCCCCACGGTGGCCGTGCCGGTAAAATTAAGCCGGAGCAAGCCGAACAGATGAGACAGGCTGACGGTACTGCCGGCATTCCA
>CADCCI010000041.1:45008-53943 GCA_902799895.1 uncultured Bacteroidia bacterium | reverse complement strand
AACTCGTCGTGACGGCCGCGTTCCACGATGCGACCCTCTTTCATGACGATAATCTCGTCGGCATTCTTGATGGTGGAAAGCCGGTGGGCGATGGCAATGGTGGTGCGGGTGGACATCAGGTGGTCCAGCGCTTCCTGTACGATACGCTCCGATTCCGTATCCAGCGAAGCCGTAGCCTCGTCCAGGATGAGGATGGGCGGGTTCTTGAGGATGGCGCGTGCAATGGAAAGCCGCTGCCGCTGGCCGCCCGAAAGCTTGACGCCCCGGTCGCCGATATTGGTCTGGTAACCCTCCTCCTTCTCCATGATGAATTCGTGGGCGTTGGCTACCTTGGCCGCCTCTACCACCTGTTCCATGGTGGCACCCTCCACGCCGAAGGCGATGTTGTTGAAGATGGTATCGTTAAAGAGGATGGGCTCCTGGTTCACGATGCCCATCATGGACCGCAGGTCGGCCGAACGGAGGTCGCGGATATCGGTACCGTCGATGGTAATCTTTCCCTTCGAGGGATCATAGAAACGCGGAATCAGGTCCACGAGCGTGGATTTCCCGGCACCCGATTCACCCACGATCGCGACGGTCTTTCCTTTCTCGATATCCAGGTCGATATCGAACAGGATCTGCCGGCTGTCGTTGTAGCTGAAATGCACATCGTGGAAGCTGATTTTCTCGCGGAAACCGTCCAGCTTGGCGGGTTTTTCGGGCTCCTGGATGGAATTGTCTGCCTCCAGGATCTTGTTGATGCGTTCCATGGATGCCAGACCCTTCGGAATGGCGTAGCTGGCTTTCGAGAACTCCTTCAGCGGGTTGATGACGCTGTACAGGATGACCATGTAGTAGATGAAGGTCGGGGCATCGATGGGGGCGTTGTCCGAAAGGATGAGGGTACCGCCGAACCAGAGCACGATGCAGATCATGATGGTACCCAGGCACTCGCTCACCGGGTGGGCCGAAGCCTGGCGGATGGTGACGCGGTTCAGTTTGCGCCGCATGGCCCCCGTGACCCCGTCGAAGCGGCCGGACATGCCTTTTTCGGCATTGAAGGCCTTGATGATACGAAGGCCGCCCAGGGTCTCTTCCACCTGCGACATGGTGTCGCTCCAGAGGGCCTGGGCTTCCAGCGAGCCGCGTTTGAGCTGTTTGCCGATAACGCCCATGATCCAACCCATGACGGGGACGAAGATGATGGTGAACAGCGTCAGCTGCCAGCTGATAAAGAGCAGCGTGCCGAAGTAGAAGATAATCAGGATGGGGAACTTGATGAGGACCTCGCTGGAACTGGTGATGGAATTCTCCACCTCCTGCACGTCACCGCTCATGCGGGCGATGATGTCGCCCTTCTTCTCTTCGGAGAAAAAGCCGATGGGCAGGCTCAGGATCTTGTTGTAGATTTCCATGCGGATGTCCTTCACCACGCCGGTGCGGATGGGGATCATCACGGCGGACGCGCCGAAATAGCAGGCGGTCTTGAGGATGGTGGCCACGCTCACGAAAAGGCAGAGCAGCAGGAGGACCTTGGAGGCGCCGATGGTCTGCGAAAACTCGGTCACATAGTAATACGAGTTGTTGGTGAGTTTTCCCATCAGGTCCGTTCCGGCGGCATCCCAGGGGATGAACTCGTAGGTTCCCTGCTCCAGTCCGAACAGGATTTTGAGCATGGGGATGATGAGGGCGAACGAGAAAATGTTCAGGACCGCCGACAGGATATTCATGATGACGGCTCCGCCCAGGAACCGTTTATAGGGCGCCACATAGCGCAGCATGATTTGCCAAAATTCCTTCATGGCTTACTTCTTCGTTTCCAGCGAATCAAAAATAAAGGGGAGGATATCCTCTACGCGGTCGAAAACCTTGATATTGTCCGTTCCGTACAGGATGATGGACATGGGAACGCCGGATTTGCGCTGGTATTGCGACATGACCTGGCGGCAGGAACCGCACGGACTCACCGGCTGTTCGGTAATGGTATAACGGTGACCTCCCGCAATGGCAATGCTTTCCATGGCCAGTCCCGGATGCTGGGCGCTGGCGGCAAACATGGCGGTCCGTTCGGCGCACAAGCCGGCCGGAGACGCGGCGTTTTCCTGGTTGGAACCCTTCACCACCGTCCCGTCTTCCAGACGGACGGCTGCTCCCACATTAAACTGAGAATAAGGGGCATACGATGTTTTCTGCGCCTCGATGGCCGCCTCGGTCAGGGCCCGGTCCTTGGGTTCGAGCTCTTCCAGGGAATCGTATTCGCGGTAGCGGATAACGCAATTCGTGTTTCTCATATCCTTTTTCAGTTATTGAATTCTTACAAATATAGTGTTTTTTATCTATATTTGCATCAATAATAGGTACGGATTGCAGATGAAAATATGCGTAGGTTTATCCGGAGGCGTGGATTCTTCCGTCGCGGCCCTGTTGCTCAAGCGGCAGGGGTACGATGTCTTTGCCATGTTCATGCAGAACTGGCACGACACGGAAGGCACCCTGCACGGTGACTGCGAGTGGGAAGAAGACCGCTTCGTGGCCGAGATGGTGGCCCGCAAAATCGGCATCCCGTTCTATTTCGTGGATTTGAGCAAGGAATACCGGGCCCGCGTGGTGGATTACATGTTCGATGAATATGCCCGCGGCCGCACGCCCAATCCCGATGTCCTCTGCAATCGGGAAATCAAGTTCGATGCCTTTCTGAAGGCGGCAGCCCGCCTGGGGGCCGATTGCGTGGCCACCGGCCACTATTGCCGCCGGGAGCAGGCTCCTGACGGGTCCTTCCGCCTGCTGGCGGGGGTGGATCCGGGCAAGGACCAGAGCTATTTCCTGTGCCAGCTTACCCAGGACCAGCTTTCCAAGGCGATGTTTCCCATCGGCCATCTGCTCAAGAAGGAGGTTAGGGCCCTGGCCGCGGAGGCCGACCTGCCGTCGGCCGATAAAAAGGACTCCCAGGGCATCTGCTTTGTGGGAAAGGTGGACCTGCCGGTCTTCCTGCAGCAGCAGCTCAAGAGCGTTCCGGGAGAGGTGGTGGAAGTCTACGACGCCTGGTATGCTTCCGATCCGCTCTACACCCGCCAGGTGGAACGGCTGACCTCCCTGGTGGCCGCCGGAACGGATTTCCATGCCGTAACCAGTTATATTTCTGAAGATAAATGTACGGCTGCCGCAGCCCGCAACGTCTACGATCCCGCCCGGCTGGAGGCCCTGACGGAGGAAGACCTGGCCCTGCTGGCCGCCCCGCTGCACTACGACATTCCCTTTGAGACGGAGACCTACCGCAGCGGTAAGAAGCATGTGCGCAAGACCCGCTGGAAGGAGAACCCTTTCGGGAGGATTGTGGGCACCCACGACGGCGCACAGTTCTACACCGTGGGGCAGCGCAAGGGCCTGAACATCGGCGGGCACAAGGACAGCCTTTTCGTCCTGGCTACAGACATCCCTTCCAACCGGATTTACGTGGGTGAAGGCCATACACATAAGGGGTTGTCGCGCAGTTGTTTGCGTATTTTACCGGAAGAAATACACGAGGTCCGTCCCGGTGGTCTTCCGGCCCTTGGCGGGATGCGACGTTACCGGGTCCGCATCCGGTATCGCCAGCCCCTGCAGGATCGCCGCCCTCTCCGACGGAGACGAAGTCCTCGCCAGCGGCGTGATTTCGGCATAAAAAACGGTGACCGAAGGGCCACCGTCTGGGTACTCGGTAGGAGAATCGAACTCCTATTGCAAGATTGAGAATCTTGAGTACTAACCGTTATACGAACCGAGCGTTTGGTTTGGGAATACAAAGGTACGCAAAAAAATCTTATCTCCAAATTTTTCTGGGCATCCTACTTCAAAAAAGCGAAGAAAACGGCCAGGACCAGCAGGCCGAAAGCCACAAAATGGTTCCAATGGAAGGTCTGTCCCTGGAACAGGAAATGGGCGACGACGGTGAAAACCGTCAAGGTAATCACTTCCTGGATCACTTTCAGCTGGATGAGCGAGAAAGGACCGCCGTTCTCCGCGAAGCCCATCCGGTTGGCGGGCACCATAAAGGTGTATTCAAAGAAGGCGATACCCCAGGAAAAGAGGATGACGCCAATGAGGGGCCAGTTGTCCGTCACCTTCATCTGCTGCAGTTTCAAGTGTCCGTACCAGGCCAGCGTCATGAGGACGTTGGAACAAATCAACAGGAGGATAGTACCGATTGCTTTCATGGGTCTTTCTATGAAAAAGCGACTGCCCACTCGGGGTAGCCGCTTTTGTAACCTTTTCTGCCAGAATTATTTCTGACGGCTCTTGTATCGCTGGTAGAATTTGTCCACGCGACCGGCGGTATCCACGAGCTTGACCTTGCCCGTATAGAAGGGGTGGGAAGTGTTGGAGATTTCCACCTTGACAACCGGGTACTCAACACCGTCCACCATAAGGGTCTCTTTGGTTTCGGCGCAGGAACGGGTGATGAACACCGTTTCATTGGACATATCCTTGAAAGCTACAAGACGGTAGGTTTCGGGATGAATTCCTTTCTTCATTGCTATAAAAATTAAATTTTGTTTCCAAATCGGGCCGCAAATATACGGACTTATTTCGGCATTTCCAACTCTTTCCCGCAATTTTTCTTGCTATTTGATGCGATAGGGCTGGTCGTCGTACAGGGAGAAGCGTTTGGCCTTGCGAATCCATTTCTGTTCTTCCAGTTTTACGTGCTCCCGAGCCTCCTGGAAAGAGATGTCGCCCCGGAGGTAGGACTCCAGGACCGGATCGGCCAGCTTGGCGTGGAAGCCTTCCGTGAACTCGAACTGCGAGTATCGTTCGGAGAGAAAACGCATCAACTGGAGGGTGTGCAGGAGCGAGTGGTACTCGGCTCCCGGTTCCAGCATGATCTGCCAGCCCGCGCAGCGCTCGCCCTGGTACCGCCCGGCAGCCGGGGTGAAGGTACACGGGCGCATAAGCACGCCTTGCGGGGCGGGAACGGTTTCCAGCGTATTCGGTTTGATGAACGGGGCCCCGAAATACTCGTATGGCCGTGCCGTGCCGATGCCCGGAGTGATGGTGGTGTTGTTCCACAGGCCGCCGCCACTGTACATCTCGCACGTGAACATCCCGGGGATATCCGATGCGGGGGCGATGGTCCACGGCAGGATCTGCCGGGCCTGGGCTCCCGCCAGGGCCGATACGATATGCAGGGGGAAGCGGGCGCCAATCTCGTTGTAGTACAGCGTGGCCAGTTCTCCCAGCGTAAGGCCGTGCCGGTGGGCCACCTTGGGCGTATGCGGCTCCACGGGACCCGCGGGCATGGTGCCTTCCACGTAGCGTCCGGCCGGGTTGATATGGTCTACCACATAGAGGGCGGGGGAGGCATCTCCCAGGCCGTTCAGGCATTCCATCAGCCGGAAGACGTCTTTGGTGTAGTTGAAATACCGGGCGCCGGCGTCCTGGATTTCCACGACGACGGCATGCAGGTCTTTCAGCCGGTCAACCTCAAAGACGATGTGGTTGGTGCCGGGCGTAAGCTCGGCTCCCTCGGGCATGAACAGGGCGGCAAGGTTGCCGCGCTGCCGGAACAGGTCGTACAGGTAACGTCCCCGTGCGGTGTCCCAGCAGTTCTGGGTGCAGAAGCACCCCACCTTGCCGTCCATCAGGGCTCTGTCCAGCTGGTCCTCCAGCGGTGTGGTCCGGAACGAAAACATCAGCCGATAATGCGGTTGGCCACCCCGATCACCTCGTTCGCAAGGGCTTCCGCCTCGGCCATGGTACCGGCCTCGGCATAGATGCGGATGATGGGTTCGGTGTTGGATTTACGCAGATGGACCCACTGTTTTTTCTGCTCGAAACTGATCTTCACGCCGTCGATGGTATTGACATCTTCTTTGGCGTAGATGACCTTCAGCTGGTCCAGGATCTTTCCGATGAGGGCGCTGTCGCTGAGCTGGATCTTGTTCTTGGCAATGAAATACTGCGGGTAGGTCTGCTTCAGTTCGCTCACCTTCATCTTCTTATGGGCGAGGTTGCTCATTGCCTTCGCCGCCGATAAGGGCGTTCACCTCGTGCATCTTGGTGGTTACGTTCACCTCACCCACGGCTGCCGCGTAGTACTTGCCGCCGTGCTTCTCCGTTACATCCCGCAGGGCGCGGGTAGAGGAGAGGTTGCTCACCGTGGCGATGGGCTTGCCCTCTTTCCGGGCGCGCTCGCAGAGGTAATCGGCCACGCTGACAAGGGTGTATTCTTCCACGAAGGGTTCCCCGTTCTCGCAGATGAAGGCCAGCCGGTCCACATCCGGATCCACGCTCACGCCCAGGTCGGCCTTCTCCTTCACCACGGTCTGGCAGAGGTCCACCAGGTTGGCGGGAAGGGGCTCGGGATTATGGGCGAAATCGCCGGTAGGGTTGCAGTTGAGGCCGATACACTTCACGCCCAGCCGTTTCAGAAGGCGGGGCATGATGATGCCGCCCACGCTGTTGACGGCATCCACCACCACCGTGAAATGGGCAGCCTTGACGGCCTCCACATCCACGGCCGGAAGCGCCAGGACGGCGTCCAGGTGTTTGTCCGTGAAGTCTTCTTCCTCGATGGTGCCCAGGTCGTCCACCTCCGCAAAGGAGAAGTCTTCCTTCTCCGCGAGATCCAGGACAGCCTGTCCTTCGGCGGCGGTCAGGAATTCTCCCTTGTCGTTCAGGAGTTTAAGGGCATTCCACTGGCGCGGGTTGTGGCTGGCGGTGAGGATGATACCGCCGTCGGCCTCGGCAAAGAGGACGGCCATTTCCGTGGTGGGGGTAGAGGCGAAGCCGCATTTGACCACGTCGATGCCGCAGCCCACCAGGGTGCCTACGACCAGGTGTTCCACCATATCACCGCTGATACGGGCGTCCTTGCCCACCACAATCTTGTAGCGTTCGCCGTTCGGGGCGCTTTTCCGCTGGGGCAGGGTGGCCGCATAGGCGGCTGTGAACTTAACGACATCGATGGGGGTCAGGGCCTGGCCCGGCTCCCCACCGATGGTTCCCCGGATACCGGAGATAGATTTGATCAGTGTCATACCTTATTTGGCCATGATGGCGCCTACCAGACCCAGAATGGCGTAGAACTCCGGGAGAGCGGCGTAAATCAGGGTATTGGTGAATACGTCATGACCCTGGGAAACGCCCACGATACCGTTGGCGCAAACCTGGCCCTGGCGGATACCGGAAAGCAGGCAGGCAAGGCCTACGCTCAGGCCGATGCCGAAGCAGAGGGCGCCGCTGATTTCACCGCCGGTGTACTTGCCCAGCATGATGAAGAAGGCCACAAAGCCATAGATACCCTGCGTGGCCGGGAGGGCGGAAAGCACCATGTAGCTACCGGAGGCTTCCGGTTTGTTTTTGAGGGCGCCTTCTGCGGCATTGCCGGCGAGGGTGGTTCCGATGGAGGATCCGATTCCTGCAAGTGCGAGGACGAGTCCGAGTCCGAGATAACCGAGTACTTGTTCCATAATGATTTGATTTTTATTTGTTTATTGTTTTTTCAGGGGATGATAATTGCGGCCTGCGGCCTCGTAGCCGGAATTCTTGAAGAACTCCAGGAAGTTGAGTCGCAGGGGATGGACGAAGGCGCCCAGGGCGCACATCGCGATGTTGAGGGTATGCCCGAGGATCACCAGCAGCAGGAACGGGAGCCACAAGACAAGGTTGGAGCCGTCTCCGAGGACCATCCTGCCCATGTCGTTGAACGCCATGCCCAGCATGCCGCCGGCCAGGCCGAGGGCATAGAGGCGCAGGTAGCTCAGGACATCGCCCAGGAGGCCGGTAGCGGTGTTGTAGGTGTCCCACAGGCCCACTCCGATGTTGGCAAGCTTGTTGCGCTCCGGGTCATTGAAGACAAAGATACCCAGGGCGGAAACAATGCCCAGGACGATGATGATCCATTTGGTAACCTCCAGGGACAGGACGCCGGCCAGGGCGAAACCGCCCACCAGCACGCCGCCCACGATGAGCAGCGTCCAGCCGAGCGTTCCCAGCGAGGCGGACAATCCCTTGACCTTGACGGCGTAGATGGCTTTCACCACCATGGCCAGGCAGATGTGCAGGATACCTATTATGATAGACAGGACCATACCGCCGGCAAAACCGCCGATTTCCGCCGGAAGGAAAACCTTCTGGAAGGGGGCGAACACGGGCCATTCGGCAATGTCGATGGAGAAGAAGGTGTGCAGGAAGAATCCCACCACCACCGTTCCGGCGCCCAGGGTCACCACCAGCGGGGCCAGGTCCTTGAAGGACGGAACCTTCTTCAGCAGCAGTCCGATGCCGATCAGGACCAGTCCATAGCCGGCATCGCCCATGCACAGGGCGAAGAACAGCAGGAAGAAGACCGCGATGAAGGGCGTGGGGTCGAATCCGTCATAAGCCGGGCGGCCGTACATGTCGGTCAGGACCTCGAACATCTTCACGAACTTGTTGTTCTTGAAGCGGATAGGCGGATTGTGCGGGGCCTCGGCGGCTTCTTTCAGGTAGAAGACGCCGGCCTTGTCGAGGGCAGCCGTGACCGTGTCGTCATCCTCCGTGGGGGCATAGCCTTCCAGGGTGAGGAGGGTGTTTTCCGCTGCCGGAACCGCAGCCTCTTGAGCCAGGCACCGGTCCAGACGGGTATAGGCATCGGCCAGCATCGCCTTGAGCTGCGGGAGCTTGTTCTTAATGGTAAGCGACTCACCCTGAAGGCGTTTCAGCTTAGCTTCCTTTTCGGCCAGTTCTTTCTCCATCTTCTTCCAGTCTCCGGAAGGGGCGGGGATTTCGCCGGGCAGACCGTCTTCTCCGGTCACGACGAAATAGACGATGCCCTTGACCTGTTGGATGATGCACAAGGCATATTCCTGGAGCCAGTTCTCGTCGAACTGCTTGGCACTGAGGGCATGGAAATGGACGGGAACGCCAGCTTCGGAGAGGATCTCCAGGCGGGCCGGGTCGAATTCTCCCCAGACGCGGGTTTCCTCCACGGCCT
>CADCCI010000041.1:0-44919 GCA_902799895.1 uncultured Bacteroidia bacterium | reverse complement strand
GCTTGGGTATCGGCCGGAAGCTCCAGACGCTCAACACCTTGGATCAGCGAGCTGATGAGCTCGATCTCCTCGGTCATATTCTGGGAGTCCTCGTTTATGGGCTTGGCGCTCCGCGTGATATCTACCAGACCCACCTCCTGAAGCTGCTCCAGGAAGGCGGTCTCTTCTCCATTCAGCAGAATGAAGGAATAGCGGGTCATTCTATCGATCATAGCTCTTCCTCCTCTTCTTCGGCCGCATGACGGCTCTTGACAATTTTCTGGGAAGCCTTGGAAAGGTTTTCCTCATCCTCCATATACCGTTTGATCTTGCGGATGGCCTCCTGGTATCCCGGAATCTGCACCTTTTCGTACAGGTTTACCTTCTGGGTGGTCTTCTTGCGCTGCCAGTCCAGGATGCGCGCTTTCTCGCGATATACTTCCGATTCGATACCCAGGCGGCTCAGTTCCTTGAGGATGGCCACGCCGTCGGCATACCAGGCCGGTTTGACGAAGGCGTTGAAGGGGCGCAGCTCGTAGTGGATGCCGTCCAGGTGCGGGGTTTTTACGCCCGCCACCTTCACCGTTACCAGGTCGATGTCCGTGATGGCAATCAGGCCGGGCTCGAATTCGTTCCAGAGGGCGGCCAGGTAGTCGTACCGGGCCAGGGCGTTGTCAAGATCCTTCAGCAGAGACTCCGCCTGCTCCTTGGCCTTGCGCACCTCCAGCCGCAGGGCACTCTCCTTGTTCTGCAAGGTCGGGAGCGCCTTCTGCCGCATTTTCAGCTGCTTGGACAGGTTGTTCAGGGCGGTCTTGTTGTATTGGAACTTGATGGCCATTATCCTTTCCAGTATTTATCGATGAATGTCTGTTTGATACCGGTCTCGGCCTTCGTGAAGTACTTGGCGAAGAGTTCCCACGCGGTGTCCAGCATCTCGTCGATCTTGATGTTTACATCGATGGAGAGCAGGCGGGTGGCGTACTCCTTCGCGTAGTCGAGGCAGCGGTGGTCGTAGTCGGACAGGTCGAAACCGTTCTCCAGCTTGGTCTTGGCGTTCTGGGCGTCGGCATAGAGCCGCACGCCGGCGTTCATGACCTGGCTGTGGTCGTCGCGGGTCTGCTTGCCCTGGACCAGCTGTTTCAGACGGGACAGGGAGCGGAACGGATCAATGATGACCTTGCCCGAATCGGCATCGGCCCGCAGGAAGAGCTGTCCTTCCGTGATGTAACCGGTATTGTCCGGGATGGCATGCGTGATATCGCCATCGTTCAGGGTGGTCACCGCGATGATGGTGATGGAACCGCCGGAGGGCAGCTGCACGGCCTTTTCATAAATCTTGGCGAGGTCGGAATAGAGCGAGCCCGGCATGGAATCCTTGGAAGGAATCTGGTCCATACGGTTGGAAACGATGGACAGGGCGTCGGCGTACAGGGTCATGTCCGTCAGCAGCACCAGCACCTTCTCGTTCTTGTCCACGGCAAAGTATTCGGCGGCGGTCAGGGCCATGTCCGGGATGAGCAGGCGCTCCACCGGCGGCTCTTCCGTCGTGTTCACGAAGCTGATGATCTTCTCCAGGGCGCCGGCGCCTTCGAAGGCGTGGCGGAAGGCCAGGTAGTCGTCGTTGCTCAGACCCATGCCGCCCAGGATGATCTTGTCCACATCGGCCCGCAGGGCCACATCGGCCATAACCGCGTTGTACGGCTGGTCCGGGTCGGCGAAGAACGGAATCTTCTGTCCGGAGACGATGGTGTTGTTCAGGTCGATACCGGCGATACCCGTCGGGATCAGCTGCGAGGGCTGGCGGCGTTTGTACGGGTTCACGGAAGGACCGCCGATCTGGCGTTCTTCCCCTTCCACCTCGGGACCGCCGTCAATGGGGTGGCCGTATGCGTCGAAGAAACGGCCGGAGAGCTGATCGCTCACTTTCAGGGTAGGCGGGGCGCCCAGGAAGGCGACTTCCGCGTTGGTGGGGATGCCCTCCGTTCCGGAGAACACCTGCAGGGTGACGGTGTCGCCCTTGGTCTTCACCACCTGGGCCAGACGGCCGTGCACGGTGGCCAGCTCATCGTTCGAAACGCCCGTTGCGCGAAGGGCCACGGTGGCTTTCGTGATGGCTTCCAGCTGCGTATAGACTCTTTGATATACTTTATTTGCCATTGCTTTCCAGGAGGTTATTGAGTTCTTTCACATATTTTTCAAAGGAATCGCCGTGGAATTCGGAGTAGTTCATCTGCCGGAGCAGGTTGATCATTTCCTTGAAGTAGTTGCGGCATTCCTCGAAGTTCTCGAAGCTGAATTCCTTCGCGCAGATGTCCAGGACCAGGTCCAGCATGAACTGCTGGCGCTCCATCGGGCAGAGGCTGTCGATGGGGTCGAAGGCATCCTGCTGGAGGATGACGAAGTCTACCAGTTCGGATTTCCAGAAGGTCTCGTGGTAGGCCATCGGCACACCGTCGTCACCGAGGATGTTGATCTGCTCGGCGGCGTCGCGTCCCTGGCGGATGATGTTCTTGGCAAGGGAAACCTTGTCCGTCCATCCCTGTTCCACGGTCTCGTCCAGGTAGGCCTGGATTTCCGGGTACTCGAGGTATTTGGAATACGAATCGATGGGGTTCACGGCCGGGTAGCGCTTCTGGTCGGCGCGGTTCTGCTCCTAGAAGCAGCGGGCGGCCTTCTTGGTACTCTCGGTCACCGGCTCCTTCAGGTTACCGCCGGCAGGGGAGACCGTACCGATGAAGGTGACGGCGCCCGTCTGGCCGTTGTTCAGCACCACCATACCCGCGCGGGCGTAGAAATTGGAGATGATGGCGGAGAGGTCCACCGGGAAGGCGTCCGCACCCGGGAGCTCTTCCATACGGTTACTCATTTCCCGGAGGGCCTGGGCCCAGCGGGAGGTGGAATCGGCCAGCAGCAGGCACTTCAGGCCCATGGCGCGGTAGTACTCGCAAATGGTCATGGCCGTATAGACCGATGCCTCACGCGCAGCCACCGGCATGTTGGAGGTGTTGCAGATAATGGTGGTCCGTTCCATCAGGTGGCGTCCGGTATGCGGGTCGATGAGTTCGGGGAACTCCGTGAAGATTTCCACCACCTCGTTGGCACGCTCGCCGCAGGCCGCCATCACGATCACCTCGGCATCGCCCTGCTTGGCGATGGCGTGCTGGAGCACGGTCTTTCCGCAGCCGAACGGTCCGGGGATGAAGCCCGTACCGCCTTCCGCGATGGGGTTGAGGGTGTCGATGACGCGCACGCCCGTTTCCATGATGCGGCTGGGGCGCGGTTTTTCCTTATAACCCTTGACAGCAACCTTGACGGGCCATTTCTGCCACATGCAGACGGGGACTTCTTCGCCCTCTTCGTTCACGAGGACGGCCACTTCCTGGTCAATGTTGTATTGTCCGGCGGGGACGACGGATTTGACGGTGAATTCTCCCTTGAAGGAGAAGGGAACCATGATTTTGTGGGGCAGCCAGCCTTCTTTGACTTCACCCAGCCAGTCTGCGGCCACGACCTTGTCGCCGGGGGTGGCGATGGGCGTGAAGTCCCAGAGTTTGGTGTGGTCCAGCGGGTCGGTGTATTCGCCGCGTTTGAGGAAGACGTCCTTCATGGTGGTGAGGTCGTTCAGGAGGCCGTCATAGACGCCGGTCAGCAGGCCGGGGCCCAGCGTGGCTTCCAGCATCCGGCCCTGGAACTCGACTTTGTCGCCGTTCTTCAGGCCGCGCGTGCTCTCGAACACCTGCACCGATGCGTTCTTGCCCGTCACCTTGATGACCTCCGCCATGAGCGCGGTGTCGTCCAGGGTGATGTAGCAGATCTCGTTCTCGGCAACCGGGCCGTCCACACGGACGGTCACGAGGTTGGAGACGATTCCGGTTACGATACCAGTGGTTTTCATATATCCTTTATTTTATTGTTCATTGAATTTGACGCCCTTGAAGGTGCCGCGCACCTCGTCTACGAGCTTGCGGAACAGTTCCCGTCCGCGGGCTTCGTCCAGGGCCAGCCAGCGGTCGGCGATGTGGAGCTTGGCCACATAAGCCAGGACGGCTGTGAGGTCGAAATAATGGAAGGTAGACAAGGAATCCACCTTGGCCCAGGTCAGGTCGTCCAGACCCTTTTCGCGGGCAATGAGGTCGGTTCCGGCCAGGATGCCCTCCACTTTGGCGGCCTCGGTAAACTCGCCTCCGTCGATTCCCAGCACGTCCTGCTCGGCGTCGCGGGAGAGCTGCCGGTTCAGGTAGCGGACCTTCGCGTTGCGGAGATTCAGAGAACGGGGCATCCAGCGACGCGGCGTCAAATCCCTTCAGCAGGAAGTCCAGCGTGGCGCTGTCCCGGGCGGACAGGTCCCGGCGGATTTCACCGAGCACATCCTGGAAACCCTTTCCCTCGGCGTATTGGTAGCCGGGTGTCAGGTAGGGGAGGCTGGCGATGATGTATTCGAAATTGCTCATTATCCGAACAGGAACTTCTTGGTGGTGGGACGGAGATACTCGCCAATCAGGGCGCAGAAGGTGTCATCCGTGAGGCTGATGAAATAGCTGCCGTCTTTGGGACCGATGGTGAAGCCGCCGGCGATTTTCTTGGAGAAGGAGGCTTCTACGTTGCCGCCCAGGATCTTGCCCAGCTCGTTCTTGACGAAGGGCTCCAGCTGGCTGCGCAGGCTTTCGGGAAGCACCAGGGCCAGGTCTCCGGCCTGTCCGGCGTTGAAGTTCTTGGCAACGGTCTCGATGATTTCTTTGATGAAGGCAGGAGCCGAGAGGGCCTCTTTGACCTGGGTGTCCGTGACTTTTGTGATAATCAGGTCTTCGATGTCCTTCCGGGTAGCCTGAAGCGTCTGGGCGCCGGCCATACGGAGGTCTCCGTTTACCTTGGTGGCAAGGTCTTCGGCTTCACGGCGGGCTTTGGCCACGATGGCCTCGGCTTCCTTGTTGGCTTGGGCGACAATTTCTTCCGCTTCTTTCCTGGCCTTGGCGAGAAGAGCCTCACCTTCGGCTTTTCCTTTAGACAAACCCTCGTTGAACAGTTTGTCTGTCAGTTCCTGTAATTTATCCATTTTTCAGAAGTATTATTATCTGGTATAATTAATCTGACAAAGATAATAATACTTATGGATATAATCAAGAGAGACCCCGCTTTTTCCGGTAGGCTTCCCATTGCTCCGCGCTGATTTCCCCGAGGACGGGGCAGCAGGCGTGATGATGGAACAGGATCAGCCCGAACACCGTATCGGCCGGGGTGGGGGTGAATTCCCCGTCCAGGGTGATGCCCAGGGCGCTGGGGGCCGGCAGGTGCTCCAGGATATCGCGGCGCAGGCTCACATCGGGACAAGCCTCTTCGCCCACCAGCGGGAGGGCGATGTTGAAGCCTTTTCCGCCTCGCTCTTTCAGGATGGACGCGTAGGTGTCCCGGATGCGCCGGATAGCGGCTTTCATCAGGCCTTTCCGAAGGAACTGGAAGCGGGCGGCCTGCGTCTCATCCCCTTGCGGGACGGCTTCCTGGGCCACTTCCATGGTCGCGGCAAAGAAGCCGATGGGTCCCATCTTCCCGAAACTCTTGTCCGGGACGAAATCGGCAATCGAAAAACGGCCGCGCAGCCCGGTGACCAGCGGGGAATCCTCTTCCTGCCGCAGCATGGGGAGGCGGACGGCTTCATCGTTCTTGTACCGGTCGATGAAGCAGATGCAGTCGTCGTCGTTGCAGGCGTCCACCACGCGGACGGAAACCCGGACGTGGACGGCATCGGTGTCGATGAGTTTCTGGAACAGCTCCTTGCCGGCCTGGAGGGCATCCTGGCGGGCGGCTCGTTTGACCTTGCTGCGGCTCCGGGTCCGCGGGCATCCGCAATCGGACAGGAACTCCTCCCATCCGAAAATCTCGGCCAGTTTCCCGAGGGACAGGGAGAAGGTGGGCTTGCTGTGCAGGAAACGCTTGTCCGTGAGGACATAGGTGCGGTTCTTGAACAGGGGATTGGCCTGGATGTTCTGGTTGTTCAGGGAGCGGGCTTTCTGGTCCAGGAGTTCCCGGTAGCGGGCCTGCTCTGCAGCTTCAAAGGCGTTCCGGTCTGTAGCGCAGCGTAAGGCGCTGTCTGTCAGCGCAATGATATCATTCGCGTAATAGCAGTGCGGGTAGAGGGCGTTCAGCACGTGGAGGCAATGGCGGGGCGAGGAAGCGTTGCCCCAGAGGAGGAGGGGCGTATCGGCGTTCCGGGCGGCCAGCTGGCGGCAGAAGGCTTCGGCCTGGAGCAGGCCGGGGAGGGCAAGGCTGCCCATACACAGGAGATCGGGGTCTTTCTTTCCGTTTTTGGAGGGGATGTCGAAGCCTGCCTTGCGGAGGGCGTCGGCAACCAGGAGCGGGGTCTGGCGAAGGTCGCCCAAAACGGGCTCGATGGCCACACGGGGCCGTTTCTTCTGCCATTGACCCACCTGTATCTTGCGGATTTTCTCGTCCTGGAGGGCCGTTGCGATGGCGCAGAGGTGCTCCGATGCGGTCCCCATTCCGCCGCCGGCGAAGTTCAGCAGGCCGCGGCGGGTGGCTTTGCGTAAATCGCAGGCCAGGACGATGGGTTTCTGGTCATGGGAGGAGGCGTCGCCGGGGAGGCCGGCGCCCGGGAGGCATATGACGGGGAAACGGCACCAGGCGTTCAGGTCTTTGACAAGGCCCAGGATGACGTTCCCTTCTTCGATGGATTCGATTCCGAAGCCTGTCAGCGGGAAGTCCCGGACGGCTTCGTAGCATTCTTTCAGTGTGTGGCCGGAGAGGATTTCTCCGGATTTCCCGCCGATGAAAAAGGTCAGCAGGGCAGGGGTCTCCGGGGCGGTCTCCTGCCAGGCCTGCAGAGCCAGCCGGGCATTGTGCAGGTCCTGGAAGGCGGAAAAATGGAGGAGGTCCGCACCCCCTTCCGAGAGCAGCCGGATCTGGGTCTGGAAGGCCTGGAAGACGGCTTCTTCCCCGTCCTGGTTCCCGAGTTGGGCGGACAGGCTGAGGGACAGGCTGGTGGGACCTACGGTCCCGGCGACATAGATGGGCCGGCCGGCGTAGGCGTCGGCCGCATCGGCGGCTTCCCGGGCGATGCCGATACCGGCCCGGGTCATGTCGGCGGCCTTTTTCTCAAGGCCGAAATCTTTCTGTGTGAGGGAATCGGCTCCGAAGGTGTTGCTCCGGATGATATCGACACCCGCCTCGATGTACTCCCGGTACACGTCGGCGACGACGGCGGGGTGTGTCAGGTTGACGCGTTCGGGATCGGGGTCCTCTACGCCTCCGGCCAGGAGCATGGTATCCATGGCTCCGTCCAGCACGTATATTTTCTTACCGAGTAGCTTCTGATCTATCATTTGGCCATTTTCTCCATGGCCTTGTGGGCTTTCTGGGCCTCTTTCAGCCGGGACTGGCTGTCTTTGGCAGCTTTCTTGGCCGCGGCCGCTTTCCGCTTGGCCTCCGTTACGGATTTCTCGGCGGAGCGGACCTGGGCATTGTACTGCTTGAGCATTGCCTTATCGTTCTTGATCTTCTTGGTGCGCTGGGTGATGTCTCGCTGCAGGGAACTCAGTTCCTGTTTCTCCAGGGCGGAAATCGAGCCGTCCATCTTCATGGATTTTTTCTGGACTTTCAAGCTCTGTTTCTGCACGTGCAGGTCGGATTCCTGCTCCCGGATGGAGGATTTCAGCGTCTTGGCGGCTTCTTTGGCCTTCTTGGCCCGATCCTTGGCGCTGTCAATGATATCCTGGGATTCGGCGATGGTCTGTTTGGCCGCCTTGGCGTGCTTCTCATGCGTCTGCTGGGCAGACTCTACTGCTGCACGGGTCTGCTCCACGGTTTCGGCAGTGGTGTTGTTCTGCGCGGAAAGGCTGAAAGACAGGACCATACAGGCCAGTGTAAGGGAGAAAAATTTAAACATATCGCGTTTTTTTTGTATTCTCATTCACAAATATACGCATTTTTTGTATATTTGTACGATTTTATAACAGAAAATGCCTGAGAATACCGTCATACAGGAAGTCTTTCCGCTGGACAGCGGGAAGGTCTACTATTCGATGGATTTTCTAACGTTGGACACGGACGAAGGTGCGTTGACCCTGCGGATGGGAGCCTGGTTGAATGTGGACCCGGTACGCATCCACAAGATGATTGTGCGGGAAAAAGTGCTGCAGGTGGATTCCTTCGAAGTCCTTACCCCTCTTCTGAGCAAGCTCCGCCATGCGGATCCCGATTATTTCAAGCGTTTCATGGGCCTGAAGGTCACGATTGACTTTCCGGGGTATGCCTCTTCCGGCGTAGTGGCCAGCATCCCCTTCGAAAATGATCCGGTAGGCTTCTACAAATGGTGGCGCAAACTCAAACACGAGGAAAAGGTCTATCTGTCCAAAATCAATATGCTGAAACTCTTCCAGAAAGTCTTTCTGATGGATCGGAAACAACTCCTGAAGAAGGATGTCGAATATATGAACAATTTCGGGAAATGACCTGGAAGGAAGCCCTGGAAATCAATACATTCCCTGATGATAAACTTCGTGCCGACGACGTGTGGGACGAAGCCTTCAATTGCAATTATTCCGCCGACGGCCGCTATCTGTTGGAAGCGGAAGCCTTCCCTTCGGAAGTGACGGTCCGCCCCGGGACGCAGATCATCTGCGACGACGCCTTCGCCTACCAGGATTATATGGACGATGAGAACGAAGCCTCCTACCTGGAAAAGATCGACCTTCCGGAGGGGCTCACGCACATCGGGGAGGGTGCCTTCGACGGCTGCGCCTATCTGCGGAGCATCCGTCTTCCCAA
The DNA here is from genome assembly GCA_902799895.1 of uncultured Bacteroidia bacterium. Classification (GTDB taxonomy): domain Bacteria; phylum Bacteroidota; class Bacteroidia; order Bacteroidales; family UBA932; genus Cryptobacteroides. The sequence continues at coordinate 36,162 of CADCCI010000041.1, read as the reverse complement.
AACGCTGGTTTCCATCGGCGGGGGAGCCTTCGCCTTCTGCGCTTCCTTGAAAACGGTGACCTGCCCGGAGAGCCTGCGCGTTATCGGTCCGGATGCCTTTTGCGAATGCTATGAATTGCAGCGGGTGCACCTGAACGCCGGATTGGAAGCCATCGGGAAGGGAGCGTTTTCGCAGTGCGACGCGTTGCGGGAGATTCGGGTTCCCGCGGGAATGCTGAGTCACTTTAAGGCAATGATTCCCAAATCTTTACATCGCTACCTCCGCGAGGGACGATGAACTTGGAAATACGTTCTTTATCGATATGAAAAAATGGTTATTGCTGGCATCGCTCCTGTTGCCGCTGTGCCTGGGGGCTCAGAAAAAGGAGCTGGAATATTCCGCTTTTGATGCGTGGAAGCGCATCGACGGGACCAAGCTGACCCCGGACGGGGCCTTCCTCTCTTATGAGATCCTGTCGCAGGAAGGGGACGGCACCCTGGTGGTGCGCCGGACCATCGAACCCGTGCGCCGGCTCGGGAAACCCCATCAGAGACGGGAAATCCTGATTCCGCGCGGTACCGGTATCTCCGTATCGCCCGACGGCTATTTCGCTTATTTCCGCATCAAGGCTCCTTTTGCCGATACCCGGAAGGCGAAAATCGCCAAGAAGAAGAAAGAGGACATGCCGAAGGATTCGCTGGGCATCCTGGACCTGAAGACCTTTGAAATCAAGAAGTTGCCTTCCCTGAATTCCTTCACCGCAGGCCACGATGCCAAACCCTATGTGGCCTACAAGACCTCGTATAAAAAAGGAAAGAAGCAATTAGAGGCGATGGTGGTGGTGGACCCGGTGACGCTGGCGGCGGACACCCTGCTCCATGTAGAGCACTACCTGTTCTCCCGTGACGGGCAGATGATGGCCTATACCACGAAAAAGGACGCGAAGGATACCCTCTCCAGGAATGCTGTCATCCTCTACAATCCGGGTTCCCGGGAAAAGACGACCGTTTCCGAGGGAAAGAAATTCTACGGCAATCCGGTGTTCAGCGAAGCCGGCGACAAACTGATGGTGCTGGCCTCCATCGACTCGGCCAAGACCGGTGACAAGCATTGCTCCCTCTTGCTGTTCGAAGGCGGAGAGACCCGCGAAATCATCCCGCAGGGCTATTCGGAAGGACTTCCGGAGGGGTGGACCGTGAACCAGAACGCCTCGCCGCTGTTTACGCCCGACGGCAACCGCATCATCCTGGGTGTGGCCCCCTGCCTGCCCCCGAACGACACCTCGCTCGTAGATTTCGAAAAGGCGGGCCTGGATATCTGGGTGCACGATATGCAGATTACCCCGCCGCAGGCGAAACTGCAGGCCAACGGGATCAAGACCAAGACCTATCGTTCCATTATCCACCTGAACCGCACGCCGCTGCGCATCATTCCGCTTACGACCTCGTATTTCGAGGGCATCGCCCTGCCGGATTGCGGAATGGGCACGTGGGCCCTGGCGCAGGACGATACGCGCTACCGCATTGCCTCCACCTGGGACGACAACCACAAACGGGACATCGCCCTGGTGAACCTGCTGGACGGCTCCCGCCGCCAGGTGGTAGAAGGCCTGAACGGAGGTGTCCAGCTCTCGCCGGAGGGCCGCTTCCTCATCTGGTACAACTTCGACGACAGCCATTTCTATACCTATGAGATTGCGACGGGAACGGTGCGCAACATCACCCGCGAGGCGGGCGTGAACTTCTGGCAGGAGGACGATGACCACCCGATGAAGAAACCCCCGTACGACTATACGCCGCGCTGGGTGAAAGGGGAGGAGGCCGTGGTGCTGACCGACCGCTACGACCTCTGGAAGTTCTCTCCGACAGGGGCTTTCGCTCCGGTGAACCTGACGAATGGCTATGGGCGGAAAAACAACGTGCAGATGCGCACGATGGATCCGGTGGACCATTATCTTTCCGGTACCGAGCGTTCCCTGGACCGCCGGACCAACCTCTATGGCCCGGACGAGCAGGTGATGCTGACGGCCTTTGACGACCAGACCATGAAGACCGGCCTGGCCTATTCCGGCCTGCTCTCTCCCGCCGACCCGGCCATCGTCCTGGACACCATGACCTTCGAGGGCATTGTCCGGGCGCGTGACGATGCCCGTATCCTGTTCTTCCGCAAGGGCAACTATCACCACTGCTACGACCAGTGGGACGCCTGCGGCGGAATGGCGTACGCCACCCGGATTTCGGATATCAATCCCCAGCAGTCTGAGTACAAATGGGGAAATGTGCAACTCGTTGAGTGGAAGGCGTATGACGGTACGCCATTGAAAGGAAAACTTTATATTCCGGAAGATGTTGCTCCGGGCGATGAACTGCCTATGATGGTGTACTTCTACGAGAAGGATTCCCGTTCGCTGTACGGCTATTTCCCGCCGGTATTCAGCCGCTCCATCATCAACATCACCACCTACTGCAGCCGCGGTTATGTGGTCTTTGTCCCGGATATCGTGTACAAGGACGGCCATCCCGGCCAGAGCGCCTACAATTGCATCTGCTCCGGTGCCGAGGCCATGTGCGAGCAGTTCCCGTTCATCGACCGCAGCCGCATGGCCATCCAGGGCCAGAGCTGGGGCGGTTATCAGGTAGCCTGGCTGGTTACGCGGACCGATATGTTCTGCTGCGCGGGCTCGGGCGCGCCCGTGAGCAACATGACCAGTGCCTACGGCGGCATCCGCTGGGGCTCGGGCAATGTCCGTTCCGTCCAGTACGAGCACGGCCAGAGCCGTATCGGAACGTCGATGTGGGAACCGGGCGGCCTGGAATTGTATATCGAGAATTCTCCGCTCTTCGCGGCCGATAAGGTGAATACTCCGCTGCTGATTATGCACAACGACGCCGACGGCGCCGTGCCGTGGTATCAGGGTATCGAGTATTTCTCCGCCCTGCGCCGCCTTGGAAAGCCGGTCTGGATGCTCCAGTACAATGGGGAAGCCCATAACCTGGTCCAGCGCCGCAATACGCGCGACCTGACCCGCCGCCTGCAGCAGTTCTTCGACTACTACATGAAAGGCGGTCCGCTTCCTGCCTGGATGAAGAACGGTATTCCCGTGTCCCGGAAAGGGGAGTATTTCGGCTTTGAGAATGCGGAATAGTAAAACGTTTCAAAAAAGTTGCGGGATTTTGTCCGAAATTTATTAACTTTGGAATTGGAATAGTGCAAACACTTATCAATCACATAGTTTATTTCTAAAACAAAGTTAGTTATGTCGTACAAGATTGTTGACATTGAGGGCATTGGCCCTGTGTATGCAGAGAAGTTGATCGCTGCCGGTATCGTGACTGTTGACCAGCTGCTGGAGAAAGGCAAGACCCCGAAAGGCCGCAAGGAGATCGAGGATGTGACCGGTATCTCCGGCAAGTTCATCCTCACGTGGGTGAATCATGCCGACCTGTTCCGCATCGATGGTGTAGGCCCTCAGTTCTCCGAGCTGCTCGAGGCCGCCGGTGTGGATACCGTCGTTGAGCTGGCCAACCGCAAACCTGAGAACCTGGTTGCCAAATTGAACGAGGTGAACGAGGCCAAGAAACTGGTCCGCCGTGTTCCTGCCCTTGTCGAGGTGGAGAAGATGGTTGCCCAGGCGAAGAAGCTGGACCGCGTCGTTAGTTACTAATCGCTTTAGGTCAGACAAGCAACGGCTTGTCTTTCAATCCCAGAATGGCCCTTGACATGCTTTTGCCCTGTGGCCTCGTCTGCCCTACGGCCTTTGTGGCCCCTGTGGCTTGGTCGGCCCCTATGGCCTCGTCTGCCCCTGTGGCCCCTGCCTCCGCGGCGGGTAGTGGCAACGTGAGCCGTCTCGCTGCGCTCGACCCCACCGTTCACTCCGTTCGCCACCTCTCCCTGCATCTCTCTACCGCTCAATGCCGTTCACGGTTCCCCCTCTTACGGTGCCGAGGGTGGCACGGGCTCTCTGTTGCCACTACCCGCCGCTTCTGCTCCCTGTCACGTGCCAGGTGGAAAGTCGGTTCTGAAAAAGGGCAGTTTTCCAGAACTGCGCGGCGGCGGTGCTAGCACTACCGGCACTACATAAGATTGATGCCGGGAAGGGATACGGTCTCTGACCTGGGAAGGTCTGGGGACTGGAGAGGGTTGAGGGTTTGAGGGTTGAGGGTTGAGGGTTGAGGGTTGAGGGTTGAGGGTTGAGGGTTGAGGGTTGAGGGTTGAGGGTTGAGGGTTGAGGACTTGGTCGTGGGTGATCATACCCTCATCGAAATGGGTGAGGGTATGATCAAAAATGGCCGTTTTTGATCATACCCTACATATTTTTTCATAGGGTAGAATCACTTTCTGGTTGGGGCCGGGGCGGAGAGTTGGCCCTGTCAGAGGGGCGCCGAGCAGGGCGCCGAGCAGGGTGGCGAGCAGGGTGGCGAGCAGGAAGGTGAATGGGAAGGTGAAAGGGAGCATCGGGGTGGGGAAAATTCAATTTTTCTGTTTCGCTAAAAATGGCTATCTTTAACACGAAAAATGACGAATTATAGCGAAAAATGGGGTTAACATTTTTGTTACAATTCTAAACACGGGTCTTGGATTGCTCAATAATCGAGGGGTCCGAGTGCTGGTGCGATGCCGATGCGCGAGCCGAATTGGAGGCTCGGATCGCCCCTTATCCGGCGGCCGGAATCCACTGGATCGACACGGGCGATTATCACTACATGACCCGTCTTTGGACGGCCCGTTTGGGGGAGCCTTTTTCCCTGCTTTTGCTGGATCATCACCCCGATGTTCAGGCGCCGTCCTTGGGACTTATGGCCGGCTCGGACGACCCCCTTCTGAGCTGCGGAAGCTGGGCGCGCGAAGTCCTGGAAAAAGACCCTGATTTACGGGAATTTTGGATGGTGGGAATTGACCCGGCTCTGTCTTCCGAGGCGGAGGGTCTCAAGGTCCGTTGCTTTACGGAGGACGACCTCCTGAATCTGCCCGAACCGGTCTTTTCATCGCCCGTATATATCTCGCTGGACCTGGATGTACTGCGCAAAGAAGATGCCCGGACCAACTGGGACCAGGGAAGGATGACGCTGCAGCAGCTAAGTGAGTACCTGGAGGCTGTTTTTGCCCGCAATCGGGTGCTTGGCGTGGATATCTGCGGGGGTATTACGGCGGCGAAAGGCGGCCATGCCGAAGACTTTCGGATCAATGCGGAGCTGCGGGATAAACTAATTGAACTATTAATGAAAATAAAATAAACTAATTCTTTAAAAATCAAGATTATGGCTAAAGTTAAAACCGAAGGAAGTGCTGCTCCGAAAGTACTTTGGAGCTCTTTGGGTGTGACGATTGCAGTCATCCTCCTTATGATGTCTTGCTGCACCACCATTGATTCGGCATCGGTCGGTATCCGTTTCAAGAAATGGTCCTCCAACGAAAACCTGCGCGGCGGCGTGGAAGGAACCTGCCGCGGCTGGGTCTGGTACAACCCCATTACGGAGAATATCTTCGAGTATCCGACTTACATCCAGCGCGTTACCTATGAACCCTTTACGGTGAACCCCAAGGACGCCGCCATTTTCTCCATGACCCCGACGCTGGCTTACCAGATCGATGAGAGCAAGGCGGTGGATATCTTCGTCAAATACCGCAAGCCGGTCCGCGAACTGGAGATGGGCTACATCAATACCTGTATTTTCGAGGCTTATCGAACCTGCGCGAACAATTACACCTCGGACGAGCTGATGGCGAACCGCGCCAAATTCGAGCTGGAAGTACGGGCACGCCTGGATGAATCCATGAACCAGGAAGGCTTCATCGTGCGGGAATTCACGACCAAGATTGATCCCCCGGCATCCCTGACGGCGGCCATCAACGCGAAAAACGAAGCGGTCCAGAATGCCCTGAAGGCCGAAAACAAGGTGAAGGAAGCCGAGGCAGAAGCGAAGATTGCCATTGCCAAGGCAAAGGGCCAGGCCGAAGCGCAGCGCATCCAGGGCGATGGCGAAGCCTACTACAACCGCGTGGTGGCGGCCTCATTGAACGCCCTGCTGGTGCAGCAGTACGCCATTGAGAAATGGAACGGGGAAATGCCTACCTACAATGGCACCAACGCCCTTCCTTTTATCAATTTAGGAAAATAAGGTTGCAGAATCCGTTCGCTTTTTGTATCTTTGAAAGATATATTTTAGAAGGATTTTCTACATGAAGTCATTGCATCGTGTTACCGTACTGTTTGTCGGTATCCTGCTTCTGATAACATTCTCGTGCGGCCGGAAGGATAAGACGGCCGAGGCGCCTTTCCAGCCTGTCCTGGAAGTAAAAGGCATTCAGGTGGATATGGTGGAAATGCAGCCGGGGACCTTCTCCATGGGCTGTGTGCCCGATGGCCGGAAACTGACCGGGACGGAGGAAATCCATCAGGCCGTTATTCCCGGCTATGCCATAATGGCCCAGCCGGTTTCGCCTGAACTGTGGAAGGCCGTCACCGGAAAGGACGGTAAGATCTCGTACGACGAGGCCGTGAAATTCGCCGCCAAGGTGGCCAAATGGACCGGCCTGCCCGTCCAGGTGGCCTGGGAAGACCAATGGGAATATGCCGTGCGGAAAGGCTGGCAGGGCGAAGGAGGCATCCGTCCCGTCAAAGGCATTCGCGAGCTGACCTCCCTGTGGGGCGATGAAAAGATAGGGGCGGTGGTCCGTACCGAAACGGAACGGGCGCCGATAGCTTCCTATACCAAGGCGGGCGATATCAGTTTCCGCCTGACTTGGAATACCGGGAAAGCCATCCCCTCAGAGGTGTATTCCACCTTCGTAGAAAACAAGCCGCCTATTCGGGAAGCCATTGATTATCAGGCCATGAAACCGGGAGAAACCCTTACGGTTAACGGTGTTTCCTTCAAGATGATCGCCATCGAGGGCGGTGCATTCACCATGGGTGCCACGCCTTCTCAGACGGCCTTCGATTATGCCAAGGAGGATGAGAAACCCGCTCATGACGTGATTGTTTCGGATTTTGCCCTGGGCGAGACGGAAGTGACCGTTGGCCTGTGGCAGGCCGTCATGGGGAGCCTGCCCTATGGGAACAATCCCCGCACGCCGGAAATACCGGTGGGGAATGTGTCGTGGTACGGGGCCCAGGAATTCATCCTGAAGCTGAATGCCTTGACCGGCAGGAAATTCCGTCTTCCCGAAGAGGAGGAGTGGGAGTATGCCGCAAGGGGTGGAAAGAAGGGCGGAGACCTTCGTTATGCCGGCTCTACGGTGCTGGGCGAGGTGGCCGTCTATACGCCCAATGGCAGTGAAAAGCCTTCCAAGATGAAGCCGGTCAAGAGTCTCCGGCCGAACGGACTGGGACTCTATGATATGAGCGGAAACGCCTGGGAATGGTGCCGCAATGGTTTCTATACCTATGGCCGGGACGAGGTCAATGATGAGTGGCGGGTAATGCGGGGTGGCAGTGCGGCCAGCCTCTGGGATGCCTGCCGGGTCAGCAACCGCTCCAAAATACCTGCGACAAGTGTGAAGTCCACCTTTGGCCTTCGTCTTGCGTTATAGTTTAGATAAGAAAACGCAAATAATTGATTATAAAATAAATAAATGGAAGAGAATCTGAAAGTTACCTGTCTGCATGACAGCCACGTGGCCCTTGGCGCCAAAATGAGCCCCTTCGCCGGGTTCGACATGCCCATCCAGTATGCCGGCATTACGCAGGAGCATCTGGCCGTCCGGCAGAATGTGGGAATGTTCGACGTGTCGCACATGGGCGAAATCTTTGTTTCGGGCCCTGATGCAGAAGCGTTTGTAAACCATATCTTTACGAACCAGGTGGCCGGTATGGAGCCCGGCAAGATCCTGTACGGCATGATGTGCTATCCCGACGGTGGGGTGGTGGACGACCTGCTGGTGTACCGTGAGGCTGCGGAAAACCACTACCTGCTGGTGGTTAACGCGGCCAATATCGACAAGGATTATGCCTGGATGCTGGAGCAGAAGGCCGGGTTCGACGTGCAGGTGGATAACCAGAGCGATGTCTGGGGCCAGATTGCCGTCCAGGGACCGAAGGCAGAGGAAACCCTGGTGAAACTGGGCTTCCCCAAGGCGGCCGACCTTACCTTCTATACCTATTATCGCGAGGGGAACCTGATTGTGAGCCGGACCGGTTATACCGGAGAGGATGGCTTCGAGGTTTACTCCGGCATCGCCGAGACAAAGGCCCTGTGGCAGAAGCTCTTGGATGCGGGCGTGGAGCCCTGCGGCCTGGGTTGCCGCGACACCCTGCGCTTCGAGGCGGGCCTGCCCCTGTACGGCGATGAACTCAGCGCCGAGATTTCCCCGGTGGAAGCCGGCCTGGGTATGTTCTGCAAACTGGACAAAGACTTTATCGGCCGGGATGCCCTGGCTGCCCAGAAGGCGGACGGAACGAAGAAGAAACTGGTGGGTATCGAGATTGAAGACAAGGCCATCCCGCGTGCCGGTTATCCGGTGGAACTGGAAGACGGTACGGAGGTGGGCGTGGTTACCACGGGTTATCATTCCATCTCGCTGGACAAGAGCATCTGCTTCGCCCTGGTGAAGACACAGGTCAGCGCCCTGGACACGCCGCTGTGGATCCGTATCCGCAAGAAAGTCTTCCCCGGAAAAGTGGTCAAGAAACGTTTCTATCAGACGAATTATAAAAAGTAAACAATTAAATAGCAATCATTATGAGCAAAGTACTTGAAGGTTTGCGTTATAGCGAATCGCACGAATGGGTCAAGGTGGAAGGCGGCATCGCCGTCGTTGGTGTATCGGATTTCGCACAGGCCGAAATGGGTGACATCACCTATGTAGACCTGCCCGAGGTGGACGACGAGGTGGCTGCCGGTGAGGAATTCGGCGCCCTGGAGAGCGTGAAGGCTTCCAGCGAACTCTACGCCCCGGTTTCCGGTAAGGTGGTGGAGGTGAACGCCGCCCTGGAAGACAGCCCCGAACTGGTGAACGAGGATGCCTATGCCAACTGGCTGATCAAGGTAGAAATGAGCGATCCCGCCGAAGTGGACGCCCTGCTGGATGCGGCCGCCTATAAAGCAACGATCAACGAATAAGCTCCTATGGCCGGATTTGCCTATTTCCCCCATACGGAGGAGGACATCCGTCAGATGCTACAGCGGATTGGCGTGGGGTCGCTGGACGACCTCTACTCCGATGTGCCTGACGGTGTAAAATACAAAGGGGAGTACGACCTTCCCTCGGCCCTGTCCGAGCAGGAGGTGCGCGACTGGTTCGCTTCGCTCGACGCGAAGGACGTACCCTTGAAGGTCTTTGTGGGAGCCGGGGCCTATGACCATTATACGCCCTCGGTCATTCCCTACATTACATCCCGTTCCGAGTTCCTGACGGCCTATACGCCTTATCAGTGCGAGATTTCCCAGGGTACGCTCCGGTACATCTTCGAGTACCAGAGCATGATTTGCACCCTGACGGGATTGGATGTGAGCAACGCGTCCATGTACGACGGCCCTACCGCTGCGGCGGAAGCCATGAAGATGGCCGTGGCCAGTGCCAAGAAAAAGAACCGCGTCCTGCTTTCCAAGGCCTTGCTGCCCAACGTGCTGCACGTAGTTGAAACCTATGCGAAATATGCCGGGATAGACCTGGGATACCTTTCCGCCGAGAGCGGGCAGACCTCCCTGGCCGATTTGCAGGAGGCCCTTGCCGCGGGTGATGTGGCGGGTGCCATCGTCCCGTCCGTGAACCGTTACGGTATCGTGGAGGACCTGACCGGATTTGCCGATGCCCTGCACGAGCAGAAAGCCGTGTTGGTCCAGAGTTGCGACCCCAGTGCCCTGGCGGTGGTGAAAAGCCCTGCCGAGTGGGGGGCCGACATTGCCGTGGGCGACGGCCAGTCCCTGGGCATTCCGCTGAATTTCGGCGGTCCGTACGTGGGCTTCATGGCCTGCAAGACGGAGTATCTGCGCAAACTGCCCGGCCGTATTGTGGGTCAGACCGAAGACCGTGACGGAAAGCGGGCCTTCGTGCTTACCCTACAGGCGCGCGAGCAGCATATCCGCCGCGAAAAGGCCACCAGCAACATCTGCTCCAACGAGAGCCTCATGGCGCTCTGGGCTACGGTCTACCTCTCGCTGATGGGTCCCAAGGGCATGCAGCAGGTGAATGACCTCTCCTATGCCGGTGCCCATTACCTGGACGACGCCTTGCTGGCAACGGGTAGGTTCCAGCCGGTGTTCGACAAACCCTTCCTGAAGGAGTTTGTGCTGAAACCGCTGGTGGATCCTGCCAAACTGCAGGCCAAGCTGCTGGAGAAAGGCTTTTTTGCCGCCTTGCAGACGGAAGAAGGCTATGTGAGTTTCTGTGTAACCGAAAAACGCACCAAGGCCGAAATCGACGCCCTGGTGGAAGCTGTGAAGGAGGTATAGCCATGAAATATTACGATAAACTGGTATTCGAGCTTTCCCGGGAGGGAAGGACCGGCTATTCGCTTCCGGCGAATCCGTGGAGCAAAGGGGCGGAAACGCTTCCCGCAGCGCTCCGGCGCAGTACCCCCGCCGCCTTGCCGCAAGTGTCGGAGGTGGATGTGGTGCGCCATTATACCAATCTTTCGCAGATGAACTTCGGCGTGGACACCGGTTTCTATCCGCTGGGCAGTTGTACCATGAAGTACAACCCCAAGATCAACGAAGAAATCGCCGCCATGCCCGGTTTCCAGCGCCTGCATCCGCTGCAGCCCGCCTGCTCGGTCCAGGGCGCCCTGGAGGTTTATTACGAGATGAACAAGGCCCTGGCGGCCATTACGGGCATGTCCCTCTTTACCTTCAACCCCTGTGCGGGTGCGCACGGTGAACTGACCGGTCTGATGATCATGCGGCAGTACCACCTGCTGCGCGGCGATGTCAAGCGCACGCGCGTCATCGTCCCGGACAGTGCCCACGGCACCAATCCCGCGAGTGCGGCCGTTTGCGGCCTGGAGGTGGTGGTGGTTAAATCCACGCCGGAAGGACTGGTGGATGTGAACGACCTGAAACCCCTGCTGGACGATACCATCGCCGGCATCATGATGACCAACCCGAACACCCTCGGTCTCTTCGAGAAGGAGATTGTGGAGATTGCCTCGCTGGTACACGCCTGCGGCGGTCTGCTCTATTACGACGGAGCCAATATGAACCCGATGCTGGGGGTGGTCCGTCCGGGCGACATGGGCTTTGATATCATGCACCTGAACCTGCACAAGACCTTCTCCACGCCCCATGGCGGAGGCGGTCCCGGCAGCGGTCCGGTGGGCGTGGCCGCCCGTCTGGCCGACATCATCCCGGTCCCGAAGGTGGTCCGTTCCTCGGATGGAACCTTTCAGGTGGTGGGCGCGTCTGAAAAGACGGCCGGCCAGGTGTCCGGTTTCCTGGGCAATTTCGGCATTATCCTCCGGGCTTATGCCTACATTCTGGCCCTTGGAAAGGAGAACATCAAGCTGGCAGGCAAACTGTCTGTGCTGGGTGCCAACTATATCAAGGAGAGCCTGAAAGACGCCTACAAGCTGCCCATCCCCACGGTGTGCAAGCACGAATTCGTCTTTGACGGCCTCATCAACGACGGCGCGCACGACGAGGTGCACGGCGCCACGACGCTGGATGTTGCCAAACGGTTGCTGGACTTCGGTTTCCATGCGCCCACCATCTATTTCCCGCTCCTGTTCCACCAGGCCATCATGATTGAGCCCACGGAAACGGAGTCGAAAGAGACGATGGACGCCTTTATCGAGGTCATGCACAAGATTGCGGCCGAGGCAGCCCAGGATCCCACGATCCTGCAGGAAGCTCCGCACACGACGCCGGTCCGCCGGCCCGATGAGACGCGGGCGGCCCGCCAGCCGATTCTCAAGTTCGGCGACGCGGCAGTTTAGCGGAGGACTTCATCGGGCCAGGGAACGCAGGTCTGCGTCGATCGGATGACGGGCATCGGAACGCCAGCAACTGGTGGCGGCAAAAGCCAGCCCCAGGGAATATTTCAGGAAAGAGTTGGGTTTCATATCGACAAATATACGTTTTTTTGCGTAACTTTGCAGCCCTGATGAAAACGGACAGCCTGCATAAGACCTTGAGCAATTTCAAGAAAGCCGACCTGGTGGACATCCTCTATTATTTCGGTGCCCCGGTTCCGCGCATTTCCTTGAAACAGACACTGGTCGATAGCCTGTATGCCTATATCGGGAGCCATCCCCGCGAATGGCTTTCCCGGATGCTGCAACGGGATATCCTCCAGTTGAAGCGTCTGTGTGCGCAGGCGCCGGGCGAGCACATCCTGATTCCGTATCCCGACAATCCGTCGGTGCTGGAGGTGCTGGGCCTGGTGCAGAGCGATTCGGCCGACCTTGACAGCCGCGAGCTGTGGATCAGCCCGGAACTGTTTTCCATTGTCCGTCCCCACGTGAAGGCCGTGTACGAAGCCTGCGAAGAAAAGGGCCAGTATGAGCTGGAACAGGTCACGCTGGGCTATCTGCATCTCTACGGGATGGTACCGTTCGATTTCTTTACCGAATGCATCCTGGACTACTGTGACTGGAAGGGCATCCGGGACTACCGGCCCGTTATGGATATGCTGGCCGACAGCCCCGTCCTGCGTACGTGCCGGTACGAAGATCCGAAATCCGGGACGATATACGTCTGCTCGCCGTATGTGTTCGATCCGGCGGCCCTGCTGGATATGCGCGAGGAATATCCCGATGCAAAGGATTACAAGTCCTTCCGACCCGAGGATGCCTTGCAGATGGGGCAGCGGACGGAAATGGTCTCTTTCGGGCTGGAACAGCCTTGTGGAAAGAAACTTACGGAAATGTTCCGCTCGCTGGGCGTAAACGGGGATGAATTGGTGATGGAACAGCACGAGGCCTGGTTCAACGCCCAGACCGCCCAGCTGGACGAAAGCGCCAAGGACCTGTTCGCCGGAGTGAATGAACGGGCCGAGGATATGTACTCCTTCGAGGAATACGATCAGTGTATGCACGTGGTGGCAGACTATGCCAACGCCATCCCGAAATGGATCCTGAAAGGCTGGTCCTCCGAGGAACTGGATGTGCTGAAGGTGGATATCCGGGCCGATATGAGCGAGGCCGCCTCCTACGAGGATCCGGTCCCGGAAGCCACGGAATTCGCCCGCGGACGCTTCCATCTTCCGCATGCGTCCACCCAGATGCAGGCCTATCTGGATAAGATTGTGGTACCCCACATCCACCCGGACGACCCCTGCCCGTGCGGAAGCGGCCTGTCATACAGGCATTGCCACGGTAAACGGATGAACTAACGTTCGATGGTCAGTCCGCCCTGCCGGCGGATCTCGTCCAGAATCTCCATGACCGCCACGGAATTGTCCAGTGAATTGATATCCGATTCACTCCGTCCCGAATACACCACATCCATGAACTCCGTGAACTCGCTCAGGTACGGGTCGGGTTCCAGGGGCTTGGTGATTTTCTGGGGCTTGGGCAGGGGCAGGCGGCCCGAGGTGGGCTCGTGGTAGGGGGCAAATTTAAGTTTCCGGCAAATATGGATGCGGTCTAGGATGATATTGGCCTCGGTGCCGCGGATTTCCGTGGGCAGGAAGGAGTCGATGGCCTTGGAATAATGGACCGAGGCGCTCATGCCGGGATATTCGAACATGACCGTTCCCTGATAATCAATGGGTTCGCCGGTTTCCGGAACCGGCAGGGTGAGCAGGTGGGCATCGACCGATGTGGGCATGCCGAACAGCACCACCATCGGGTAGATGGTATAGATGCCGATGTCCATGGTGGCGCCGCCGGCGAAGACCGGATTGAACGAGGTGGCCAGGACGCCGTCGCGCAGGAGCTCGAATTTCTTGGAGTACTGGCAGAAGGTGGAGGACCAGCCCCGGATCTCACCGAGTGAGGGGAGGCGGTTCAGGACCTCCCGGAAGTTGTTGCTGAGCGTGGAAATCATGGCTTCCATGAGGACCACGCCGTTGCGGCGGGCACATTCGGCCATCTCCCGTGCCTCGCGGGCGTTGGCGGCGAAAGGCTTCTCCACCAGCACGTGCTTGCCGTGCTCCATGCAGGTGATGGCCATCTGCGCGTGCGTGCTGTTGGGTGTGCCGATATAGACCGCGTCTACGTTCGGGCACGCGGCCAGTTCCTCTACCGAGGTGAATGTCAAGGGAATGCCAAACTGGTTGGCAAACAACTTGGCCTTCTCTTCCGTACGGGAACAGACGGCGACGGCTGTGAAACGGGGGTCGTAAAAGGCACCTTTGAGTACCCATTCACTGATACGGCCCGTTCCGATAATTCCAAATCTCATACTATTGGTTATTGGTTAGTGTGTTAGGAGGGTTGTGCTCCGATAAAATAAGCCTCGATGCCTTCCACGGCAGTTTTTGCAGAGGCTACGGCGGCTACGACGGTTTCGGGTCCGGTGAGGAAATCGCCCGCCAGGAAAACACCCGGCAGGGAAGTCTGCTGGAGGGAATCCACGAAAATCCGTCCCCGCTTGTCCAGTTCCGGCATCGTATCGCCGAAGAGGGAATAATCGACATTCTCGCTGATGGCCACAATCATATTGTCGAAGGGGACTTCAAAATCGGTCCCTTCAATCATACGGGTGCTGACCGAGCCGTCATCGGCCGTAACATTTTCGCAGCGGCGGATGACCAGGGTGTCCTGTTTTACTTCGACGGGGACCTGGAAGAGTTCAAACTTCACTCCATCGGCCTGTGCGGCCCTTACCTCGATGGAATTGGCCGGCATGTTACCGAAGGTCTTGCGGTAATAGACCCAGGTGTCGTGTCCCCTTCGCACCGCGGTGCGGCTGGCGTCCATGGTGACATTTCCGCCGCCAATGACGATGACCTTGCGGCCCAGTTGGAAGGCGTCCGGATCCTTCAGATACTCAAGGGCATAGATGACCTTGGGGTTGTCCTCGCCGGGGATGTGCATCCGCCGGGGCGACCAGGCGCCGCCGCCGATACAGATGGCATCGAAGCGCTTGCGCAGTTCCGCCAGGGAAAGGTCTTTCCCGATACAGGTATTGCCCTGGAAGCGGATGCCGGCTTCCTCGAAGATGCGTTCGTACGCGTTGATGAACTGCTCTCCCAGGCGGAAGCGGGGGATTCCGTAGCGCAGGACGCCGCCCAGGCGGGCGTTGTCGTCGAAAACGGTCACGGAATAGCCTTTCTCGCGCAGTTTGATGGCGGCCGTAATGCCCACGGGCCCGCCGCCTACGACGGCGACGCTGCGGCCGTTATCGGCCCCGGGCGTAATATGGGCACGGAGCAGCCAGGGCATGGAGATTTCCTGTTCAATTTCATACCACCGGACCGGAATCCCCTTGCGGTTGAGGATGCAGTGGCCATAACAAAGGTGCTGCCAGTCACAGACTTGTGAGGTGATGGCGCTGAGGGGGTTGTTCGCGAACAGGCGCTGGGCAGCCTCCTCGATGCGTCCCTCGCGGTACAGGCTCATGCAGGTAGGGACGTCGGTGTGGACGGGGCAGGCCTGGCTGCAGAAGGGTTTCTTGCAAAGCAGGCAGCGTTGGGCTTCGGACTGGCTCATAAAGTAAGGAGGAAGAGGCCGTCCTGGCCCTGAACGATGAATGTATGGCCCTTGTAGTGGGCGAGGTCTTCCAGTTCGCCGGTGGTGCCGATGCTCATGTCAAGCACCTCGACAGGCTGTTTTTTGCGCAGGTCCCAGATAAACAGGTAGCTCGGATACTTGTCGGTGCCGAGTCCGGTGGGCATCATCAGCTTGCCTTCCGGTGGGCATCATCAGCTTGCCTTTGTAGATGCACAAGCCCTGGCCGATGGTGGCATAGCGCAGGCCATAGTCTTCCACGACATAGTTCTCGAGGGCGTCTTCCGGGCGGAGGACCACCTCCTTGCCATCGGCCAGGCGCGGCAGGCGGAACTTGATAATCCGGTGGCGGTTTCCTTCCACATCCTTGTCCTTGGTGGTGTTGCCGAATCCGTACAGCATCTTGTGCTGGCGGTCTACCACCCACTGGAGGGCATAACCGAAGTCGTTGTTCACATCGTCGTAGCGGATCATCTGCACCAGCTCGGTGGACTGCAGGTCGGCCGCGACACGCTCAACGAAGAGCACGTCTTTATTGCCTTTATAGGGTTTCTTGTGGCACTGGCTGATGTACACCAGGGGCAGGGGATCCTTCTTGGCAAAGCGCTCCACGCCAAAGGAGACCACGTTGGAGTGGTTCACCTCGTCGTGGCTGTCCAGGGGAAAGTGCGCCACCTGGGTGACGGTCTTCCCATCGAAGGTGTACAGGGTGGCAATTCCGGTGTGCCAGCAGCTGAGAAGATAGTTCTTATAGATATCCATACCCTGATAGTTCGCCTTGGGAAGCGGGGTCAGGTGGGAGGCTTTGAACGTATCTTTCGAAAGGGGAACAGACACGAAACTTTGGGCGGATGCGGCCATTCCGATGAGCAGGGCCGCAGCAATAAGCAGGTTCTTTTTCATTTTTATTCCAGTTTAAAATCGGCTTTTACAAAATAATGGTCGCTGGGATACATATTCCCAACATGGTTTTTCATGATAACGGCATCCAGGGTGCGGATGGGGCCGTGGTAGAAGATGAAATCGATCCGCCGGCCGGGTTTGTGCTCCTCGCCCAGGAAACTGTGGCAGGTGAAGCCCGCTTCGGCGGGACCGTGGATATCTTCGTACATCTCCTTCCAGCCATCCTGCGTGCGGATATACTGGATGGGTGCGCTCTTGATGCCCTCTTGATGCCGGCGTTGAAGTCGCCGCAGAGGATTTGCGGCATATCGGCCTGATAGAGAGCGCATTCCTCCATAATCATCTTGATCTGTTCGCGGCGGGCCGGATCGCTCTTGTGGTCCAGGTGGGTGTTCACCAGACGCATCTCCCGGCCGGTTTTGCGGTCGCGGATGCGCACCCAGTTGCAATGGCGGGCGCGGTTGGTTTCCCACGAAACGCTGCCGGCGATGGTCGGGGTCTCGGAGAGCCAGTAGCAGCTGGCCGATACCCACTCGAAGCGGTCTTTGCGGAAGAAGATGACGTTCTTTCCGATGAAATGGTAGCCGTCGGTCCAAGGGTCCATCTCGGGGCCGGTGAAGCCATAGAAATAATAGTCTTTCCCGAACTTCTCTACAAAATAATTATAGGAATCGTAAATGACCTCCTGCAGGCAGAAGAAGTCGGGCTTTTCGTCCTTGATGGTCTGGATGCACAGGTCCCGGCGATTCTCCCAGACGCGTTCGGGATAGGGATCGTCCGCTTCCAGTCCGGTGATGCGGATATTACAGGTCATCACCCGGTACTGTCCCTGGGGACGGCGGGCGGCCTGGCAGCAGCAACCGGCTAAGATGAGTGCCAGGGCGGCAAAGACTTTGAACTTATTCAGAAAATGCATAACTATTCTTTATTCGTTGGCTCATCCGGGCGGAAATATACGCCTTCGGCCTTTAATTCTTGCTGCAGTCGTCCCACGTCCAGCGTGCGGGGCTGCGCACCGGTGCGGACGCACAGTTGGGCGGCTTTACCGGCGGCTTCTCCCAGGCACATGGCCGGTCCCATCACCCGCACCGAGGCCAGGGCCAGGTGGGTGGCGGAGATGTTGCGGCCGGCGCAGAGCAGGCCGTCCACCTCTTTCGGAACCAGGCTGCGATAGGGGACATCGTAGCAGTCGGGGCACCACATCAGGGTGCAGTCACCGCCTACGGGGTGATGCAAATCTACCGGATAGGATGCCACGCCGATAGCGTCCGGGAAACGGGCGCAGTCGAAGATGTCCTGCTCGGTGAGCACGTATTCTCCCACGATGCGGCGGCTTTCGCGGATGCCCATGAAGGGCGCGACGCGGTCTACGTACGCATGTTCGAATCCGGGAATGAAGGCCTTCAGGTAGCGGGCGATCTCGGCATTCTGCCGGATGCAGATCTCCTCGCCGCGGGTGTACTGCTCGGGATCGGTAGCATCGATCCCGTTCACGCGGGACATGTTCACCCACCATTCGTCATCGGCCATACCGGTCATGAAGATGGTGCGCTCCACGGGGATGTCGTACCCTTGCTCGCGGGCCTGCCGGATCTGGTTGCGGAAACCGACCATCGTGCAGTTGTCGCTGGCGCGGAAGAACTCGTTCGGGAGGAAGTCGATATCGTAGATGTCGGGATGGTCGGCCACGGCGTCGCGCAGCTTGCGGGAATCCACCCCGCGCATGGAAAACATAAGCGTAGGCGGCAGTCGAGAGCCTTCAACGAAAACGAACTTGCCATCCGCATCCAGCACGATGTTGTCCTTAATATGACCGGGCAGGTCCTCATACTTCCCTTCCTTGATGACCTCGGCGCAGAAGACATACATCAGCACCTTGACCCCGGCCTCTTCCATGATTTCCCAGGCCAGGCGTTTGGTGCCTTCCGGGTCAATCATCGTGAGGCTTACATGTAGGGGACAGGCGCGGTGATGGGTGGCCTGGCCGCGCTCGCGCAGGCGTTCGACAAAGCGGAGGGGGAGTCCCTTGATGACTTCGTTGCCCTTGCGCCCCAGGAATCCCAACAGCGGCAGGCCCTGGGTCATGTTTCCGCCCAGGGTACCGCGGCTTTCAATGAGCATCACTTTCAGGCCGGAACGGCTTCCGTCCGGGTTGATGGCGGCCGCCTGGGCTGCCATCAGGCCCGCGGGGCCTCCGCCGACCACGAGCACGTCCACTTCGTCGCGAACGGGAATGGACCGTGCGGGTTCTTGAATCTCTTTCATCATTTAGTCTCCCAGGTAGGCACCGGTTTCACGCAGCTCCTTCTGAACGGCTTTTACGTTAACCTTACCCACTTCGACGCCCTCATCCAGGGCGATGCGGGCGGCGCGACCGGCGGCTTCACCGACGGCCATGCACGTGGACATGACGCGCGTGGCGGCCATCGCTTCGTGGGTATAACCCGAGCAGCGACCGGCTACCAGCAGGTTCTTCACGCCCTTGGGTACCAGGCAGCGATAGGGGATGTCATGGTTGTCCTTGGTGAAGACCATGGTGCAGTCTCCGCCGGTGGAGTGGTGGATGTCCAACGGATAACCCGCGCAGGCAATCACGTCGTCGAAACGGCGGCTATAGACGATATCGTCGCCGGTGAGCATGTATTCGGCCTCGATTTCGCGGCTTTCGCGGATGCCCATGAAGGGCGCCACCTTATCGACCCAGGCGTTTTCGAAGCCCGGGACGAAGCGTTTGAGGTAGGCCGTGATGTCTTTCATCTGGTCGCGCGCCACGATTTCTCCGCGGGTATAGCTTTCCGGACGGGTGGAATCCACGCCGCTCACGCGGGTCATGTTGACCCAGATCTCGTCCGGATTCAAGCCGGTGATGAGGATGGTGCGGGCCACGGGAATGTTCAGACCGGCTTCCTGGGCCAGTTTGATGCGCTGGCGCAGGCCCACGGTGATGAACTTGCCTTCTTTGAACTGCTCCTTGGGCATGGTGTCCATATCGAAGTCTTCGGGATGCAGGACGATGGCGTCGCGCAGTTTCTGGATATCCACTCCGCGCATGTTGTACATCAGCGTCGGAGGCTGGAGGCCGCCATCCTTGTCTCCCTTGTGGGTAACGACACCGGCCCGCCAGGCCACATCGGCATCGCCGGTGCAGTCGATGACGGTCTTGGCCAGAATGGCTTCGCGGCCGTTCTTGGATTCCACGATGACGCCCTTGACGGCATCCCCATCTTTCACTACGCCCGCGCAGAAAACATACATGAGCACCTCCACGCCTTTCTCCTTCATCATGTCCAGGGCCACGTTCTTGGCTTCTTCGGAATCGATGATGGTGAGGCTCATGTGGAGTTTGCAGCGCTTGTGGCCGGTGGCGGCGCCCCTGGCTGCCAGCCGGTCGATGAACTGCTGGGCCAGGCCGCGGACGCACTGTTTGCCGTTTACGTCCAGGAAGGCCAGGATGGGGAGGCCGATGGTAAGGTTGCCACCCAGGTAGCCGCGGCTTTCCAGGAGCATGACTTTTTTGCCTTCTCCGGCTGCGGAATAAGCCGCCATGATGCCGGAAGGACCGCCGCCGACCACGACGATGTCGGCTTCGGCGCGTACGGGGATTTCCCTTGCGGGTTCGTGGATTGTTTTCATATCGATGTATTTATTTGATTATCATTCAGCATGTTCCGGACGGACAAGTTTCCACAGGATGAGCGAGGCGACCAGGTGGAGGACACCCATCAGGATGAAGAGGATCTTCCAGCCGCTCTCCGGGATGCTGCCGACGAACTGGTTGAAGACCATGCTGCCCAGGGCGCCGGCGCCGCAGGAGAGGCCCATCACCGAGGCGATGTTCTTCACGGGGAAGGTCTCGGCGAATACCACCGGAATCGTGTACAGCCAGCTCAGGCACATCACGGCCACCAGGCTGAATACGGCGATGACCAGGCCCACCTTCCAGGCGAAGGCCAGGCCTTCGGCACCGTTGATGAAGGGTACGGTCATGCACAGCGGAGCCAGGCAGGCGATGGTGATGAGCATGGATTTACGGGCATCCAGAGCCGGTTTTCCGCGCTTCACCAGGGCGTCGGACCAGGCGGAGGTCAGGATACCGCCAATGGCTCCCACCAGGAAGGGGATACCGCCGATCCACTGGATCATATTCAGGGTCTGTTCGTTGGTCAAGCCTTCGCGGGCGCCCATTCCCCGCAGGAAGCCGGGCAGCCAGAAGCAGCAGAAATACCAGACCGGGTCGCTCACCAGGCGGATAAGGATGCCGCCCCAGAGCGTCTTGGTCTTGAAGAGCCCCTTGAAGGTAAAGGCTTTCTGCTCGCCGGAGTCGGTCTTAACCTCGCTGCCCACGGTCTTGGCCAGGATGTCGGCCGAGGGGGTCTTGTAGATGAAGATCCACAGGAAGGCAATCACCAGGCCCACGACGCCGGAAATGACAAATACGTGCTGCCAGTAACCCAGCAGGCCCATCAGCCAGGCAATCACGATGGGGGCGACCACCGCTCCCAGCGAGCCGCCGATGGTGCAGAGGCTGTTGGCCGTGGCGCGCTGTTTTTTCTCGAACCACAGGGTGACGGCTACGATCTGGCCGGCAAAGATGGTCGGCTCGGCCAGGCCCAGGACACCGCGGCAGGCGGCGAAGACCCATACGTTGGGGGCCCATCCGGCACCGATGCAGGCGAGCGACCAGACGGTGATGCCGCCCAGCATGACGCTCTTCGGCCCGAACTTGTCTACCAGGATACCCGAGATGGGGTACATAATGGCGTAGCAGAGCAGGAACACGTTCACAATCCAGGCGTACTCGAAGTCGCCAATGGAGAAGTGGTCCAGGATTTCGGGTTTGAGGATGGACAGCAGCTGCCGGTCCAGGTAGTTGCAGATAATCGCGAGGAACATCATCGCGACGATCACCCATTTGCGTTGAGATTCTTTCAGAAGGCTCATATACTATTCCAGGGCGGCGGCAACACCGGCGGCATGGCCCATCGCCATGGCGGGCGGCATCACCCGGACGGCACCCGCGGCGTCGGAAGTGGCGCTCAGGCAGCGGCCGGCCAGCAGCAGGCCGTCTACCTCCACGGGAACCAGGCAACGGTAGGGGACACCGTACCATTTGCCCTTGATGGTGGTATAGGTAGTGCTGAGGGCGCTCTTGCCGCCGCCGTGCACATCGACCGAATTCGAAGCTACGAGGATGCTGTCTTCGGGGACGATGCTTTCAATCAGTTCCTCCGCGGTGAGGACGTGCTCGCCCCGGGCGTGACGCGATTCGCGGATGCCCACGATGGAACCCGAGCACATTAGGGTGGCGTTTTCGCAGCCGGGGACGAAGGTATGGAAGAAGTCCATCAGGGCGTCGACCTGCTTGCGGCCGGTGCTTTCGGCGGCGCTCAGGCTGGCCGGGTCGGTGGAATCGACATTGGGAAGGCGCGAGCAGTTCACGGCCCATTCATCGTCCTGGACGCATTTGTAGATATTCACGCTCTTGCGGGCGATGTCCCATTTCCCGGCCGCCTCGGCCTCGGCCACCCGCCAGTGCAGGGCGCGGTAGCTGACGCCGTCCACCTTTCGGAATTCGTGCAGGTGAGCCTGTACGTCGGCCTCCAGCCGGGCGGAATCCACGTTGTTGATGTGGAAGAACATCGTACACGGCTGGACCTTGCCCAGGGCTTCGTTGCCGAATTCGCACGGGACGCCGGCGCGGAAGGCTACGTCGCCGTCGCCGGTGGCATCGATCACCACCTGGGCGCTGACGCCTTCCAGCCCTTTGCGGGTCAGGAGGACGGCTCCCTTGAGGTTCTTTCCTTTCAGAATCGGACTTACGAATTGCGAGTGGAAGAGGACCTCTACGCCGGCTTCGGCCACCATCTCGTCCAGGACGAGTTTCATGCATTCGGCTTCGAAGGGGGTGCAGTGGTCGTGTCCGGCCGTGATCCAGGCCGAGTAGGGGGTCGTATGGCGAATCCCGGAAGGATGCAGGGCCCCTCCGCGGGCGACCATGCGGTCGAGAATCTCTTCGAAGAGACCGCGGATGATCATCTGTTCTCCGGCGCTGTCGTAACAGGTCATGAAAGGGGAGACAAGGCCTTTGGTGGCCATGCCGCCCAGACAGTTGCCGGTTTCGACGATAAGCGTCCGGGCGCCCATGCGCGCGGACGCGATGGCGGCGCACACGCCGGCGGGGCCGCCTCCTGCGATGAGGATGTCGGTGTCGTATTGGGTCGGGATCCCCTTGTTGTTGAGGGTGGTTCCGGTGCAGGCGGAGGCCAGACCGGGAAGGGTGCCGGCTGCGGCCAGCATTCCTGCGGCAGACAGGAAATCACGTCTATTCATATCCCTTGCGTGGTTAAAGCTATATTCTTTTCAATATATACGATGCGAATATAGAAAAAATCTGCAAAAATACAAGCACCGGTTTAGTCCGGCACAATCTCCACCACGCTCAGCACCTTCCCCCTCACCTGAAAACGTATGTCAAAGGGACCGAAAGGCATGCCGTAGATGCGCTCGGGGTCGTGGTGGAAGCGGGGCCGGGGGTCCTGGGCAAGCACCTCTTCCAGTTGGGCGCGAAGGGCCGCCGGGTCGGGCTGTGCGGCCAGGATTTCCTGCGCGGCCGGCTCGAACACCACCTCCAGCGGCTCCCAGGCGGAAGTGTCGGTAAAGCCGCCGCGAGCATCCGGGAAAGCATCGGCATAAGGGACGTACGGTTTGATATCGTAGACCGGCGTGCCATCCATGAGGTCGGCTCCCAGGACGTGCAGCACGGGTCCCCGGGGGTCGGAAAGGTCGATGCGCTCCAGCTTTACGCACGACAATCCCAGCCGGTTAGGGCGGAAGGGGGAGCGGGTGGCGAAGACGCCCAGGGAGGCGTTCCCGCCCAGGCGGGGCGGGCGGACGGTGGCCTGGAAGGGGCCATCGGAAGGGTTCTGCGAAAACTCCCAGATGAGCCAGATCCGGTCGAAGCCTTCCAGTCCGCGTACCGCATCGGCACTGCGGAATTCCGGCCGGAAGACAATCTCTCCCGGAAGGCCGGCGGCCAGTCCGCTCTGGCGCGGGACACCGAATTTGGTGGGCAGCGGCCCGCAATAATCTGCTATGGGTTCGATTCGCATACGCAAATATAAGTATTTTTTATTATCTTTGTAGTTATGCTAAATAACAGCTATCGGACCGCCCTGTTGCTGGCCATTGTTCTGGGCCTTGCTTGCTTTACAGGTTGCCGTTTCCACCGTTCCTCCGGTGCGGCGGAAGAGGCGGCGGTGGTGGACTCGCTGCCGCCGCTGGGGTTCTGGGAGGATTCGCTGGACGTGGTGGAAGGTGAGGTAAGAAACGGCGAGACCTTCTCGGGCCTGATGGTCCGGCTGGGGATGGACGATGCCGATGCCTATGTGCTGGCATCGCGGCTGGATACGGTCTTCGACGTGCGCAAGATGCGCGCCGGCAACCACTGGCACGCCTACTATCGCGTAGATTCCACCATGCATCGGCTCGAATACGTGGTGTACGAGAACGACCGCGTGCACCGGACGGTGTTTCGCTGCGCCGATTCGCTTGCGGTGTGGCGGGTGACCAAACCGGTCGAGCGCCAGCTGAAATATGCCGATATAACCATCCGCACCTCGCTGTGGAACGATATGGTGGCCGCCGGTGCGCCCGCCTATCTGATTTCCCAACTGGCCGAGGTCTATGCCTGGACGGTGGATTTCTTCGGTTTGCAGAAGGACGACCGCTTCCGTGTGGTGTACAGCCAGAAGGTCTGCGAAGGCGAGGTCATTGATGTGGATACGCTCTACTATGCCGTCTTTTCCCCGGCTTCGGGGAAGGAAATCCCGGCCATTATGTTCGACCAGGGAGACGGCGGCAACATCTATTGGAACGACCGGGGCGAAAGCCTCCGGAAAGCCTTCCTGAAAGCGCCGCTGAAGTTTACCCGCATCAGCAGCGGTTTCTCCTATCATCGCAAGCATCCCGTCACGGGGGTGGTGAAGCCGCATACCGCGGTCGATTACGCCGCGCCCACGGGCACGCCTGTGATGAGTATCGGTGACGGTACCGTCCTCAGCGCCGGCTGGGGCGGGGGAGGCGGCAATACCGTGAAGATCCGTCACAATTCGGACCCCATCCGCCCCGAAAACCGCGCCGCCCTGGATTCGGTATGCCTGGCCTATCGCGCCCTCGCTGATTCCCTAACTAATCTTTAATAACATGAAAAAAACAATCCTTCTCGCGTGTTTGATGCTGGTCTTGGCATCGGTCAGCCTTTCTGCCCAGAGCATCAAGATAGACAAGAAGTTCGGCAATGTTTCCAAAGCCGAGTTGGAGATGACCGTATATCCGCTGGATACTTCGGCCGTAGCCTTGTACTTGTATAAGGAGGTAAATTATAGCGTGGAGATTGATCCGGGCGGTTTCTCTTTTATCAAAAAAGAGCGTGAGCGGGTTAAAGTCCTGAAGGAAGCCGGGAAGGAGTACGGTGATTATGAGGAATTCTACAGTACTAATAGCACTGCGGGAGAATTCATATCCGGCATAAAGGTCACCACCTATAATCTGGAGAACGGGTCGGTGGTGGCCACGAAGATGAGCAAGGATTACGTTTTTCGGGAGGATTATACCGATGCCATCAAACGGGTGGCTTTTTCCGCCCAGAACGTAAAAGTAGGCTCGGTCATCGAAACGGAATACACCTTCCGCACCCGCGTGTGGAATATTGATGACATTTACTTCCAATACGCCATTCCGGTAAACTGGGCGACGGCGGAGGTGGCTGTCCCGGAATACTTGAAAGTGAACCGGATATCCCGCGGTTTCGAGAATTTGGATCATCAGATGGAAGATCGTACCATGCTGAATTACCGGGTGTATGCGGATAAGTTTGCGTGCTATGACATCCCTGCCATCCAGGACGAGGATTTTTTGTATGATATCGATCAGTATCGCTTGAGTGTGCTGTATCAGATCCGCAGTTTTGAGATTCCGGGAATATATTATAAAGATTATACGGCCGATTGGGAGAATGTGGACCAGATGATCGTGGAGTCCAACATTGTCCGCGGCATCAAGGCAACCACCCGCTTCAAGGACGAGGTGGCGGCTATTGCGGGATCGGACCGCACCGATGAGGAAAAGATTGTCGCCATCCGTAACCTGGTGGCTACCCGCGTGACCTGGGATAAGAATAACCGCCTGATTCCCGCGAATGCCGCCGAGGTGGTGAAAAACGGGACGGGGAGCCGGGCAGACCTGAACGCCCTGACCGGGAGCGCCCTCCGTGCGGCCGGGTACGATGTGAAACCGGTCCTGGTCCGTTTGCGTTCCAATGGTAATCTGGTACCCTTCCACGTGTCCGTCGATGCCTATGATACATTTATCCTTCAGGTGACGTCGCCGGCCGGGCAGACCTTTTATCTGGATGCTGCTCCTGCGGATGGTTACCTGAATGTACTGTCGGATAATTTCCTGGTGGAAAAGGCCCGCCTGCTGTCGCTGGAAGGCCAGGGCAGCTGGGTGAACCTTCGCAGCCTTTGCCGGAATATCTACCTGGCTTCGGCAAACGTTACGGTGGATGAGGAAGGCCTGATGACGGGAGAAATCTCCGAGAAGCTGTTCAACAATCTCTCCCAGACAGTCAAACGGTCATATAAGAAAGCGAGCGACCAGGAGGCTTTTGTGGATAAATTCATTGAGAAAGACCACAACCTGACGGTAGATCAATTCAAGATTGCCGGCGCCGATGAATATACCCCCCAGGTCCGGATGGATTATTCGTTCGAAAAACAGCAGGAAGTGGCAGGTGACATGTTGTACGTGAATCTTTTCCTGCTCAATTTCCACGATGCCTCCACGTTTAAAGAGGAAGTCCGTCGCGTTCCGGTGGACTTTATGTATCCTTATCGGATCAATTATAATGTAAACATGACCATCCCGGAGGGTTACGAGTTGGTGGAATTGCCCAAGACGGCGGCGTACAAAGCCCAGGGCATCAAGAGCCAGGCCATGGTCCAGTTCCGCCAGACGGACCCGAACATCGTTTCGATGAGTTTCTCCTTTGTCCTGGATAGTTATTTTGCGCCCACCGAGGCCTATAAGGACGTCCGTGCCTGGTACGAGTCGCTGACCAGTATCTATAACACGACGCTTGTCCTGAAAAAGAAAGCTTTATGAAACGCCTGACCCTGTTGGCGGCCTTGCTGCTTCCCGTCCTGCAAGCCGGTGCCCAGCATGCGACCATTATGGCCGAAGAACTGGTATACGAACTGTCCTCTCCTACGAACGGACAGTATTCCGTGCATCGGAAAGTACTGGTACATAATGAAAAAGGCCTTCCGACTGCTGCCTTCTGGGAATTCACGGACGCCTTCCATTCGGTAGCTTCTTTCAGCGGGACCATAACCTATCAGGGTAAGAGCCGGAAAATCAAGAAAGACGACTTGATCAACCACTCCCTGACAGACGGCCTGGCCGACGATGCGGCCATCTGCCTGTATCAGCCTTCCTCGCCCTATCCGTTTACGGTGGAATATGACTATACGGTTTCCTGCAAGAAAGGGATTGCCTCTTTCCCTACGTTCATGCCGCTGGACCGGGAGAACGTATCGCTGGTGGGCTCTTCGTACACCCTGATCGTTCCGTCCGGATTTGCCATTCAGTATTTTGCTTCGGAAGAACCAACGGTAGAAAAAGGCAAGCAAGACCGGTATCAGTGGAAATTCGCGATGCCGGATGGTTTCCGCGAAGAGCATTTGATGCCTTCAATCTTAACCATCGTGCCCTATGTATTCTCTTCGCCCGTGGATTTCAGTTATGGCGGGACAACCGGCTCCCAGCGTACCTGGAAGGATATCGGCTTGTGGCTGTACGGACTCCAGGACGGGGCGCAGGACCTGCCGGACGATGCGGCGGCAAAGTTCCGGGAGATGACGAAGGATTGTAAGACTACCGAGGAGAAGGTGGCCGTGCTGTACCGCTATCTGCGGGATTATACGCGCTACGTAAGCATCCAGCTGGGTATTGGCGGACTGAAGCCCTTCCCGGCATCGACCGTGTATAAAAGCGGCTTCGGCGACTGCAAGGCCCTCTCCAATTTTATGAAAGCCGCTTTGGCGGCCGTGGGGGTGGAATCGGATTACTTTGCCGTGAGCACCTCGCACGCGACCCTGTTCCCGGGCTATGTATCCATCGGACAGATGGATCACGTCATGCTGGCGGTTCCGTTGAAAGAACATCGGGATACCCTCTGGGTGGAGTGTACCAATCCTGTCATCCCGCTCGGGTATCGGCACGATGACGTGGCCGGCCACGAGGTGCTGCTGGTCAAGCAGGATGGAGGCGAACGGGTCCGCGTGCCTTCCTATCCGGATTCGTTGCGATGCAGTTCGGTCCGTGCCGAGATTACGGTCCGTGCCGATGGCACCGCATCGCTGAAAGCCGTCAAATCGCTGAAACTGGACCGTACGGAAGCGTATCTGGAATTCTCGTCCGAGAAGCCGGAAGACCAGGCGCGTATCCTTACCGGCGGCTGGAACCTGCACGCCGAGAACCTGCGGGTACAGTCCATCAAGGATAACCTGGACCAAAATGCCTATCGCGGCCGGGATTTCTGCCCGCAGATAGATATTACCTTTACGGCCGATGTGTTCAATTTTGCCAAAGTGAACGGAAACCGGATCTTTATTCCGGCCAACCCGGTGGCGAAATCCCTTAACGTGCAGCGCCAGGAACGGGTGAACGATATCCGCGTGGGAAGAAGCTCCACCATCACGGATACCGTGGTATTCCGCCTGCCTGAAGGATACCGGATAGAAAGTCTGCCGAAAGATATGGAGGAAGCCTGCGACTGGGATACTTTTACGTCCCGTGTGCGGGTGGAAGAAGACGGGACCGTGGTCCTGGTGCAGACCTTTGCGATTCATAAGGGAGCATTCCCGAAAGAACGGTACGAGTCGTATCGGGCTTTTGCCAAAGTAGTGAACCGCTCATACGGTTCTTCCATCGTACTGGTCAAAGATTGATCCTATGTGGTGGCTGCTGGCATTTGCATCGGCCGCATTCCTGGGCGGTTATGATTCCTTCAAGAAGTTTTCCCTGAGGGACAATGCCGTCATTCCGGTGCTTTTCCTGAATACGGTGCTGTGCGCCCTGATTTTCTCGCCCGGACTCTTCCTGACGGGTTTCGGCAGCTGGGCCGTGCAGCAATACATCGTCGCGAAAAGCGCCCTGGTCCTATCGTCCTGGATGGCGGGTTACCTGGCTATGAAACACCTGCCCCTGACCATCGTGGGACCCGTTAACGCCACGCGGCCCGTCTTGGTGCTGGTGGGTGCGATTTTCCTGTTCGGCGAGAAGCTGAACGGCCTGCAGTGGACGGGTGTGGCGCTGGCCATCGTCGCGTATTTCCTGATGCGGCACAGCAGTGAAAAAGAAGGGTATCGGACCGGAAACAAATGGATCCTCTACCTGATTCTTTCGGTGCTTCTGGGAGCGGCGAGCGGCCTGTACGACAAATACCTTATGTCGCCCGAATACCTGGGACTGGACCGGATGCAGGTGCTCAGCTGGTATTCCTTCTACCAGTCGCTCATGATGGCGGTGGTGATGCTGGTCGGCTGGATGCCCACGCGTCGCAGCACCACGCCGTTCCAGTGGCGGTGGTCCATCCCGTTCATCAGCCTGTTCCTGTGCGCGGCCGATTTCCTGTATATGCAGGCCCTCTCGCATCCCGACGCCCTGATTGCGGTGGTGTCCATGATCCGGCGGGGGAGCGTGCTGGTGAGTTTCGGCATCGGCGCCTGGATCCTCAAGGAGAAGAACCTGAAATCAAAAGCGGTAGACCTGGCGCTGCTGCTGGTGAGTATGATTTTCCTGTATCTGGGTTCCCAATAGGGAAGCTTGCGATTTTTCGCGAAAAAATGTATCTTTGTCCACATGAAACGATTGGGAATTAAAATCGTCGTGGGCTTGATGCGCCTGCTGGCTTTGCAGCCGCTGCGGATCCACCAGAAATGGGCCCAATTTTTCCGTTGGCTCCTGCTGCATGTCCTGCATTACCGCAGGCAGGTGGTGATGGTGAACCTTGCCCGGGCGTTCCCCGAGTTGAAATATGGCGAACTCAAGCAGCTGGAAAAGGACTTCTACCTGCATTTCTGCGATGTGGTTACGGAGACAATCTGGTTTGCCGGCGCGGCCGACCATGAGCGCCTTCACCGGCAGGAGATTGTCCGGGTCACCAATCCGGAACTCATCAACGAGGTCTTCCTGCACACGCCCGGCGTGGTGATGCTCACCTCGCATTGCGGCAACTGGGAGTTGTCGGGCGGAATCGAGCACTATTTCTACGACGGGGCGAAGATGGCCTTTGACGAGCATACCTATTCGGTGGTCTACAAACGGGTCGAGAGTGATTTCTGGGACGAAATCATGGCACAGAACCGCTGCGCCGCCATTCAGGACCGGGCCAACTGCTGCGTGGAATCGAAGGATATCCTGCGCTATGCCCTCGCGCACCGCGGCGAGCACCAAATCTATCTCTTCCCGACGGATCAGTATCCCTACGGGTATGCGGCCTTTGCCCATATCGGCAACTTCATGAACCAGCCCACCAAGACCATGACCGGGGCCGCCGCCCTGGCGTGTCGGCTGGGCTTCAGCGTGGTCTACCTGGGTATGAACCGGGAGGCGCGCGGCCGCTATCAGATGACCTACACCCTCATCACGCGCGATGCGTCCGCTACGACGCCCGAGGCAGTGATGCGTTCCTATTACGACTTGCTGGAAGCGGATATCCGCCGGGATCCCGCGAATTATCTTTGGACACATAAAAGATGGAAATAATGAAAAAGTTGATGTTTGCCCTGGCCCTTTTGCTGCCGCTTGGCGCCCGGGCCCAGACCTACACCTATGCCCTTCCGCAGACGGTGATTACCTTGGAAGTGACGGCCGAGAACGAGCAGTTCCACGCCGGCCCCTATGCCAAATATGCCATGAAATACCTGGGCGTGGATGCCCGGACCACCAATGGAGGCTCCTGCCGGATTACGGAAATCCGGATGACCCCGCTGGTGGAAGCCGATCCTTCGCGCCGCCTTACCGTGAGCCCCGGAGCTGGGAAGGAAACCTTCCTGAGCCTTTCTGCGCAGGGCCTGGTGGCGATAGGGGACGGCCAGTCCGGCCGCAGTTCCCAGTGGCGTTTCCCCTCGCCGTCCGACGCTGATTTTGCCGACAAGGGCGTAAGCTCCAACCTGACATCGGAGCAGACCACCCTGTACCGCAGCGTGCACAACAATGCGGTGGCGGTGCAGCAGGATATGGTCGTCACCAAATCCATAGAGCAGCGTGCCCGCGAGGCGGCCGATATGATTTTCTCGCTGCGCAAGAAGCGGGTGGAGATTGTGACCGGCGATACGGATGCAACTTTCAGCGGGGAAGCGATGGCTGCCGCCATCCAGGAGATCTCCCGGATGGAGAAGGAGTACCTGAGCCTCTTTATCGGATACAGCGATATCCAGGTGCAGAAAATGAAATTTGACGTGGTTCCTTCTAAGAATGCGAAGAGCCAGGTGTATGTGGCGTTCCGCGTTTCCGACCAGGAAGGCCTGGTGAGTGCGGACAACGTGGCCGGAAAGCCCTATCTGCTGGAGCTGGTTCCCCAGCAGGTGTCGGATTCCGACGCGTCCCGGATGGCCCCGAAAGGCGTGGTGGCCTGGTACCGGGTGCCGGCCGTCTGCACCGTGAAACTCTCCGACGGGGTGAACCTTCTCCTCCAGGACCGTGTTCCGGTGTATCAGCTTGGCTTTGAAGAAGCCTTTCCCATTGGCGTAAAATAATTTTCAAATACTATGACTATCAAAGATTTAAAACCCAAGGTAGTTTGGGATAACTTCTATGGACTGACCCAGGTTCCGAGGCCTTCGAAGCACGAGGAAAAGGTCATCGAATACCTGCTCGAGTGGGGCAAAAAGCACGGCATCAAGGCTGTGAAGGACGAGGCTGGCAACGTAATCATGACGGCAGCCGCTACGCCCGGCATGGAGAAACGCCGCGGCGTTATCCTGCAGGGCCATATGGATATGGTCCCGCAGAAGACGGGCGACAGCAAGCACAACTTCCTCACAGACCCCATCACCACCCTCGTGGAAGGGGACTGGCTGACGGCCGACCGGACCACCCTGGGCGCCGACAACGGCATTGGTGTGGCCCTGGCCCTGTCCGTCCTGGAAGACAAGGCGGTCAAGCACGGCCCTGTCGAGGTCCTGGTTACCCGTGACGAAGAGACCGGCATGACCGGTGCCAACGGCTTGAAGCCGGGGGTGCTCAAAGGCGATATCCTCATCAACCTCGATTCCGAGGAAGAAGGCGAACTCTGCGTGGGTTGCGCCGGCGGTCTGGATGCCGAGGCCGACTTCCGTTACCGTACGGTTGCCGCTCCGGAGGGCTATGTAGGCTATACGATCACGGTCAAGGGCCTGCAGGGCGGCCATTCCGGTATGGATATCTCGCTCTACCGCGCCAACGCCAACAAGGTCGTCGCCCGCATCCTCCTGCCCCTGATGGAGAAGAACGGGGTGAAGCTGGTGTCGTTCAACGGCGGCTCGCTGCGCAATGCCATTCCGTTCGAGGCCTGCGCCGAAATCCTGGTTCCCGAAGCCGCGACCCGCGCGGTGAAGAAGGGGGTAGACGAGGTCTTCGGCCAGATCAAGGCCGAGTTCGCCGAGAGCGATCCGTCTGCCGAGATGAGCTTTGCCCGCAAGGCGGCTGCCCCGCGCTACATCGGCGAAAAGGTGGCCCTCGCTGTGGTGAAAGCCCTGTTGGCCTGCCCTTCGGGTGTCATCCGGATGAGCCGCACGATGGAAGGCCTGACCGAGACCTCCATCAACATGGCCATCGTCCGCACCGAGAAGGGACACATCACCGTCCATTCGTTGATGCGCAGCGCGGTTGATACGGCCAAGGCGGCCCTTGCCGACCGTGTCCGCTGCATCTTCGAGGCGGCCGGCGCCGCCATCACCTTCAAGGGCGGCTATTCCGGCTGGACGCCGAAACTGGATACGCCTATGAACAAGGTGATGATGGAACAGTTCAAGAAGGTTTATGGCCACGAGATGAAGATCATGGCTACGCACGGCGGTCTGGAGTGCGCCATCATGGGTGCCAAATATCCCAACTGGGAGATGGTTTCCGTGGGCCCGACCATCCGCTATCCCCATTCCCCGGACGAGCGCCTGGACATTCCTTCCGTGGCGCGTACCTGGGAATACTTGAAGGCGGTGCTTGAAGCCGTTCCGGAGAAATAATTCTTTGGTTTTTCGGAAATAATCCGTATATTTGCAGGCTTTTTGTGCGGCGCGTCCGCGCGATTAGCCTGTAAATTATTTATTAACAATTAATTAAGCCCAAAATGGTAAAACAGTACGAAACCGTTTTCATTGCTACTCCCGTTTTGTCTGATGTTCAGATGAAGGAAGCGGTTGCCAAGTACACGGGCTTCATCAAAGAAAATGGTGGAGAAGTCGTGTACGAAGAGGACTGGGGCCTGAAGCCGATGGCTTATCCCATCCAGCACAAGACCTCCGGGTTCTATTATCTCATCCAGTTCAAGGCTGACCCGACGTTCGTCGCCCAGCTCGAGACCCAGTATCACCGTGACGAGCGGATCATCCGTTTCCTCACCGTTGCCCTGGACAAGCACGCAGAGGCTTATGCCGAGCGCAGAAGGAACAACAAGCAGGCCAAGGCCGCCGCTCCCGCCGTTGAGGAGCAGCCCGCTGCCGAAGAAGAAGTTAAACCGGCGGAAGCTGAATAATCTGGAGGATTGAATTATGGCACAGACCAACGAACAGAACAGAGAAATCCGTTACCTGAACCCTCCGACAGTCGAGGTTAGAAAGAAGAAATACTGCCGTTTCAAAAAGGCAGGTATCAAATATGTGGATTACAAGGATCCCGAGTTCCTGAAGAAGTTCCTGAACGAGCAGGGCAAGATCCTGCCGCGCCGCATCACCGGCACTTCCCTGAAGTTCCAGCGCAAAGTGGCCCAGGCCGTGAAGCGTGCCCGCTCCCTCGCCCTTCTTCCGTATGTTACCGACCTTCTTAAGTAATAGGAGAGCGCAGTTATGAAAATCATTCTGAAGAAAGCAGTTGCCAATCTCGGCGAAGTCGACGAGATTGTCGAGGTGAAGAATGGCTACGCCATCAACTACCTCGTTCCCCAGGGTTATGCTATCGTAGCTACCCCCTCCAACCTCAAGCAGCACGAAGAGACCCTTCGTCAGCGTGCTCACAAAGAGGCTAAGAAAGTCGCTGATGCCGAAGCCCTGGCCGCGAAGATCGCCGCCCAGCCCGTGAAGGTGGCTGTGAAGGTGAGCGAGGCCGGTAAGATTTACGGCAGCGTGACCGCCGCCCAGCTGGTAGACGCCCTCGTGGCCGCCGGTCTGGAGGTGGACAAGAAGGACATCACCGTTCCCGAGGTGAAGGAACTGGGTGCCTATGAGGCTGTTGTTAAAGTTTACAAAGCCGTCAAAGCTACGTTAGCCTTTGAAGTCGTTGCCGAATAGATTCGGCTTAAACTCATAAGAAGGTCGGCCGAATTCGAGTCGGCCTTCTTTTTTTTAAGATATGAGAAAGTTCGTATTCCTATTGCTGCTTGCTGTCCCGATCTGGGGATGTAATCGTAAGGATGATCCGCAGCCGCCCGCTCACGAGTATACTGAGAAGGAGGCGGACAAGGTCATGCTGCAGAATGCTTTCGAGGCTTTCATCCAGGCATTGGATCTGCATTCGCAGGAAGAAGTCCGTTCTTTTATCATTCATAACACGGTCGTGGAGTTCGATGAGGACGGTGTCCTGCACGTCTGCCTGCGAGACGACGTCCAGAAGTGGATGGATCTGTCCCTGAAGGCCGGAACCCCTCCCTCTATGGAGTTGTGGATGCAGGGCGGCCTGTCTATCCGGGGAATCCCGTCCCAGGTCTATGTGGATGACAAGCCCGTGGCGCAACTGGATTTCGTTACGCTGGATGGTACTCCGGTGCCGGTTTTCCGTTTTTCGGACGGAACTACCTACTCCGTGACGACGCTGGCGCTGATCACACCTTTTATGGATTGGATTATCAAGTATGCTCTTCAAATGTATTCATAGGTTCCTGGGAGCCCTCCTTGGATTCTGCGTTGCCGGACCTGTACTTGCCCAGCAGCCAGACTCTTCGCGGGTGTATCGCCTGGATCAGTCTGTCATTACGGAGCGTCGGGACCGTCCGATCTTCTCGGAAGGTGTCGGCATCA
Organism: uncultured Bacteroidia bacterium; assembly: GCA_902799895.1. Classification (GTDB taxonomy): domain Bacteria; phylum Bacteroidota; class Bacteroidia; order Bacteroidales; family UBA932; genus Cryptobacteroides. Next base: position 1,457 of record CADCCI010000041.1, on the reverse strand, counting down.
GCGGGGAAATCAACATGGGGAAAATCCAGACGATTCCTTCCTTTATGGGAAATGTCGATCCGCTCCGCTTTATCCGCCTGCTTCCCAGCGTGCAGTTGAGTGCCGAGAACGAAGGCGGCCTGTATATGCAGGGGAGCGAGCATTCCCATACGCTCATTTCCCAGGGAGGCGTGCCGCTGTATGGGGTGTCGCACCTGCTGGGAATGTATTCCGTCTTTAACACGCCCCATTACAGGGGAATGCGGTACGCTACGTCGCCGGGACCGGAATCGCGCATTGGCGGAGGAATCGACCTCCTGTTGCGGGATTCCCTGGTACAACGTCCGCACGGAGACTTCTCCCTGGGACTGCTTTCTGCCCAGGGCAGTACGGCTTTGCCGACCGGGCAGCGCTCATCCCTTTTCCTGAGTGCCCGCCGTACTTTCATGAACCTCCTGTATTCCTCGTTCATGAAGAATGACTATTTTTCCATGCGCTATGGCTTTACGGATGCCAACCTGACATGGCTGTGGAAGCCTTCCAAGACGGATAAGGTCTGGGTCGATGCCTTTTATGCCAACGATGCGGCCGAAATGGTCGGCTTCGCGGTGGATGAATTCCGGGCCACGTGGCAAAACTATCTCGGAGCGGTTCACTGGGTGCACTATTTCCCGCAGGCGACGCTCCGTCAGCGTGTCTATGCTACCGGTTTCTCCCTCAAGCCCTGGGTGGAGATGGTCGGCGTGTCGGGACGCATGGATTCCCATATCCTCGATGTGGGGTATAAAGCCTCTCTGGAATGGGGTGGATGGACCTTCGATACCCACCATTCCTTTTATTATGTCCAGCCGCAGAATCCTCAGGCGGATGACTTCATCAACTCGACCATCACCGGATCCGTTCCGGTTCAGCGAGGCTGGGAGTCCCTCGTTTCGGCCGAGTATGCGCTTCCGATCGGTCCCTATGTGACGCTGACCGGCGGCCTGGGTGCCAATTGGTATCGCGGCCCGGAGCAGCAGAGTTGGTGGGGACTCTCGCCGCAGGCAACGCTCACCGCCGACCTGGGAACGTCCGGAAGCCTGAGCCTCCGCTATGCCTTGAAGCGGCAGAACCTCTTCCAGCTGGGCTATACGTCCACCGGCCTGCCCTGTGAATTCTGGGTGCTCGCGGGCGAATTATGCCCACCGCAGCGGTCGCAGAATTTCTCACTGACCTACAATGTGGAACGGGAGGCCTTTGCCTTTTCCGCAGAGGCGTATTACAAGAAACTGTACAACCAGCTGGAGTTCTTCGGCAGCATCATGGACCTCTTGGTCGGGGTGTATGATCTTTCCAAGAATGTGCAGCAGGGCGATGGCCGGGCCTTCGGCTTTAATGCCATGCTCCACAAACGGACCGGCAAGCTGACCGGATGGATAAGTTATGCCCTTTCCCGCAGCCTGCGTACGTTTAACAACCCTTACTACCAGGGGGAATAT
>CADCCI010000040.1 GCA_902799895.1 uncultured Bacteroidia bacterium | reverse complement strand
AGACGTGGAAGTGGAGGTGAACGGCCTGATGACCTACGACCGGAAAGTCATCAAGATGGATGAACCCCGTCTCCACGATATCAATATGCGTGTAATCCAATCCATGAACGAATAATATGCTTGATAAAGAACGCGGGCTGTATATAGCCCATTCCCAGAACGGCCCGATCAGCATTGTGGGGAAAATGGCCAACCGCCACGGTTTGATTGCCGGTGCCACGGGTACCGGTAAGACGGTCACCCTCCAGGTCCTCGCAGAAACCTTCTGCCAGGCAGGCGTGCCCTGTTTTATGGCCGATATGAAAGGCGACCTTTCGGGTATCAGCCAGCCGGGGAAACTGTCCGGTTTCATCCAGAAACGGCTGCCGGAATTCGGAATCGAAGATCCCCAGTTCCAGAGCTGCCCGGTGCGGTTTTTCGATGTGTTCGGTGAGCAGGGCCATCCGATGCGGGCCACGGTTTCCGATATGGGACCGCAGTTGCTGGGACGCCTGCTGGAACTGAACGAGACGCAGACGGGCATCCTGAACATCGTGTTCAAGATTGCCGACGACCGCGGCCTTTTGCTGCTGGATATGAAGGACTTGCGGGCTATGCTGGACTATGTGGCCAGGAATGCCGCCGAGTTCACCACGGCCTATGGCAATGTGACCGCAGCCAGCGTGGGCGCCATCCAGCGCTCCCTGCTGACCCTGGAGAACCAGGGCGCCGAGAAGTTCTTCGGCGAGCCGGCCTTCGATGTCTATGACCTCCTCCAGTGCGAAGGGGGAAAGGGCATTATGAACGTGCTCGCGGCCGATAAGCTGATGCTCCAGCCGAAGCTCTATTCCACCTTCCTGCTCTGGCTCCTGTCCGACCTGTATGCCCGTCTTCCCGAGGTGGGCGACCTGGACCTTCCGAAGCTGGTCTTCTTCTTCGACGAGGCGCATATGCTCTTTGCCGATACGTCCAAGGCCCTCACGGACAAGATCGAGCAGGTCATCCGGCTCATCCGTTCCAAGGGTGTGGGTATCTATTTCATCACCCAGAGTCCGACCGATATCCCTGAAAATATCCTCGGCCAGCTGGGCAACCGCGTGCAGCATGCCCTGCGGGCCTATACGCCGAAAGACCAGAAAGCCGTGCGCAGCGCGGCCCAGACCTTCCGCACCAACCCGGCTTTCAAGACGGAAGATGCCATCCTGGAGCTGGAAACGGGCGAAGCCCTGGTATCGGTCCTGGACGAAAAAGGCGCCCCTAGCATTGTGGAACGGGCCAAAATCCTGTTCCCGTTGAGCCAGATCGGGGCCATTACCGAGGAGCAGCGTGAAGACCTGATCAAGAAGTCCCGCCTGTACGGGCGGTACGAGCACGCTGTTGACCGGGAGAGTGCTTTCGAGGTCCTGCTTGCCCAGGCCGAGCAGGCGGCGAAGGAAGCGGCCGCCGCGGCCGAGGAAGAGCAGGCCGCCCGGGATGCGGCTGCCGCGGAGAAAGAGGCGGCCAAGGCCGAGAAAGAAGAGGCGAAACGCCGGAAGAACAGCATCGGGAGCAAGATTTTCGGTGCGGTGGTAACGGCGGTGACGGCCAGCGTGGCCCGGAGTGTGGGCAGCGCCGTCAGCAATTCCATCGGGGGCGGCTCCAAGAAATCGGGGAGCAAGTCTTCGGGGAAAAAGGCGGTTGGAAAAGCCGCTTCGTCGGCGGCATCGGCCGCTACGCGGACCATCACCAAAGAATTGACGCGCAGCATCCTCGGAAACCTGATTCGTTAATTCAAAAAAACTTGCTACCTTTGCGGCCGTTATGATTAAGTTATTAGGTCAAGGAAGCACATCCAATGCCATTTTTATCCTGGCACTGGTCATTGCTTCCGGATTGTATCTGGGGCGTTTTAAGGTTAAGGGTGTTTCGCTGGGATCTACCTGGATCCTGTTTATGGGCATCCTGCTGGGCCATTTTGGCTTGCGCATCAACCCGACGATGTTGGGTTTCATAAAGGATTTCGGACTGATTTTGTTCGTTTTCGCCATCGGTCTGCAGGTGGGCCCCGGCTTCTTCCGTTCCTTCCGTAAGGATGGGCTCCCGATGAATATTATGGCTATTGTGATGGTCGCCCTCGCCGTGGGGACGACCTATGTGATTCATCTCGTAACCGGAGAGGACCTGGCAATCATGACCGGTGTGATGTCCGGTGCCGTTACCAATACGCCCGGTCTGGGTGCCGCCCAGCAGATTCTGGAAGAGGGGGGAGTCAATTCCGGCCCCATCGCCTCGGCTTATGCAGTCGCCTATCCGCTGGGCGTGCTGGGTGCCCTTTTCGTCGTCATCGTCTGCAAGGCCTTGTTCCGGATCGACCTGGACAAAGAGCGGGAGAAGGCTTCGAAGGGAGACAGCACGGATGCCAATGCCTACCGTCTTGCCTGCCGGGTGGAGAATCCCGCCCTGTTCGGCAAGTCGATCCACGATATCGTGGGGGAGGTAAACTCGGATCACCTGGTCATTGCACGAATGAAACGCGGCGAGGATGTTTTCTTCCCGGATTTGGATATGCCGCTGAAAGAAGGGGATGAACTGCTGATTGTTACCGATATCCAGCACAAGGATAAAGCGGGCATCATCTTCGGTGCGGAACTGCCCGTGAACATGAAAGAGTGGCAGAAACCGGGCACCGAACTGGTTTCGAAGCGCCTCTCCATTACCAAATCGGCCATTACCGGCCATAGCCTGCGCCATTTGGACATCCGCCAGAAATACGGTGTGACGGTTACGCGTATCCTGCGAAGCGGTATTGAGCTGCAGGCCGATGCCGACCTGATCCTCCAGGTGGGCGACAGCATCCAGGTCGTGGGTTCGGAAGAGGGCATCCGCCATCTTTCGAAGCGCGTGGGCAATCAGCCCGAATCCCTGCAGAAACCGAACTTGGTTCCGATTTTCTTTGGCATCGCCCTGGGTGTGCTGGTGGGTGCGCTGCCCATCCGCTTCCCCTCCATGCCGCAGCCGCTGAAGCTCGGTCTGGCGGGCGGTCCGCTCATCGTGGCCATCCTGCTGGGTCACTTTGGCCCCAAGATGCGGATCACGACTTATACGGCCCTGAGTGCCAACCTGATGATCCGGGAGATCGGCATCTCCCTCTTTATGGCGGCCGTGGGTTTGGGCGCGGGAGAGAATTTCGTGTCGAGCCTGGTAGGCGGGGGTTACGTCTGGGTGCTGTACGGTGCGATGATTACCTTGATCCCGATGACGGTGGTGGCCATCGTCTCCCGCCTGTTCCTGAAGATGGATTTCTTCAAGGTGTGCGGCTTGCTTTCGGGTAGTACGACCGACCCGGCCCTGCTGACCTTCTCGGAGCAGATGTACAGCAGCAGCCGGATTGCAGTCAACTATGCCACCGTTTACCCGTTGACGATGTTCCTGCGTGTCGTAGCTGCGCAAGTTTTGATTATGAGTATAATATAAGATTCAATCGATATGAGAAAAGTATTGGTTTTGGCTGCGTTGTCGCTGGCGGTCCTGAGTGCTTGCCAGCAACAGGAGAAGTCTCCTTTTACGCGGAAAGTGGCGGATTACGCCGCCGTAACCTTCGATGCGCCGGATTTGAGCGGCATCACCGATAATGGAAAAGAGGTGTTGAACCTGTACCGCTTTGCGGCGGCCGAGCTGGACGCCATGTACTGGGAGCAGTATTTCGGCGACAAACAGGCCCTGCTGGAGGGAATCCAGGATTCGGCCCAGAAGACCTATGTGGAAATCCAGTATGGCCCTTGGGACCGCACCAACGGCGTAGCCTTCGTAGAGGGCTATGAGAATCGCCTTCCCGGCGCCAATTTCTATCCGGCCGACATGACGGAAGCGGAATTCGCCGCCTTCGACGATCCGGACAAGAACAGCCCCTATACGCTTATCCGCCGCGGGGAAGACGGTGCTTTGAAGACCGTCTGGTTCCATGACGCGTATCGCGAGCATATCGACAAGATTGCCAATTACCTGACGGCTGCGGCCGACATCACCATCAAGCCCAGCGTGAAGAAATACCTGCTGAGCAAGGTGGAGGCCCTCCGCACCGACAACTACTACCAGAGCGATATCGACTGGCTGGAGATGGACGACAGCAAGATGGACCTGGTCCTGGGCCCGAACGAGACGGACGACGACCAGCTTTTCGGCCTGAAGCGTTCCTATGAGGCTTTTGTCCTTTTGAAGAACGAGGCCAAGACGGAAATGCTGATGAAGTATGTCTCCCGCCTGGATGAATTCCAGAAGGATCTTCCCTGCGAGGACGCCTACAAGACCTTCCAGCCCGGAACCGGTTCCAATATCTTCTCCTGCGACGCCCTCTACTATGCCGGAAAGGCCAATGCGGGTGTGAAGGTGATTGCCCTGAACCTGCCCTACGATGCCGATGTGCAGCGGGACAAAGGTACCCGTACCATCCTGCTGGAGAATGTCATCCGCGCCAAATTCAACTATGTGGTAAGCCCTGCCGGCAACGTGCTGCTGGACGATGCCGCCGTGTCCCACCTCTCTTCCGAGGCCTTCTTCTGGAACATTGTCTTCCGCGAGGTGGCCCAGGGGCTGGGTGTCAAGGAAACGGTAAACGGCCTGGGCAGTGTTGAGCAGGCCTTGGGCAATGCCGCCCTGACATTCGAAGTCATGAAGGCCAATGCGGTGGGCGCCCTACTGGTTTGCAAGCTGCAGGATCATTATGACATCCAGGACCTCTTTACCAAGGAGGATGCGCTGACCACGTTCTTCGTGTCGCTGGTCCGCTCCGAGCGTTTTGGTGAGGGAACGGCCCGCGGACGTGCGAATACCATTATTTTCAACTATCTGCAGAAGGCGGGTGCCTTTACCCGTCAGGAGAACGGCCGCTATGTGCTGGATTACGGCAAGATGGAAAGCACCTTGGCGGAACTGTCCGCGCTGGTGCTGAAGACGCAGGCAACGGGCGACAGCGACTTCGCCGCCTCCTTCATCCAGACGTATGCGCAGCAGTCGGAAACCTTCAAAGCCGACATGCACAATCTCTCCCTGGAGAATGTGCCGCTGGATATCCGCTTTACGTTCTAATTAGAAAGGGATTTTTTTAGCGGGAGTGGAGTCCGCATTCGCGATGGTCGGGATTTTCCCACCACCATCGGCCGGAGCGGATGTCCTCTCCTTCTTTTATGGCCCGGGTGCAACATTGGCAGCCGATGCTCGGGAAGCCTTTGTCGTGCAGGGGATTGTAGGGGATGCCGTTGTCTTTTACATAGGCGATGACCTGTTGCTCGGTCCATTGGATGAGCGGGTTGAATTTGATGAGGCCGTCTGCCTCGTCGAATTCGAACAGCTGCATATCCTTGCGGGTTACCGACTGGTCGCGCCGCAGGCCGGTTATCCACACTTTCGTGCCCTGCAGGGCCCTTTTGAGCGGCTCTACTTTGCGGACGTTGCAGCAGCGGTGGCGCAGTTCCACGCTCTCGAAAAAGAGGTTTACACCGTGTTCGGCCACCATTTCCTGGACGGCCCGATAATCGGGAAAAAAGACTTCCAGGTCGATCCCGAAGGTGAACCTTGTCCGTTCAATGAGATCGTAGCACTCCGGGAAGAGGCGCCCGGTATCGAGGGTGAAAACGCGGACCTTCTCGCGCGGGGAGTGGCACATCATGGCCGTAACGGCCTGGTCTTCCCAGCTGAGGCTGGACGAGAGGGCGGCTTCGCGTCCCCAGGTTTGCACGACCCAGCTGACGACTTCCTGGGTATCGGTATCCCGGAAGCGGTTGTTGAGCTGGGCGGCGAGTTCTTTGTCGTTGTTGGGCATAGCTAGCGGATCATGGCGGCACCTACGGTGTCGTTGTTGTCATCGATAAATACGAGCGACCCCATTACGCGGTTTTTGCGGTAGGGATCGTATACGAGGGGTTCGGCGGTTTTGATGCGGATGCGGGCGATATCGTTCATTCCCAGCGAGTCGATGCCGTCGCGGCGCTCCTGCGTGTCGATATCGATCTTATACAGAATGCTTTTGACGATGCCCGTCACTTCCTGCGTGGCGTGACGAAGGGTGTAGCGGCGGCCTACCTGGAGGGGCTGTTCCCGCAGCCAGCAGATGTCTACGTCGAATTGCTGGTCTTCGAGGGGAATGTCCGGACCGTCGAGCGACAGCACGTTGCCGCGGCTGATGTCAATGTCGTCTTTCAGCGTTACAACCACCGACTGGGGTGCGCAGGCTTCGGAAAGTTCCTTATCGCCCAGGTAAAGGCCGGTTATCTCCGAACACAGGCCACCCGGGCAGACGCGTACCTTGTCGCCCACCTTCAGTTTTCCGGCCGCCAGCTGGCCCGCATAGCCCCGGAAATCGGGGAACTTGGAGGAGATGGGGCGGATGACGTACTGGACGGGCAGGCGGGTGCCGTCTTCGGGATCTTCCGGGAAGGGGAGGGTCTCGAGGTGCTCCAGCAGGGAAGGTCCGTCGTACCAGGGAATCCGCCGCGAGCGGTTTACCACGTTGTCGCCGTCTTTGGCCGACATAGGAATAAACGTAATATGCTGAATCTCAAGGTTAAAGCGTTCAATCATGGCGTGGTAGTCCCCAACGATGCCCTTGAAGACTTCCTCGCTGAAATCTACCAGATCCATCTTGTTCACGGCAACCACCACTTCGCGGATGGCCAGCAGCGAGGCGATGAAGGAGTGGCGGATGGTCTGTTCCATAATGCCGTGCCGGGCATCGACCAGGATAACGGCTACATCGGCCGTGGATGCACCCGTAACCATATTGCGGGTATACTGGATATGACCGGGGGTATCGGCGATGATAAATTTCCGGCGGGGGGTGGCAAAGTAGCGGTAGGCTACGTCGATGGTGATGCCCTGCTCGCGCTCGGCCCGCAGGCCGTCGGTAAGCAGCGCCAGGTTCACTTCCTCATTGCCCCGGCTCCGGGAGGCCTCTTCTACGGCCTCGAGCTGGTCTTCGAAGATGGATTTCGAATCGTACAACAGGCGCCCGATCAGGGTGCTCTTTCCGTCGTCTACGCTGCCGGCCGTGGTAAACCGCAGCATCTGCATATCCAAATATCCTTTGTTATCTTGCATAGTTGTAATCTGTTAAAAATAACCTTGCTTCTTGCGGTCTTCCATAGCCGACTCGCTGCGTTTGTCATCGGCCCGTCCACCCCGCTCCGTTATGCGGGTGGCGGCGATTTCGGCAATGATGTCCTCGAGCGAATGGGCCCGCGAAAGAGTGAGCCCGGTGCAGGTTACGTCGCCGATGGTCCGGCAGCGGACATCCATTTCCACCACCTCTTCTTCCGGCCGGCGGGGGATGAAGGCCGGATCGGCGGCAAGCCACTGGCCGTCGCGCTGGAATACCTTGCGGCGGTGCGTGAAATAGAGCGACGGCATCTCAATGCCTTCCTGGTAAATGTATTGCCAGACATCCATTTCCGTCCAGTTGCTGATGGGGAAGACGCGGAAATGCTCGCCCACATCTTTCTTGGCATTGTAGATGTTCCAGAGCTCCGGCCGCTGGTTCTTGGGGTTCCACTGGCCAAATTCATCGCGGTGGGAGAAGATGCGCTCCTTGGCACGGGCTTTCTCTTCGTCGCGGCGGGCTCCGCCGATGGCTGCGTCGAAACGGCCTTCGGCGAGGGTGTCCAGCAGTGTGACGGTCTGTAGCTTGTTGCGGCTGGCGTTGTAGCCGGTCTCTTCACGGACCTTTCCCTTGTCGATGGATTCCTGGACGTAGCCCACCACAAGGTCGGCGCCCAGTTTGCGCACCAGCTCGTCGCGGTAGGTAAGGGTCTCGGGGAAGTTGTGGCCGGTATCGATATGGACGAGCCGGAAAGGAATCTTGGCGGGGTAGAAGGCCTTCCAGGCCAGGTAGGTCAGGACAATGGAGTCCTTGCCGCCTGAAAAGAGGATGCAGGGACGTTCGAACTGGGCAGCCACCTCGCGTAGGATGTAGATGGACTCTGCTTCCAGTTCTTTTAGGTGTGTAAGGGTTTTACTCATATAGAAAGAGATGTTTTTCTAACTGAATGTGCCGGTGAGGTAATTGCGCGTAAGCTCCTCGCGCGGCGTGTTGAACAGGTCGGCCGCCGGACCCTCTTCAATCACCTCGCCCAGGTACAGGAAGACGGCGTAATCCGCAATCCGGCGGGCCTGGTGAAGGGTATGGGTGACCATTATAATAGAATAGTCTTTTTTCAGCTTGATGAACAGGTCCTCGACGGTCTTGCTGGAAAGGGGGTCGAGGGCGCTGGTGGATTCGTCGGCCAGGATGTATTCGGGTTCCACGGCCAGGGTCCGGGCCAGGCAGAGACGTTGCTGCTGTCCCAGGGACAGGCGGACGGCCGGGCTTCCGAGCCGGTCTTTCACCTCGTCCCACAGGCCCACTTCGGTGAGGTATTTTTCAACCACATCCGGCAGTTCCTTCTTCCGGTACATTCCGTGGATCCGGCAGCCGTAAGCCACGTTGTCGAAGATGGACATGGGCAGGGGACAGGGTTTCTGGGGCACCAGGCCGATGTTCCGGCGGAGCTCCAGCAGTTCCTGGTCGTTGGCACGGATGACATCGTGCGTGCCCAGGAGGACACTGCCGCTCACCTGCAGTCCTTCCACGTTGTAATGCATACGGTTCAGCGTTTTCAGCAAGGTGCTCTTTCCGCAGCCGGACGGCCCGATGATGCAGGTAATGCGGTTGCGCGGGAAGGTGAGGTTCACCTGCCGGAGGATGGGATTCCCTCCAATGGCGACACTCAGGTCTCGGACCGATAACGGGGCTTGCATTTCGTTCATAACTTAGAGATTGTTTTGGGTGAAGCGGCGGCTGACCCAGCGTCCGCAGAGGCTGAGCAGCAACACGAGGACGGTGAGGACAAAGGCGGCCGCATAGGCCTTGTCCGGGAAGGGATCGGGCATGGTAATCCAGTTGAAGACCGCCATCGGCAGGGTGGCGGCGGGGTCGGAGAGCCGGACGGCCATCGTATCGGAAAAACCGGCTGTGAACATCACCGCGGCCGCTTCGCCGATAGCCCGGCCGATAGCCAGCAGGAAGGCGGTTGTCATACCGGGCAGGATCTGCCTCAGGATGACTTTCAGGGTCTCCCAGGGCGTGGCGCCGAGCGAATAGGCGGCTTCAATCATCTCGTCGGGGACATTCCGGGCAATCTCGTCCCCGCTGCGGATCATGATGGGGATGATCAGCAGCACCGTGACGAGGATACCGCCCATTACCGATGCGCGCATGCCCACGTACACCATCAAGGTAAAGGCAAAGGCGCCGTACACGATGCCCGGTGTGCCGTAAAGGACGTCGTAGGCCAGGCGGGCCAGGTAGGGGAAGGTGTCCGACCTTTTTTTATACATAGTGATATAGAACATCACGGGGACGCTGATGCAGGCGCCTATCACCGAGGCCGGAATGACGATATACAGCGAACCCAACAGGGCCGGCCAGGGAATCATTTCCGGCGTAAGCGATTTGATTCCGCGCAGCAGGATGATGCCGAGGATGCTCACCACCACCAGCAGGACAATCAGGACGCTCAGCAGCATCAGCACGCGGACCAGCGCTTCTCCCAGATGTCTTTTACCCAATTTTTTCATTTTTTACGCCATGTTTTTTTGTATCCGGTACAGGATAATTCTGGATAAAACATTGAACAGCAGGACAATAACGGCCAGCAGCAAGGCGGCGAACATAATGGCCGATTCGTACAGGGGGATGGAAGCCATCTCGCCGTAATTATTGCCGATAAGGGCCGGCAGCGTATAAAATCCGTCCGATAGTTTCCCCGGAATGCTGGCGACGCTGCCGCAAATCATCATCACGGCGATGGTCTCGCCGACGCATTTGGACAGGGCCAGGACGACCGATGCGAAAATGCCCGGGATGGATTTGCGCAGCACCACCTTGCGCGTGGTCTGCCAAGTCGTTGCGCCCAGGGCGAGGGACGCTTCCCGCAATTCTTTGGATATGGAAGAAAAGATTTCCACCAACAGGCTGATCAGCAGCGGGAGAATCATCACGGCCAGCACGAGGGAACCGCTCTGCAGGGAATAGCCCCATTTGGGTACCAGGAAGAGCACGCCCCAGACACCGTAGATAACGGACGGAAGGGCGGCCAGGATATCCAGGGCCGGATAGACCAGGCGGCGGACACTGCTGCGGGCATACTCGGTCAGGAAGATGGCGGTGAACAGGGATACCGGGACCGCCAGCACCAGGGCGCCCAGGGTAACGAGGATGGTTCCCCCGATAAAGGGAGCAAAACCGAATTTCCCCTGGGACGGCATCCATTCCGTTCCCGTAAGCACGTCAAGCAGGCTCTGCTGCTGCAAGATGGGGAGGGATTTGACTACCAGCAGGACCAGGATGCCAATGAGGACCAGCAGGGAAGCGGCTGTAAGCGCGAACATGATTCCCTCCGAGATGCGTTGCCGGTAAATCCGTTTCCCGGCGAGGTTCTTTTTCCGTCTTTCTCCCAGCGGAATCAGCAGCAGCAGGGCCGCGAGGCCCAGGACGATTCCGATAATGGTCCCCGTCCGGTCGCGCCGGCGGGCGGACGCCTTTCCGGGATGGCGGAGGATGAAGAGGCCGTCGCGCGCAATGTCATCTGTGATGCGGACATAGCCGTTTGGCTCGTTGAGGTCCTGACCCTCGCGCAGGATATAGCGGAGGAAGGCTTTAGCCGCCGGCTCAGTAGGGACGCCCTTGGAAACGAGGTAGAGTTTCCGCGCAGGAGGGGAGGGGAAGAGATCCTGTTCGCTGGCAGCCGTGAGCCCCTCTTTCGTGTCATAAAAATACTCGTCCGGAGCCAGGGCTCCGTCTGCATCCAGGTCGATAGGAAAGGCCAGCAGGCCGTCTTGGATGGCGTGGGTAGCGGCATCGAAGGCATAGGCAAGATTGTTAAAACCGATGCCGAGCCGGTCATCCTTGACGGCGGAGGCAATGCCGGGATCGCCGAAAACGGCCGTCCCGCCCAGCTGGTCTTGTTTCGAATCGAACCAGGCGGCAAAAGTCTGGGCGGCGCCGCAGGCATCCGAGCGGGTATAGGGGTGGATGGGCGTGCGGTCCCGGGTGCCGAGCAAATCGCCCCAGGTCCTGAACTCGCGCGTGATCCATATTTTTCGTGCATCGTCCGCCGTGATGCCCCGCCGGAGCAGTTCTTCCCGGAAGGGATTGGCGGCGCTGATAACAGGGATAACCGCATCGCGGCCCACGGTGAACGCAATGGCGCCCCGCTGCTCCTCCTCTTCGTGCAACTCGCGCGAGAGCATGGCGAAATCGGTCATCCCGTTCAGGATATCGGTCATCCCTTTCCCGGCCCCGCCGGCCGAAACGTCAATGCGGACGCCGGGATGCGCGGCCTCGAAAGCCTCTTTCCATTCCACAGCCAGGGGGAAGAGCGCAAAGGCTCCGGAAACCGACACCTGTCCGGAGATATCCTTAACTTTCCGCTGTTTCTCTGCGCCGGGGCAGGAGACGGTGGAAAGGAGCAGGAGAACTCCCAGGGCAAGGGCCGTTTTTAATCTACGTAGCACAAAAGTAGATTTAAGGTAAAATAAACTACGCTTTCATAGCGTAGATTTGACAAAGGTACAAAGAAATCGTAAATCTGCAAAACCCCGGGGGATTATTTACACAGATCGGTAAGGGTGGAGTCGGTGAGCGTACGCACCGTGTCCAGGTAGATTTTCCGGATGACGCCGCGGATGGGGCACGTTTGCACTTCTACGCAGAACTCGCACTGCCGTTCGCCGCTCTTGTCTTCCAGGCAGGAGACGAAGGCAACCGTATCTTCGAACAGCAGGACAATGGAGAGGAGGTTCACCGAAGCGGGTTCCTTCAGCAGGTAGTAGCCGCCGTCCTTGCCGCGGATACTGCCCACGATCCCTTCGTTCCGCAGCCGGAGGAGGATGCCCTCCAGGTAGCGTTGCGAGATATGCTGGCTCTTGGCGATGGCGCCTATCGACAAATGCTCGCGGCCGTAGTTGCGGGCGAGCACGGCGAGCGCCATCAGCGCGTAGCGCGTCTTTTTGGAGAACATACCTTACGGAAGATAGAGCTTGAATCCCCGGTAGTGCGGGCCAAAGCGGTTGAAAGCGGCCTCGTCCAGCATGGCCCGGTCGTCGGGATGGGCAATGGTAATGAGCAGCTTGGCACGTTCCTGCAGGGATTTTCCGTACAGGTCCACGGCTCCGTATTCCGTGACAATCCAGTGGGCATCGGCCCGCGGGGTCACCACGCCGGCACCGGGATTGCGCCGCGGACGAAGTCCAGCTGGCCGCCGGTGCCGGAGTAGATGCGCGTGCCGATGGAATCGGCGCACACCTGGCCGGTGAGGTCAATCTCGGTGGCGGAGTTGATGGACACGAAGTTCGGGTTCTGCGCGATGATCCAGGGATCGTTGGTATACTTGATGTCCTTCATCAGCACGTCGGGATTGTGGTCGATGAAGCGATACACGTCGTTGCTGCCCAGCAGGAAGGAAGCCACCACCTTGCCGGTGTCAATCTTCTTGCGCGCCCCGTTCACCACGCCTTTCTTGATCAGGCGCAGGATGCCGTCTGCGAACATTTCGGTGTGCACGCCGATGTCTTTGTGGTTCACCAGCTGGGCGGCGAGGGCGTTCGGAAGCGCACCGATACCCATCTGGATGCAGGCGCCGTCCGGCACCAGTTCCGCGCAGTTTTTGCCGATGAGTACCTCCGTGGGGGTGGGTTCCGCAAAATTGGCGGTCACCAGCGGGGTGTCGTCCTTGACGAAATAGTCAAACTGGTCGATGCTCACCAGGTCGCCATAAGCATAGGGAACGTTGGGGTTCACCACCGCGATGGCGCAGCCGGCCGATTCCACGGCGGCGATGGAGCAGTCTACCGAAGTGCCCAGCGAAACGTAGCCGTTCTCGTCCGGCAGGGAAACCTGCACCATGGCCACGTCGCAGCGCAGGGCGCCGCTCCGGTAGAGCTTCTGGGATTCGCCCAGGTGGACGGGCAGGTAGTCGGCATAGCCGGCATTCACATTTGCGCGCACGTTCGGGCCAAGGAAAAAGCCCTGGTCGAAGAGAATGCCGTCATACTTCGGCTCGGAGTAGGGCGCAGGGCCTTCCGTGTGGAAGTGGTGGAAACGGACATCTTCAATCTCTCCGGCGTCTGCCCGGCGGCAGAGAGCCTGGACGAGGATATGGGGCACGCTGGCAACACTGCTCAGGTGAATGTGGTCGTGTGACTTGACGACCTTTACGGCCTCGTCGGCGCTGACATATGTAATGGGTTTCATAATCGGTGATTTCATCATATCAAACTCCAAAGATAGCCGATTTTTTGCTATTTTTGCGGAAATATTCTCAAAATGCATACAAAAGAAGAAAAATTGGCGCAATTCTCGCGCTTGCTCGATATCATGGACCGCCTGCGGGCCGAATGCCCGTGGAACCGCGCCCAGACCATAGACAGCCTTCGTCCCATGACGGTGGAAGAGGTGTATGAACTCTCCGACGCGGTTATGAAAAAGGACGAAGAGGACCTGAAAAAGGAACTGGGCGATGTTATGCTGCACATCGTTTTCTACTCCAAAATCGCCGAGGAGCAGGGAAAATACGATGTGGCCGATGTCCTGGAAAAAGTATGCGACAAGATGGTCTTCCGCCATCCCCACGTATTCGGCAATGTCAAGGCCGATGATGCCGAAACCGTTTCCCAGAATTGGGAGATGATGAAAACCAAGGAAAAAGGAGGCAACAAACGGGTGCTTTCGGGCATTCCGGATGCGATGCCGTCCGTCCTCAAGGCCCATTCCATGCAGGACAAGGCCCGCGGGGTAGGCTTCGACTGGGAGAAAAAGGAAGATGTTTGGGCGAAGGTGAAAGAGGAAATGGGCGAGTTCGAAGCAGAACTGCGCAAGGGCGATGCCGACCATTCCGAGGAGGAACTGGGAGATTTCCTGTTCGCCGTCATCAATGCGGCCCGCCTGTACGGGATTAATCCGGATACGGCCCTGAACCGCGCCTGCGACAAATTCCGCCGCCGCTTTACCTACCTGGAGGAGCAGACCCTTCGCAAAGGCCGCTCCCTGCACGACATGACCCTGGCCGAAATGGATGCCATTTGGGACGAAGGCAAGGCCAAGGGCCTGTAGCCATTTGGCAAAGCCGCTGAAATTGACTACATTTGCAAATTATTTTAATCATCGATGGAAGAGTATCGTATCGTTGAAGTGACCACGCGCAGGGACCTGCGCCGTTTTGTGAAGTTCCCGGACCGCCTGTATCGGGACTGCCCGCAATATGTCCCCGCCCTGCACGCCGACCAGATCAAGTCTCTCACCAAGGTCTCTACCTTGCGGTATTGTACCCGCAAGATGTGGCTGGCCTTCCGGGGAAATGAAGTGGTGGGCCGGATCTGCGGCATGGTGAATCCGCGGTACAATGAGCTCTACAACAAGAAACGCGCCCGTTTCGGCTGGTTCGACACCATCAACGACCTGGAGGTGGCCCGCCTGCTGCTGGGCACCGCCGAAGCCTGGGCGAAGGAGCAGGGAATGGACGAAATCCATGGGCCGCTCTATTACAACACCCTGGGCAAACAGGGAATGCTGGTAGAAGGCTTCGACAACATCCCGCCGTTCAACTGCCTGTACAATTTTCCGTATTACGCAGACCTGGTGACGGCCCTCGGATACGAGAAAGAGTGCGACTGGCTCCAGTACAAGATGGTGGCCAACGAAGGCGTTCCCGACAAGGTGCACCGCGTGGCCGGGATGCTCAAGGAACGCTATCATTTGCATGAGGGCAGTTTCGACCAGTTGAAGAAGGACAAGAAGATGGTAGATTACTTCTTCAAGGTTTACAACGAGAGTTTCGCTTCATCGGTGTACAATTTCATCCCCTTTACGCAGGAGGAAATCGACGAGGAAGCCGCTTCGGTGCTGCCTTTCGTCAACGACAAGGTGAGCAGCATCGTCCTGGATGAAAACAACGAACTGGTGGCGTTCGGCATTGCTTTCCCGAGCATCTCGAAGGCCCTCCAGAAAGCCCGTGGCCGGCTGTTCCCTTTCGGATGGTTTCACCTCTGGCGGGCGATGCACCACTTCGAGACGGTGGACCTGATGCTCAACGGCGCCGTTCCTAAATGGCAGAATACGGGTGTTTCCGCCATCTACCACTGCCTGATGGCAGACAAATACAGCGCCCGGAATACCCGCTGGGCCATTTCCAATCCCCAGATCGAAACCAACAGCGCAGTGAATGCCTGGAACAAGTACGAGCACGAACCGTACATGCGCCGCCGCTGCTTTGTGAAGAAGATATAATTATGGCAGAAAACAATACGATATTGGAAAAAGTCCTGAGCCTGCAGGACAAGTACAACGCGCTCCAGGAGCAACTTGCGAGCCCGGAGGTGGTGTCGGACATGAAACGGTTCGTCCAGTTGAGCAAGGACTACAAGGAACTGGAACCCATCATCAAGGCCGGCCTGGAGTACAAGAAGATGGTGGAAGAACTCGCGGCCGCGAAGGACATCCTGATGAACGAGAAGGACAATGACCTCCGCGAGATGGCCCGTGAGGAGATTTCGGAAATCGAACCGAAACTTCCGGAAATGGAGCAGAACATCAAGCTGCTGCTGATTCCGGCCGATCCGGATGATGCGAAGAACGCCATCATCGAAATCCGCGGCGGTACCGGTGGTGACGAGGCGGCCATCTTTGCCGGCGACCTCTTCCGTATGTACAGCAAATACGCCGATGCGCGCGGCTGGAAGCTGGAAGTGAACGACGAGGCCCCCGGAACATCGGGCGGCTACAAGCAGATCGTCTTTAAACTCTCCTCCAACACCGACGGCGTGTACGGCATTATGAAATACGAGTCCGGCGTGCACCGCGTGCAGCGCGTGCCCCAGACCGAAACCCAGGGCCGCATCCAGACATCGGCCGCTTCGGTGGCGGTGTTCCCGGAGGCGGGCGAGTTTGATATCGAACTGAATCCCAACGATATCCGCAAGGATCTGTTCTGCTCGTCCGGTCCCGGTGGCCAGGGCGTGAACACGACCTATTCCGCCGTGCGGCTTACCCATATCCCTTCCGGTATCGTGGTCCAGTGCCAGGAAGAGCGTTCGCAGTTGAAGAACCTCGACCGCGCTATGGAAGAGCTCCGGACGCGTCTGTACAACCTCGAACACCAGAAATACCTGGACGGCATTGCCGCCAAGCGTAAGACCATGGTGTCCACGGGCGACCGCTCCGCGAAGATCCGTACCTATAATTATCCGCAGGGGCGCGTGACCGACCATCGCATCGGATGGTCCATGTACAACCTGCCCGTCTTCATGGACGGCGACATCCAGGAATGCATCGACCAGCTGACCATCGCGGAGAACGCCGAGCGCCTGAAGGAGGCCGGAGAATAGGAATCCCTTGAAACTGTGCTTGTTAACCAGTATAAAAACAAGAAAATGAAAAAAAATCTTTCACCCGCATTCTTGCTCGTGTCGGTGGCTTTCACGGTGTGCCTGATTGCGTCGAACCTGTTTGCCACCAAAATCTTTTCCCTGGCGGGTATCAACCTGCCCGGAGCGGTGGTGATTTTCCCCATTTCCTACATCCTCAATGACTGTCTGGCCGAGGTGTGGGGATACCGGAAGGCCCGTCTGATTATCTGGACCGGCTTTCTGATGAACCTCTTTGTGGTGCTGGCCGCCCAATTGATTATCTGGCTGCCGCCGGCACCTTTCTGGGATGCGTCCCCGCATTTCGACTATGTGTTCAAGATGGCACCCCGCGTGTTCATCGCCTCGCTGCTGGCCTTCCTGGTCGGCTCCACTATGAACGCATACGTGCTTTCGCGTATGAAAGTAGCCTCGCAGGGAAAATATTTCCCGGTGCGCGCCATCGTCTCTTCCCTGGCGGGGGAGATGCTGGATTCCTTGATTTTCATGCCCATCGCCTTCTTTGGCACGCCGGTGAAGATCCTCCTGGGCATGATGCTGGCGCAGGTTACCTTCAAGGTGCTGTATGAAATTGTCATCCTGCCCGTCACGACCCGTTTCGTCAACTACCTCAAACGCTTGGACAACGAGGATGTCTTTGACGGCGAGATATCGTATAACCCGTTTAAAATCAGAGATATATAATGAGTAGAAAAGAAGAGGGCCTGAAGGCGTTGGGCCGCGAAGCAACTTATTCGCAGAACTATGCTCCCGAGGTGCTGGAAACCTTCGAGAACCTGCACCAGGACCATGATTACTGGGTCCGTTTCAACTGCCCGGAATTCACCACGCTCTGCCCGATTACGGGCCAGCCCGATTTTGCCGAAATCCGAATCAGCTACATCCCCGATGTGCGGATGGTGGAGAGCAAGAGCCTGAAACTCTACCTCTTCAGTTTCCGCAGCCACGGGGGCTTCCACGAGGATTGCGTGAATATGATTATGAAAGACCTGGTGGCCCTGATGGATCCCAAATACATCGAGGTGACGGGCTTCTTTACCCCGCGCGGCGGAATTTCCATCTTCCCGTATGCCAACTACGGCCGCCCGGGTACCAAGTACGAGCAACTGGCGCAGCAGCGCTTTGCCGTCCACGAATAATATATTACCTTTGCAGAAAGGTTTTTAAGCGCACGTAGTATGCAGACTCCGTCAATTCCGAAAGGCACAAGAGACTTCGGCCAGCAGGACATGGCCGAAAGGAATTATATTTTCGACACCATCAAAAGCGTATTCCGCACCTTTGGCTACGCCCAGATCGAGACGCCGGCCATGGAAAACCTGTCCACCCTGCTGGGCAAGTATGGCGAGGAAGGCGACAAACTCCTCTTCCGCATCCAGAACAGCGGCGAAAAGGCGGCGCTGGCCCCTGAAAAGGGCCTCCGCTACGACCTGACGGTTCCCTTCGCCCGCTATGTGGTGCAGCATCGCAACGAGATTTCCTTCCCCTTCAAGCGTTTCCAGATCCAGCCGGTCTGGCGGGCCGACCGTCCGCAGAAAGGCCGCTATCGCGAGTTTTATCAGTGCGATGTGGATGTGATCGGCAGCCGCTCGCAGGTGAACGAACTGGAACTGGTGCAGATGGTGGACCGCGTCTTCTCCCTGCTGGACGTACGTGTGCTGGTAAAAATCAACAACCGCAAGGTGCTCACGGGCTTTGCCGAGATCTGCGGCTTCCCGGACAAGGTGGTGGACATCACCGTCGCCATCGACAAGCTGGATAAGATCGGCCTGGAAAATGTGGAAACCGAGATGCTGGAGAAGGGACTCACCCCTGCGGCGGTGGAAGTCATCCGCCCCATCCTGCAGCTCAGCGGGACCACGGAGGAGAAACTCTCCCGCATGCGCGAGCTGATGAAGGGCGGCAGCGCTTCCGGCCTGGTGTCCGAGACCGGTCTGAAAGGTCTGGACGAGCTGGAGGAACTCTTCGGCCTCATCGGAGCCGCCGGAGTGGCCTGCCCCGTGGAAATCGACCTCTCGCTGGCCCGCGGCCTGAACTATTATACGGGTGCCATCTTTGAAGTGAAGGCTCTCGATTGGGCTATTGGCAGCATCTGCGGCGGCGGCCGGTACGACAACCTGACCGGTATCTTCGGCCTGCCCGACACCTCGGGCGTAGGCATCTCCTTCGGCGCCGACCGCATCTACGATGTGCTCAAGGGCCTGGATAAGTTCCCCAAGAACCTGCGCAGCACCACAGAACTGCTGATGGCCAATATGGGCGAGTCGGAGGTGCGCTACCTCCTGCCGGTGGCATCGGCCCTGCGTGCTGCCGGTGTGGGCGTCGAGATTTATCCCGAGGCGGCCAAACTCAAGAAGCAGTTTGAATATGCCGACCGCAAGTCCATCTCCTTCCTGTCCATTACCGGCGCCAACGAGATGGAGGCCGGCCAGGTTAACCTGAAAAACCTCGTCAGCGGCGAGCAGAAGGCCTTCCCGGTGGCCGATGTGGAGGGGATGCTGGCCTTCCTGGGTCGATGAACCGGTTCATCCTGGTGGCTTGCCTGGCTATCCTGCTGTCGGGTGGATGCCGTCCCTGTTCGGACGCGCACATCCTGGGCACGGAGCAGATCATTGTCACCTCGCCCTGCCCGGACAGTATCTTCCTTTATACCCCCGCCATCGTGGTGACGCCTTCGGGCCGCTACGTGGTGGCCGTTGATTACGGCGGGCCCGGAACGGCCGCCCTGGACGGTCCCAAATCGGACCTGGGCGATTATCGGGCCGGCAACCAAATCCGCGTGCTGCTTTCCGACGACAAAGGTCGGACCTGGCGCGAAACCCCCACGCGGCTGCCGATGATGCACGAAATCCTTTTCCGCACCGGAGAGACCCTCTACATGGTGGGCCATTCGGGCCGGCTGCTCATTACCCGCAGCGACGATGGGGGAGAGAGCTGGTCGGAGCCTTCCATCCTCTGCCCCGAGCCCCGCTGGCACCAAAGCTGCACATCGGTAGATATCTACGACGGCAAGGTGACGCTGGTCTATGAAAAATGGGTCTCGGACGGCCATCCGTGGCCGGGTGTGGGTCCCGTGCTGATGCAGGCTCCCGTCGCTGCCGACCTGACCGATGCGCGCGTGTGGAAATTCTCGCCCCTGTATAATCCCGATGCCGATATGGAGGCGGCCGTGCCTTCGGGCATCCCCGCGGTGACGAACCAGCTGAATGCGGGCATCCTGGAGACCAATGTAGTCCGGGTACACGACCCCGAGCGTCCCTTCTACGATTCTACCGGTCGTTCCGTGGTGCTGATGATGCGCGCCAATACGGGCATCCCCGATATCGGCGTGATGCTGCGCGGCGTAGAACGGGAAGACGGTTCCCTGGCCATCGAACGCCTGCAGCGCAACGGCCACGAGGTCCTGTTTACCCATATCCCGGGGGCCAACCTGAAATTCTATCTCTGTTACGACGAAACCACGCAGCTCTTCTGGCTGCTCCACTCGCAGCCGGACGGCCGCATGCAGGAGCGCCGGCGCCTGGCCCTGTCGTATTCTCCTGACCTGCTGCGCTGGACCTTCGCCGGCCTGGTAGCCGTGGGTCCGGCCGACAATGCCGCCCGTCACTATGCCACAATGGCCATCGACAGCGACGACCTCGTCATCGTGAGCCGCTCGGGCGACGAACAGGCCCGCAACGCACACGACGGCAACCTGGTCACCTTCCATCGCGTACGGAATTTCCGCTCACTCGTCTATTGATATGAAAAGAATCCTTTTCCTCCTGGCTGTGACGCTCCTGGGCTGGGCGGCTCCGGCTTTTGCCTATCTTCACGGGACGCTTCCGCTGGATGGCGCCTGGCAGATGCGGCAGGCCCGCGGGCATCAGACCTATCCGGCAACCGTGCCGGGGACCGTACATACCGACCTTATGGCCGCCGGCCTCATCGACGACCCCTTTATGGGTTTCGGCGAGCGCGCCGTGCAGTGGGTGGACAAGGAGGACTGGGTCTATACGCGCACGTTCGACGTGCCGGATTCCCTGCTGGCGCACACGCGTGCGGAACTGTGCTTCGACGGCCTGGACACCTATGCCGACGTTACCCTGAACGGGACGCGTATCTTGCAGACCGACAATATGTTCCGTCGTTGGCGGGTGGCGGTGGATTCCCTGCTGAAACCCTCGGGAAATGTCCTGGAAGTCTATTTGCATTCGCCCGTGAAGGTGGACCTGCCCAAATGGGAGGCCTATCCGGTACATTACCGCGTGAGCAACGACCAGAGTGCAAACGGTGGCCTTCTGGACAAGCAAATCAGCGTTTTCGCGCGCAAGGCCGGCTATCATTACGGCTGGGACTGGGGACCGCGGATCGTTACCTCCGGCATCTGGCGGAGTGTCCGGCTGGAGTTCCTGCGGGGGGGCGTCTTGCGCGATGTCTTTTTCCACCAGGTAGCCGTTTCCGCGAAGGAAGCCCGCCTGAAGGTGGAAGTAGAGGTAGAAACCCGGGTGAGCGGACCGGCAATCGTGGCCATCGGGGCCGATGGCATCCGCCCGATCTATTCCCGGCAGCAGCTGGAACCCGGCTTGAACCGGATCGAGATCCCGGTAAGCATCCGCAATCCGCGGCTGTGGTGGCCGGCAGGGCAGGGGGAAGCGTTCCTGTACGATTTTCAGGTGGCCGTCCAGCAGGGGAACCTGTCTTGCGGAACGTACCGCGCCAAAGTGGGTCTCCGGTCTGTCCGGCTGGTCCGGAATGCCGACGCAAAGGGCCGCTCTTTCTATTTTGAGGTAAACGGCCGCCCGGTTTTTATGAAGGGTGCCAACTATATTCCGAACGACCTTTTCCTGCCCCGTGTGGGCCGGGAAGGCTATGAGCGGGTGGTGGGCGATGCCGCCGCTGCCGGTATGAACATGCTGCGCGTATGGGGCGGCGGCGTGTATGAAGACGATTATTTTTACGAGCTGTGCGACCGCTACGGCATCCTGGTTTGGCAGGACTTTATGTTCAGTTGCAGCATCTATCCCTATGAGGGGGCGCTGCGCGAGAGCGCCCTGGCCGAAGCGGAAGACAATGTCCGGCGGCTGCGGAACCATCCCTGCATTGTCCTGTGGTGCGGAAACAACGAGTGCTGCGACATGTGGTATGGCTGGAGCAACGTCCAGAAGGGGATTCCGGCCTATGACAATATGGCCGTTTCCCAGTTGAACCTTCAATACTACCACGACCTGCCGGAGGTAGTCCGGCGTTGTTCCCCCGGGACGGACTACGTCCCTTCATCGCCCTGGAGCCCCGAAGGCAGCCGCAACACCAATCCGATGCTGGCCGATTCCCACTACTGGACTCCCTGGCAGAAACGCGGCCCGTCGGACCAATACGAACGCCACCACAGCCGCTTCTACAGCGAATATGGCTTCCAATCCTTTGCCGGTATGGAGACGGTGCGGGCCTTCGCGCCGGATTCCGCAGACTGGCGGCCCGATTCCGAAATGATGATGTTCCACCAGCGCGGCGGCACCCGGGCCAACAGGCGCATGCTGGAGATGCTGGAAGATGAATACTATGTGCCGGAGCGTTTCCCGGAGCTGGTGTACCTGACCCAGATGGCACAGGCCGACATCATGCGCCGGGCCGTGGAATCCCATCGGCGGGACCGCGACTTCTGCGGCGGGACGCTGATCTGGCAGCTGAACGACTGCTGGCCCGTGGCCTCCTGGGCGGGGCGCGACTGGTACGGCACCTGGAAGCCGCTGCATTATTTCCTGCGCGAAGCCTATCGCGACGTGCTGCCTTCGGTCCCCCTGCTGGACGGGGAAATGGGCTTCTGGGTGGTCTCTGACCGTCCATCGGCCCTGAAAGGAACGCTGGAGGTATCGGTGGAGCGCTTCGACGGTTCGCCGCTCTGGCGGGAGCGGATGCCGGTTTCGCAGGCGGCAGGTTCTTCCGTTTGCTGGCTGCGGATGGAACAGGCACGGGTACTGGGTTTCGTTCCGGCTTCCCAGGCCTATGTGCGCATGATTTTTACCGATGCGGCCGGCACGAGCTACCGATCGGTCCGCCTGCTCTCGTCCCTAAAAGAGGCAAAGCT
>CADCCI010000039.1 GCA_902799895.1 uncultured Bacteroidia bacterium | reverse complement strand
CATCTCCCACCGTGGCCGGGCGCTCCGGGCCATGGCTGCCTGGCTGAAAAATGAAGCATAGCATCGAACTTATCGTCCTGAACCATACCAAGTTCGGGGAAAATTCCATCGTCCTCCACACCCTCAGCCGGGAGTACGGGCGACGGAGTTTCCTGGTGCGGACCGGCTCCAAGGCCGGGATGGCCCTTTTCCTCCCCCTGAACCTGTTGGAGGCCGTTATTTCTGAGAATCCGCGGGCCACCCTCTGGAACGCCCGTTCCCTGACTGTCCGGCATCCGCTGGCCGGCATCCGAGGGAACCTCTTCAAAAACACCATCACCCTTTTCATGAGCGAAGTGCTGTACCGGACCGTGCGCGACGGGGCCGACCCGGACGGCCTGTTCGACTGGTGCGAGCGTTCCATCCTTACCCTGGACGCCCTGGAAAGCGATTTCAGCAACTACCCCATCCGCTTCCTGCTGGAACTGGCGGTAACGCTGGGCTTCCAGCCCACGGCCGAAGACATGGCTCCCTACGCCGAGCATCACCTCCAGGAGCTCCGGACCTTCCTGCAGGCGCCCTTCAGCGAATCCATGCTCCTTCCCTTGTCGGGCAGTGCACGAAACGAAATAGCGCAGAGCATCCTGCGCTATTTGGAACATCATACGGAATCGGCCATCCAGATCCGGTCGCTGGCCGTGCTCCGCGAACTCTTTTCTGAAACCGGGAAACCTTAGGCCAGGCAGCTGTCCATCAGGGCGGCAATGCCCTCCTTGTCCAGATGCTGCCCGATAAACACAATCTTCTGCATGCGGTCGCCATAGACCGGATCCCAGTCGCGCCGCAGGATGTGGTCGCGTTCCATCATCTGCTGCAGTTCCTCCTCGTCCATGGTCGCATACCACAGGCCTGCGTCCCGCAGGGTTTTCTGTTTGCCCGCCTGCTCGAAAAGCCAGCATTTGTCTTGATCGTCCGCAAAGTAGCACATCCCCTTTGCACGGATGATTCCGGCAGGCCAGCGGCGGGTAATCATAAAGTCGAACTTGTTCAGATCCAATGGCTTCCGGTTAAAATAGACAAAGGTATCGATGCCGTATTCCAAGGCTTCGCCTTCGGCCTCTTCCTCCTCGTCTTCGCCCTCGATGGCGGCAATCCAGGCGGCCGACGTAGCCACGCGGTCGAAATCGAACATGCCCGTGTAGATAATCTCGTCCAGATCAATGTCCCCGTAGTTGCACGGCAACACCTTCGCGCCGGGATTCAGGCCCTTGACAATACCCGTAAGCTTGCCCAGTTCCTCCGCGGAGATCTCGGCGGCCTTGTTCAGCAAGACGATGTTGCAGAATTCAATCTGCTCGATGACCAGCCGCTCCAGGTCGTCCTCGCCGATATCCTCGCGGCCCAGGGCATCGCCGCCGCCGAACTCGTCCCGCATCCGCAGGGCGTCCACCACCGTCACGATGCTGTCCACGTACGGGACAGCTCCCAGCATAGCCGCCGGCACAATTTGCGGCAACGTGCTGATTGTCTGCGCGATGGGGGCTGGCTCACAAATCCCGCTGGCTTCTACCACGATGTAGTCGAAGCGGCCCGAACGCGTCAGGTCGGCCAGCTGCGAAGCCAGGTCCATCTTCAACGTGCAGCAGATGCAGCCGTTCTGCAATGCCACCAGGGAAGAATCCGTCTGCCCCACGATGCCATCTTTCGCGATGAGGGAGGCATCGATGTTCACTTCGCCGATATCGTTCACCACTACTGCGAACTTGATCCCCTTGCGATTAGCGAGGATCCGGTTCAGCAGCGTGGTCTTCCCGCTGCCAAGGTAACCGGTGAGCAGCAGCACCGGAATCTGTTTTTTTTGCGTATAGAGATTCATAATCAACCCATTATAAATTTTCCAACCTTCGGGATGCGCTGCAGCGCGATGCTGCCGGCCCCCACCACCACAAAGCAGGCCACAGCCGAAAGGGTAATCTCCGCCGGCGTGGTCCAGAAGCCCAGGATGCCGGCGTCACCGCTGCCCAGCCAGCCACGTACCCAAGTGCAGATGGGCACCAGCACCAGCAAATGGCTCAGATACATCCCGTATCCCGCGCGCGAAAGCGGCAATGTTATCCGGCGATAGAAACCGCCCGCCGCCTGTATCTTCCGGAACAGCAGCACCCAGGCGATAGCCATCAGGGCCACGCCCAAGGTATCGTTGCACCAGGTGGTCTCCCACCAGACGGCCTTTTCCACCAGGCCGCCCACAGGGAACTCTCCGCCCGAAGAAAGCCATACCCGGCGGAGGAAGCCGCCGAAACTCAGGGCAAAACCTGCGGCGAAACACGGCAGGGCCACCGCCAGCGTTTTGCGCCAGGACCACGTTCCCAGGAACTTGCGCACGTACAGGCCCAACAACAGATAACCCACAAAACCACTCAGGTAGTAAAACACGCCATAGGCATTCCAACTGGCCTCGCCCCACAGGGGGAAGAGTGCCTGCCGCGGCAGGCCCGACACGCCATAGACCACCGGGGGCGCCCCGAAAACCCAGTCGCGCAGCAGCGGAATAACGGTGGTGAACAGCCACAGTCCCAGGTAGATCAGCAGTTCCGTGCGCCCCACCCGTTCGGCCCAGGGAGAAAGCAGCGGCATCAGCAGATAGACGCCCACCAGCATATACACGAACCACAGATGCCCGGCGGCGTAGTTAAAATTCAGCAACAGGTCCTTGAAATTCTGCACCGGGCTGCCCCACACCAGGGCATAGACCACCGTCCACAGGACAAACGGCACCAGGATGCGCACCGCCCGGCGACGGAAGAATTCTTCCGAGGAATAGTGCAGGGGAAACTGCAGATAACTGGACGCAATAATAAATAGAGGAACGCACGCGCGCACGAAGCTATCGAAGAACGATGCCCAGAAGGCATCGGTCTGCGTGAGGATGAGGGAGCCATCGCCCCCCAGGTAGAAAGGTTCCGTGGCGTGGACGACCATCACCATCAGGCAGGCCGCCACCCGCATCCAATCAAGCCAGATTTCACGTTCAAGTTGCATATCCATTACGGGAATAACTGCTGCCGGTACTCCGTGGGCGTGACCCCCACAATCTCTTTAAAATTGCGCCAGGCCGTTGCACGGGACCGGTATCCGGCATTGAAAAAAGCTGTCTGGATATCCAGACCCGGATGCTCGCGCAGTTGCCGGGTTACATAGTTGATGCGTTTGGCATTGACAAATGTCTTGAAGGTGTCGCCCGTCTCGCCCCGGATGATTTGGACCAGATAGGTAGTGTTGGTACCGCAGCGTTTTGCCAGTTCGCTCAAGGAAAGGTCCGGATCCCGCCAGGCTTCCTCCTGGTCCATAACGATGCAGATCCGGGTCCAAAGGCCGAATTCTGCCGGAAGATCCGCCGGCACAGGCTCCGGAACAGCCTCCGGGGCGGCCTCTGGGGCATCTTCCGCCTCTTCGTCTCCGGGCGTCAGCCTGTCTTTCAACTCGAACTCAATGGAGAACAAATAGAACAGGGAAGCGAAGATGGCGAGCAGGATGACCAACCGGGTATCATTGGAAAGCATGTACAAGACATGGACGCCGCACAACATGAACAAGGCGATAAAATACGTGAGGATCCAGTTATAGGAGGCACTCGTTTTCCGGTAGTTATAATTCAGGTAGATAATAATCAAGCAGTAGGGAACCATGACAAACAGCATGGCCAGCCGTACCAAGACATCGGGTTTATGTACATTCTTCCAGATTTCCATGGGCGTGTACACGCGGGTCCAGTCCTCCCCGATGATCAAAAGCGCAATAAAGAATACCGCCACCGGGAGAAAGACAAAGAAAAACCGCTTGGGGTTGAACCAACCCGGGCTGATAACGGATATGGGATACAGGGTCATGATAATGTGCAGCGACATGTACGTCAGGCCGAGCCATGGGTTCAACATGGAAAAGTCCGTCTGTTCCGGGAAGAAACCCGCCGCGGCAAGAATCGGGACCAGGGCAAGGCCGCCGCAGATAGAGGAGCCCATAATGAGAAGCCTGCGGGAACGGTCGGTTCCGCTTGCCGGAAAACGCAATAACTCGCGTGTTCCAATCAGGCAGACCGTCGCCTCAACCGTAGCGGCTATAAGAGCCAATACATAAATCCGTTCCATCTCCATTTTTTTAATTTGTTTCAAAATTAGCAAAAAAATTCAAGAAAATCCAATGTTTTTTCGTTTTTGAAACACCCGCAGAATACAATATCTGGCACAAAAAGTACAGAATTTGTAACTTTGCGGAAATTGCATAATAAAACGGGTTTTTACTAGTTAACCGATTTAAATTGTTTTTTTCAAGTCTTTTAACCGACTTTTTCGGGAGAAAAAATATGAGGTTTTGGAGAGGTATCATATGGCCGATTCTTATCGGGGCAGCCTTTACCGGTTGTGCCCTGGTAGATGAGAATACGAGTGACTGCGAGGCGGACTATCATCTGGATTACGAACTCCGGCTGATTACCAACATGACCACCGAGCTCGAAACGCAGGTTTCCACCCAGGTGGAACTTACGTCTGTTGCCGATGCCTTGAAGGAACACCTGAAAGGCATCTTCACCGATTTCGCCCACGACGTAGACCTTTCCTTCTACGATGTTCTGGACGATCCCATCCGCCTGCACCATGAGACCCACATCATGGATGACAACCAACACAGCTACACCCTATATATCCCGGTTCACGAATATATGCATATTGCCGTGGCCAATATACAGTCCTCTGAAGTGATCCTGACGCAGGACGATCGCTGCAACACAGCCCGCCTGGATCATCCGGTCAACGATGTGGACAATATCATCAACTCACAAAGTACCGGTCTCTTTACCGCCCGCCTTCCCATGTCTATCAAGGGAGGAGTGGATCAGACCTTTGATGTAAAGTTGTACATGGCCAACTGCGCCAGTGCCCTTGCCCTGGACACCCTGGACAGCCACATCAAAGACTTCAAGGTCTTTGCGTCCGGCTTTGCCAACGGCTTCGAGCTGGCGGACAGTACGTATTACTTCCAGTTTACGCCGCAGGTAAAGTCCGACGAGGTAAAAATAGACGACGGCCGCTTTATCTGCTTCTGCAACGTCAATTTCCCGTCCAAGGATGTAGAAGCTACCAAGTCCGTCATTGATTCGGACGATCCGTATGTTTCCCCTGTTGCAGACGAGGCGCTCTGGAAATATACCATTTATGCAACCCTCCAGGATGGTACCATCACAGAAACCATCCTGGGTGTCAAACTGCCGCTCCGGCCCGGCCAGTTCAAACTCATCAGGGGCAAGGTGGAGCGCGATGGCAGCGTAGTGCCCCGCGAGCCTTATGTGGGCGCCAGCGTAACCCTGCAATGGAACGACGGTGTCTCCTGGGATGTAGATTTTTAATTTGGAATATATTTAATTTATTAATGTTAAACCAATTATGTGTATTATGAAACGATTATTTAACTATGTGTTGACGGGGACGCTGTGCCTCGCCACCATGGCTTGCCAGCAGGAACAGCTGGACCCCAACGGCGTCACGAATGATCCCGACGTCCAGGAGGTTAGCACCCAGTTCATCCTGAATGTCTCGGCAGCCCCTACCACCAAGATGAGCGCGGATGCGGTGCAGCAGAACGACAACTTCCGCGGCATCGAGCACGCCGTGTTGTTTACCTACAAAACCGGCCTTTCTGGGAAACCTCACGTACTGAGCACCACCGCTGAGGCAGACAAGACCTTTGATTTCGGTTCCTTGATCTCCGAAGGCGGCCTGGATCCCGATCACAACTTAGATGGTTCTACGGGAACTACGCCCGGCTCCAAGCGAATCCTTACGCTGTCCATCCCGGTGAATACGGATGCTGTGTTGTTCTACGGAAAGGCCCCCAAGCCTGCCACCGGTCATATTGCAAATGACAATTATGGCGCCACCACAACCGTAAATCTTGGCAAGAAAGCGGAAGATACCAAATTCGCCGCCGTTAAGATTCTGGACGGTACAGAAACTGTCAATTCCTACGATGCAACGGCCCGCCTGATGATTTGGATTATCAACAACATCAAGGACCGCTCCCTTTCTGCTGACGCTACGTCCTATGCAGCTAAGGGATGGACCCTGGATGCCGTTACCTGGGCACAATACGGTCACCGGTATGAATACGACAACTACCCGTCCACATGCCGTTACTCCGTGGATAAATGTCTTCCTCACAAGGTTGAAGGTTTGGAAGAGGTTTTGGGCAAATGCTATTATCTGTTTACCTATATTCTGCCGGCTGGCGACGGCCGTCCCCACGGCGAATACCGCGGCGGTTCTTCCTTCGCTGTCCAATCCATGATTATTGATATGTACAAAGTGATCACGGCCGCCATTGAAGCTGAACCTACCACCGCTAATGAGGCCAATGCAAAACGTATGGCCCAGGCCATCCTTAATCGAGCAGAAACCTTCTTTAACACGACGAACGGCAATTACAAAGGACTTACCGATATCAAGTCACAGCTCATTGATGTGGAGCACCTTTATACAGAGATCACGTGGAATACGAATTTTGGCGGTGCCAAGGACCTGAACGGCTATCCTTATGAGGACTTCGGTATTCCGGAAGGTGCCGCCCAGCTGGGCTTTGTACCGGAAGGAAAGACTTTCCCGTCCGGAAGCGGTAAATCCGGAACGGCTGACGTAGATGAGTTCTTCTACTATCATCCCAACAATCCGCTGGTGAATTATACCATGCCAGACTTCGAGCCTCGGAAATATGTCTTCCCGGCAGAACTGTACTATTATGTTAACAGTCCGCTCCGCACCACCGGCAACGATGTTACGTATGCCAGTTATCCCGACGGTGTCAACAACTGGAACGCAGATGCCAGCTGGACCGGATGGGACGACTTCCCCGGAAAGGTGAGCAGTTCTACCCGTGGCGTGGCCGTTGCCCACAGCATCAACTATGGCGTTGCCCTGTTGAAGTCTTCTGTTAAGATTGCAAGTGGCGTTACGTATTTCCTGGATAACCGGTATACGTTGTCCAACCATGCCGAGGCAAATAAGGAGATTCCTGTCTCTTCTGCCCAGCTGAGCCTGCGCGGTATCCTTATTGGCGGTGTCAACCCCCGCATGAACTGGCAGTTCACCCGGTTCTACACCTCCGGCAACTCCCATGAGGGACTTGGTGACCTGTCCAAATTCGACGGTGTGATCTACGACCATATGTTACCCAGCAGTACTATTCCCACCCCGGCAGCCAGCCCGAATTATACCTTGGTATATGATAACTACAACAGTTCGAATGGCGGCGGACAGGCTCAGCAGAATGATGTCTATGTGGCTCTGGAATTTGTCAACAATGGTGAAGCATTCTATGGCCGTGACAACCTCATCCATAGTGGCGCCACCTTCTATCTGGTAGCAAAATTGGACAAGCCTACCGCCGATCAGGCCAGCGCCCTTTCATGGCCCGCAGACCATCATATTGCGCCGCTTTTTGGCGTTAATGGAGAGGTGGTTCCTTCTGGAAAAGAGGCCGGCCAATCCAAACAGATTGCCCGTATCTTCATCCAGGACTTCATGACCACTGTTAACTTCAGTCTGAACGCCACCTCCCTGCAGCATGCCTACTATTCCACGCCCGACCTTCGTGCATCCCAGATGTCCCTGGGTCTGGACGTTGACCTGCAGTGGACCCCTGGTCTTGTATTCAACGATATTCCGCTTTAATCGGATTTCATTGAATCAAATTAATGATTATGATGCCTAGATGGTCATATATCAGCCTTGTTTCCCTGTTCATTCTTACCGTTTGGACAGGGACGGGCTGTGACCGTCTGGACAACATTGCCCCCGCAGACAGGGACCCCTCCCTGTCGCTGGTTTTATCCCTCAAGAATGTGTTGCCCGGGCAGGACGCCCCTACAAAGATGTCCACCCAGGTAACACAATCCGAGGGTGTTTTCCGTGGCATTGAACACGTGTATCTTGTACCGTTCAACACGGAAGAATCCCGCGCCGTAGAGCCGGCCGACCCCCGGCTTGGGACGAAGAATATTGTGCTGGGAAGTTCCAGCATCAACAAGTCCGGACTCGTGGCCAACAACAACGCCCACCTCTTTGGCAGCGCCTTTGTACCCAGCCAGACGAACCGCATCCTGGCCTACGGAAAAGCGCCCGACACAGGTGTACAGACAGGAAAGGACCGCAAGCACGCCAATGGTGTCCTCACGGAAGAAGGGCTTGACGATCCCACTGATTCTGATGAAATCTCCTTCCACCTGGAGCCCATCCTGGAAACAGGAGAAGTGAATGAGTATGCCGCCATGATGGCCACTGCCGACGAACTGCTGGACCAGCTGAACGTGGTCATGACCATGATGGGACAATCTCCGTACGCCGCCATTGTGGGTATTTTTGATAACGTCAAACGGGAAAATAACATTCTTTCCTGCTCTTACGCCACCTTGGACCAACTCCGAAATGAAATCCAGACCGATTTGCTGCGGATTCCTTTTGAATCCATGGACTTAATTGAGGAAATCAGCCGGATCAGCCAGGCAATTAACGCCTTCTCTCATGTATTGTCCACGATTGGCAGCAATTTCCCGGTATGTTATGGCGTTCCGGAAGGAACCATTGGATTCTGGTGGAACGGAAAAGGCTTTATCCGGCTGATTAACAGTGTGAACATTGCACTGGTGGAGCCAACCAATTATTGCTATCCGCCCAGCCTGTGGTATTATGCCAACAGTCCCGTCAGGACCACGAACAACGAGAATGTCAGGGAGCAGTATGTTCCCTCCAACGAACACTGGGAGGATATTCTCGATTATTACCATGATGGAGGGGAAGTTACCGCCATCACCCAAGGAGTGGCCGTGGTAGATCCCTTACAATATGGTGTGGGCTTATTGGAATTAAGCCTTTCTACGCCGGGAGCAGAAGCCGCTTCCCTGATTAACAACTGTCCATTAACCGGCATCATTGTGGGAGACCAGAAAGATGTGGACTACCGGTTTATGCCCGGTACCGGTGTCAGCAGGTACATCTATGATAAGATTACCCTCACAGATTCGGGTTATCCGATGGTAGGAAAAACCGGCCAGACCGTCCCTACGCTGGTCTTGCAGACCGTTCCGGACAGGCCCATCCATTTTGCCCTGGAGTTCAAAAACACTACCGGTTACAAACGATTCTGCCAGCAGGGAGACATCCTGCCCCAGTGCAAGTTCTACCTTGTCGGGAAACTGGAACCCCCCGTAAATGGCAGCGTCTTCACCCAGGACCATAAGACAACCGTCTCTGTTAAGATTGAAAGCCTCCGAAGCGCCTATAACACGGTTCCGGACCTTCACGATCCCCAGTTGGAAATTGGTATCGTAACAGAGATGAAGTGGAACCAGATAACCCCTCAATCCATTATTTTAGACTTTTAATGTACAACTTCAAGCATATCCTCCTTCTGGTGGCAGCATTCTTTATTATGCTGTCGGGCACCGCCTGTGTCCAGGATAACAAGCCGCTTGAAGACACCCAGCTGATGGTGTCCCTGTACATTCCCGGGTCTACCATGACCCGAACCGTTACCGGAACGGTGAATCCCCTTCAAGAAGAGTTGAAAATCACCTCCCTCCAGATTTGGGCTTTCCTCTCCGAAGACGGTTCCTTAATCAGTTACAAGGGTCTTGGCTCGGTGGCAAATGAAACCGGCCTGCCCAACGCTACCATTTCCCGCATTGGAATGCCCTTGTCGCAAGAGATGTTCTACCATTTATCCAGTTCCTCTGATCACAAGGTAGACGTTTATGCCTTGGCCAATGCAGCATCGGCCTTGACTTTCCCTCCCTCAGAAACCACTACCCGGGACGCCCTGGACCAGCTGATTATGGAGAAATTCGGCGGTATCATCCCCACCTTGGAAGTTCCTTCCTCGGGCCTTCCCATGTCCGGAGTTATCAAAAATGCCGTCGTCAGCGGCGGGTATCCGGTCCTTAACATATCTACCGTTAAACTTATCCGCACCGTATCCAAAATCCGCTTTGCCTTCTGTCAACAGGGGCTTCCGGCTACAGCTACGGACCCCGCTGTCATTGCCAATGATAAATGTTCCATTATCGGCGTATCCTTTGACGGCACTACCGGCGGGAAAGATTGCCAGATAGGCGCATCGGAACGCATTTTCACGACCCAGGCCATCGACCTTGGCGACCCGAAGGAATACTCGCCGCTTTCGGCTTCCTTCTCCGGTGTGCCCCTCATTCCCAACAACAAATTATCCGTTGTCGTGGATCCGGAGGACCTGTTCTTCCGCAGCACCGGCCACGAATCGGAAACCTCCGAACAATATGAGACCCGGCTGGATGCGGCCATTGCCAAAGAATCCCAGATTGGGCCCATTTATATCCGCGAGACCGACAAAACCATTTCCGGAACTATCTCTTACCGGACCGCCGCAGACGGCCCCGTCCAGACGGCGCCCTTTACCATGGAAACGGGTGGTTTCCCGCGCAATCATACCTGGATTGTGTATGCCTGCTTCATCGAGGAGACCATGAAACTCCGGCTGAACGTGGTGGTGCTTCCCTGGGAATGGTCCACTTACAACGTAGACTATACCACGGGAATGGTGAACGTAATCCGCCGCTTCACGGTAGCCGAGACCGCCGTTCCCACCTTTAAGAAAGTCCAGACATCGGACGGCTTTTATGATGTTTCGTTCTGGCATCACGTAAAGATAGACGAGAGCATACAGGAGAATATCCTGCTGGGTGATATCATTATTTCCTCACCGGTTGGCGGGAAACTCCACTGTATCCCCGTCCCCGGAAACGACTCGGGCGATTTCCTGCCGGATGCCTTTGTCGTAACCCCGGTCAAAGCGACCATCTATCCCAACTACATGAATATGGAGAATGGCAGGATTGAGGATTGCCGCATTCCCATCCAGATCAAGTGCAACCTGGATGCCGGTACGGACGAGGAGCTGGAAGGGAACTATATCGACCTCCATTTCAGCGTGGAGACCCCGGACGGACGGTTCGTCGACCTGGGTTCCGAATCCATTGACTATTATCGGTTCATTTTGAAAAAGGACTGGAATCAATAATGGGAAAGTACCTGCATATCGTCTTGCTGTTCAGCCTCGCATGCCTGATTTGGGGATGCGCGGCCGAGCCTGTCCCTTCCCCGGAGGGAGAGACCGGCATCCAGCTGACGGTCCGGTGCGACAATCCCCTCTTGACCAAAACCGATACTGAAGACAAAGACGGTGAGAAGCCCTTCAATGAGAACCTCATCAAATCTGTGGATTTCCTCTTCTATCCCGGAAACAATCCGGATGCGGATGCCGATGCCGTCTATCGGATCCGGAAAGAACTCACCAGTGACCCCATGCAGCCCGGACAATGGGAGGCCACGTTTAACCTGGTCATCAAGAAAGAAGTAATCGGGCTTATCTTTAAAGAGGAGAATGCCAACAAGGCAACCGTTCTCGCCCTGGTCAATTTTGACGCGACCTTCGCGGAAGACCTGTCCCTGACTTCCCAAGCCGATTTGGCAGGAAGACGGATTGTGTTGGATTTCGCCCAAAACGAAGTCAACTATATCCAGCCTGCCTTCCTGATGGACGGAAAGACCGTCGTCACCTATGATCCGGACGACACCCCAAATGCCGTTGGCGACATTGAAGTGAAACGGTTCGCTTCCAAACTTACGGTTGCCCTGAACCTGATAGACGAGGTCGTGCTCAAGCACACGGACAAAGGCGAAAGCACCGAACCCGACGAGGTCTGGACACCCGTCCCGCACACGGCCCGCATCTATCTGGTAGATGGCATCAAATCCGTCCTGGTCAGTGAAAACGGCCTGGACCCCAACCCGGATTATTTTTCCTACCAGAAAGTCAGCCGTGCCTTCGTAAAAGAGAACGGATCGCCCCAACTGGACATCGAAACCATCGGGGAAAAGACCTATTACACGACCTGGCCCATGTATTCCTATCCGGCATGCTGGTCCAGCGACCTTCCGGACCATTCGCAGATTGATTATCAGCAGGGACTTCCGCCGGAACCGCCCTACTTTAAACTGGAGATGGACTGGAGACGGGAACCGCAACCGCAGAACGGTGTTTCCTACGACCGCCGCAAATACTATTATAAGATATTCCTGCCGTTCAACGAGTTCAAACGGAACAATTGGTACGGTTTCTATGTAGACGTTTCCATCCTGGGTTCCGAAACCGACGAAGGCAAGGCCGTCCTGGAGCCGACCTGCTATCTGCTGGACTGGCAGAACAAGGCGCTGGCCATTAACAAATACGCAACCATCAGCAAGGCGCGGTACCTTGCCCTGGACAAGTCTGTCTGGGACATCGCAAAGTTCTACACCG
>CADCCI010000038.1:3987-16369 GCA_902799895.1 uncultured Bacteroidia bacterium | reverse complement strand
AAACGGCGGCGGAACAGTTTGCCGAGCAGCTTCTCCGGATGGGGCTGACCGCAATGGTCCTGTACCGGATGGCCGGCGGGGAGATTCCTGCCCTTGTCATTCAGCAGCAGGTTCACGTGCAGGGTGTCGCCGGGCCGCCAGACACCGCGTTCGCCGTAAAGATAGGCCTTGATGCCATCGGCGACCACCTTTCCGCCCACATCGAATCGGCTGGTGGAACGCTGGCTGCCCTCAATGAGTTTCAGGTAGGTTTTGCTGCTGCCCTTTGCCGCAACGGCCACGAAGGGCTTGCCTTCGGGTTGCAGGGTAAGCAGACCCTGGGAATCGGTTTTTCCGGAGGCTAGTTTCTGCAGCTGGAAGTCGTACAGGCTTACCTGGGCCCCGCCCAGCGGGTTGGCGGTCTGCAGGTCGGTGACGGCCAGCGATAGCTTTCCGTCCGCGGTAGAGGAGGCCAGCAGGCCGATGTCGGATGTCATCAGGTTAACGGCTGGGAAGCGGTCGGAAACCATATAATAGGACGGCTTTTCGGGATCTTCCCGATCCTGCCACTCGTATTCGTTCCAGTCGATCCAATTCTCCCAATACCAAGCGGTAGGCTCGTTCCATTCGTCCTGCTCTTCGGCAGAAGGGGTCCCGTCGGAGGGAACCAGGGAAATCTGGCGGTTGACGGCTTCTTTGCCGTAAAGGGAATATTCTTTCCGGAAACTCAGGCGGATGCGGTACAGGGCGCCCGGTTCGCGGTCGAACAGTTGGCTCAGGTCAATGGTGAAGTCGTTCCACTGTTGCAGGTCCCGGGAAGCGTCTCCGCCCAGGGGAATGCGGCTTTTGTAAACCAGCCGGCCGCTGCGACGAAGGTCGTTGCTTCCGTTCAACTGGTTGTCCTGCAGGAACATAAGCAGGTTGTTTTCATAAATGCGGATGACGCTTACATCTACCGCATCCAGGGCCACGGCGCGGAAGGGGAGCAGGAGACGGGAACGGTTGGGCAGGATGTTCCCTTTCAGCGGAATCTCCACGGCGGGTTTGGCTTTGACGGCATCGAAAGTTTGCTCAAAAACTTCCCCCAGGGAACGTCCGCGGATATCTTTGACACCGCTGTCCACCCGGAGCGTCATCTTGTCTGAGCGGCCGTCGAAATAGACCAGGGCCTGGCGTCCGTCCAATTTGACGTAACTGCGGTTCACGCCTTCCAGCTCAATCATGCCGGCCAGGGCAGCGTTCCGGGACAGGGTGTCCGTAAAGGTAAGGACCAGCCGGTCGTCTCCCTCCCATACATCGCCCAGGCGGAAATCGCCTCCAGCGGGCACATCCGGCACGGAAACGGCCTTTTCGGGGACCTGGACGGCAAAGCGGAATGCGAAATCCCGGAGTCCCTTTTCCTTGACATCGGCCACCTTATATAGATGGAAGGTCGCATCGTAGGTGGTTCCGGGCTCCAGGGCGTCCTGGTCGGGAACGAATTCCACCGAAGCGGGGGTGTCCCAAATCACCGTTCCCTTTAGCTCGGGCCGGAAAGAGAACAGGCCGTCGGAAAGCTGCCGGTCGGCGGGAATCTCGGAAACCAACTCGATACGGAGCGATGCCTGCGGGGTAACGATTCCGCCGGTATGCGCCTTGATATACTGCGCCGCTTCCGGTGCGGGGATTCCTTTAGTACCTTTCTGGCCGCAGGAAAGGGCCAGGAAGGCTATGCCGGACAGGGCAAGCAGGATGCGTAACTTCTTCATAATATTTTTGGCTTTTTCAGATTTTCCTTCTATCTTTGCATTCCCAAGGTGCCTTGGCCGAGTGGTTAGGCACAGGTCTGCAAAACCTGGTACAGCGGTCCGATTCCGCTAGGCACCTCTTCCTTTTACAAATAATCCTCGAAATATAACGTAACCTTGTCCATCAGATGGATGCGGTCTTTTCCGCGTACATTGTGCTTTTCGCACGGGTAGGGGAAATAATCTACCTGCACGCCCGCCTTGATGCAGGCCTGAACAAAGCTGAGGCTGTGCTCCCAGACCACAGTGTCGTCAATGGCGCCCTGGCAGATAAGCAGCTTGCCTTTCAGGTCTTTGGCACGGTTGATGAGCGATGTCTGCGCGAAACCTTCCGGGTTGGTCGCCTCGGTCTCCATATAGCGTTCGCCATACATCACTTCGTACCATTTCCAATCGATGACCGGTCCGCCGGCCACGCCCACCTTGAACACGTCGGGGTAGTGCGTCATCAGCGAGATGGTCATAAATCCGCCGTAGCTCCAGCCGTGTACGCCGA
Organism: uncultured Bacteroidia bacterium; assembly: GCA_902799895.1. Taxonomy (GTDB): domain Bacteria; phylum Bacteroidota; class Bacteroidia; order Bacteroidales; family UBA932; genus Cryptobacteroides. The sequence continues at coordinate 14,107 of CADCCI010000038.1, read as the reverse complement.
TGCGTGAGGTATCTACCCAGGGCTCTTTCATCAGTTCGCGGAGGCCGGCCATCTGGTCTTCCATCTCTACCTGGCCGCAACGGCGGTGGATGGCTTTCTCGTAGGCCGCGCCGCGGTTCGAGGTACCGCGGTTGTCCTGCACATAGACGATGTAGCCGCGCTGGGCCATATACATTTCCCACATCCGGATGCCGCCCAGCCAGGTGTCGCGGACCATCTGCGAGTGCGGTCCTCCATAGACATAGACGATGAGGGGATACTTGCGCTGCGGGTCGAAGCCGGCAGGCAGGAACAGGCGGTAGGCGTTGTCGTACAGGCCGTCGGCACTTTTTACCGTGCCCAGCCTGGCCTGGCAGGGAAGATAATCTTTCAGGGGGTCTTCCGCGGAAAGGATATGCTCCTTGACGCTTCCATCCGAGGCTTTGCACAGGTCAATTTCGCGGGGAACGTCGAACCGGCTCCAGGCATCGAGATAACGGTCGCAGCCCGGTGCCATTCGGATGCTGTGCCAGCCGCGCTCGCGGGTAAGCCTCTGCGGCCGGCCTACCTTCGCGGGCAGGCCTCCCTTGCGGGACGGCTTCACCGACACGCAGAAGAGGTGGTTCTCGATAGGGGATACTTCGGCCGACGTGTACCAGACGGTTTTGCCGTCGTTGGCCAGATAGGCCAGGTCGGCGTCGGTCTGGACGAGGCGCTGGACGGTGCCCAGCGTATCGCACAGATAGAGGTTCTTCCAGCCGTCTCGGTTATCGGTCCGATACAGGAACAAGTAGCTGTCTTTCAGGAAGTAAAGCGGATCCTGCGGTTCTACGAAAGCATCGTTTTCCTCGGTCAGGAGGGTGCGGATGAAGCGGCCGTCGTCGGCACGATACATGTTCAGGTGCATGTGCTTCTGCGCGCGGTCAAGTACCTGGATGAAAAGATATTTTCCATCGGGCGACCAGGTGATGCCGGTGAGGTATCGTTCGGCATCGAAATCGTCCACCTGCGCCTGCACGGTGCTGCCATCGGCCGTGTTGTAAATATGCAGGCTGATGTGTTCCGATGCCATCCCGTTCATGGGATAGCGCAGCTGGATCAGCGAGCCGGTGCGGCTGGTGATGTCCAGCAGGGGAAAGAGGGTTACGGCCCGCTCGTCCTTGCGGTAATAGGCGATTTTGCTGCCATCGGGCGAGGGGAAGATGCCGCCGGTGATGCCGAACTCGTTGCGGCTCACCGAAGTGCCGTAGACGATCCCCGGTGTCTCGCTCGCTGCGAGGGTGCGCTCGCTGCCGTCATCGGCCCGCCAGTACAGCGCGTTATTGCGGGTGTACACGCGAGGTTCGTCGGCCGAAGGGATGCCCAGCAGGCTGTCGGCTTTGGCGCGGCTGATACCGGCGGGATAGACCTTGGAAGAGAAAACGGCCTCCTCCATGGTGAGCCGTCGGCCTTCCTGCGCGCCTGCGGGACGTGCGGAAAAGGAAAAGAGTGTCGCGGCCAGCAGCAGCGACAGAAAAGTCGTTCGGTTCATAACGGATTAGTCCAGATTGTTTTGCGGCTCGCGGACGCTGATCACCCGGTCAACGATGTGTTTGTCCATTCCCCGCCAGGGAAGGGCGCCGAGATACTGCTTGTAGTGCAGTTCCACTTGCTTTCCGCTGCAGCGCATCAGCTGGTCGGCTACTTTCGGGTCTGTGACCGAGAAATCGAACACGTAGGAGCCTACGTTGTCTTTTTCGTCGCTGCTGAATTGGATGGCCCCCAGGTTGCCACCCTTGAATCCGGCCATGATGAGCCGGCCTTCATAGGTCTTGAAAACATAGCCCTTGAGGGCGAACTGGTTCAATTCACCGGCTTTGACGCCGTCTCCGAAGACATAATAGAAACGGATGTAAATGAAGGCCGCGAGGGCGATGACCAGGATGGAAACGGTCCATCCGATGATTTTTCCGAGATGAAGTTTCATGATTTCTTTGTTTTAGCGGATCGGAGCGCCGGTAAGCGGCCAGTCCATGATGGTGGAAATGTAGGGAATCAAGGTGTGGGCCTTCTTCTGATGACCAATATAGTTGGGGTGGTTGGCTGCACCCAGGTCGCCTTCGTGGTTGTGGACACGGGCTCCCAGGGCCATCCAGTGTACATTCGGGAAACCGCAGTTTTCTACGGCCGCCTGGATGTAGGCGATCATTTCGGGGTCATTCTTTCCGGCAACGCACAGCACCGGGTGATCCTCGCCGTAGAAACCTTTGATTTCTTTGATCAATTGGATGTAATTGCGGCGGAACATGCCCATCGAGGGCTGACGGTTCCGGGAGAAGTCGTTGGTGCACAGGTAGATGACGCTCAGGGAAGGCTTGGGACCGTTCTCCGGTTTCCAGTCGGCCTCGCGGCGCATATCAAAGGTCTGCAGGTACCGTTCGGGCATGTAGTAGTCTTTGACGTTGTCGTTGTAGTTGCGGGCAATCCCCATGCCGGAATGGGAAATCCAGATGCAGTCGGCTCCGAAATAGCGGCTCACGATGGGCGCATAGGATTTGTTGGCGTTCTCCGTTTCGGGTTTGAAGGGGTCGGTTTTGACGGAATTCTCGCTGCCGAAACCGCAGGTGTAGGAATCGCCGATGAATTCAATGACGCGTTCCCGTACACCCTCTGCCTGGAGGAGCGGTTTCCGGGTTTCGAAACAGGTAAAGGTGGCCGTTCCCTGTTCGCCTTCGGTGCGTTTCTGGAGGATCGCCGTATGCTTTTCCTTCGGACTTCCGCCCTGGAACAGGACGATGGTGGTATCCTTCCCGGTGAGCGTAATAATCTGGTCCGGTTCGGTGTCCATTTGCTTATCGATCCAGAGGTTGAAGTAGTCTTTCTTGCTATCCGATGCCTTGACGGCCAGGTAGTTACCCTCGAAGGCGATGCGGCTGTAAACACCGCTCCAGTCGAAGGAAACGGTCCCGTCCTGCACCAGTGTGCGTCCAATCCAGGTTACGCTTGCATCCGCCGCCGGGGTGATGACGGCATCGTTCTTTTTCACGCCTTGGGCGTGGAGGGAGAGGGAGAGCAGCGTTGCTGCCACGATCCAGATAATTTTTCGTGTCATATTCTTCTATCTATACTATATCTACAAATATACGAATAAAAAGCGAATCCTATATTTTTTGCTATCTTTGTACATACTAAAAAATTGGAATATGAAACAGATTTTTCAGGCCGCGAAGGCGGTGCTCGTTTGCGTTTTCCTGCTGGCAGCTGTGGCGCTTTCGGCTCAGGAACGCCGCTATGTGCAAGCGTATGAATTGAATGTGATTGGGAAGGCGCTTCCTACGGGCGGCGTGTACCAGCGCTTCGACCCGAAGCCATACGGCATGAACGGGTTGCGCGGCCAGCAGGCGGAAATGTCCACCGGCCTGGCGGTGTGTTTCAAGACCGATGCGCGCAGCATCGGCGTCCGCTGGAAAATCGGCGGCTTCCGCAGCCACACCAACATGACCCCCACGGTGGCCTGCGGATTTGACTTGTATATCAAGCGGGACGGTCACTGGGTCTTTGCCGGTTCTGTGGGACCGGGCCGCCTGGCCGATCAGTACGAAGCGACGCTGGTCCGCGATATGGCGGAAGGGGAGAAGGAGTGCGTCGTGTATCTGCCGACCTTTGACCATCTGGACGAGATGGAACTTTCGGTTGAGGAAGGTGCGTATATCGAGCCGATGGACAATCCCTTCCGGTTCAAGATTGTTTGCAAAGGCTCCAGCATCACCCATGGGGCGTCGGCTTCGCGGCCGGGTGCCGTGTGGCCGGCCCGTCTGTGCCGTGAACTGGGGCTATACTGCGTGAATATGGGCTTTAGCGGCAATAGCAAGCTGCAGGAAGACTTCGCCCGGGTGCTTGCCGATATGGAGATGGATGCCATTGTTTTCGATGCTTTCTCGAATCCATCGGCCGAAGAAATCCGTGCGCGATTCGATACTTTCGTGGACATCATCCGGCAGGCGCACCCCGATATCCCGCTCATTTTCCTCCAGACGCTCCGGCGCGACAGCGGAAACTTCAACGAGACGACACGTGCGTATGAGGCGGCCAAGAAAGCGGCGGCCCGCGAGGTGGCCCTTCGCCGCGCAAAGGTGGATAAAAACCTGTATTTCGTTGAGGTAGACGAGTGGATCGGAACGGATGGCTATGGCTCCGTGGACGGTATCCATCCCAACGATTTGGGGATAGACCGGATGCTGCGACAAGTGAGCCCACGAGTGGCTCGCATCCTCCGAAAATACGGAATCAAATAAAAAAAGGACAGCGTCTGGCTGTCCTTTTTTCTGAGCCACTTAACAGATTTGAACTGTTGACCTGCGCGTTACGAATGCGCTGCTCTACCGCTGAGCTAAAGTGGCCTGAACCGTTCTCGTGTAACGGGACTGCAAATATAGGAATATTTTCCTGAAATCCTGCAATTTTTTCTTAATTTTGCGCCATGACATCGGATATCCTGATCATTGGCGGCGGTGCCGCCGGGCTCATGGCAGCCTATGGGGCGGGGAGCGCGCTTTTTCGCGCAGGAAAGACCGCCCAGGTAACGGTATTGGAGAAAATGCCCCGTCCGGGCCGGAAAATCATGATTACCGGCAAAGGACGCTGCAACTTTACCAATGTCAAGTCCTGGAACGACTTTTCCCGCCATATCCGTACCAATCCCAATGTCCTGCGGCCGGCTTTCTATAACCTGACGCCTCAGGCGTTGATATCGCTGTTTGCGGCCAACGGCATGCGGGCCGTGGTGGAAAGGGGAGACCGGGCCTTCCCGGCTTCCTATCATGCGTCCGATGTGGTGGATACCCTGGTCCGGATGGCCGGAAAGGTGGGCGCCAACCTGGTACAGGATGCTTCCGTTGATTCTATTAAATATCAAGAAAACAAGAAGTTATATTCTGTTACCTGCAGCAATGGTAAAGAATATACGGCCCGTGTCCTTATCTTGGCAACCGGTGGTTTGTCCTATCCTTCAACCGGTTCTACCGGGGATGGCTATGCCTGGGCCGAGTCTTTTGGCCATACCCTTACGGAATGCTTCCCTTCGTTGACCGCTCTGGTGCCGGACGGATACAAAAGCGCCAAGGCTGCCGGTACGGACGGCCCGAAACATATCGACCGCTCTGTCCCGATGGAGAAAATGGGAAAATATCTATGCGGTAACAAATTGAAAAACTGCGGATTACGCCTTGTTATTGATGGGAATACTTCCGAAGAAGAGTTCGGGGATGTGGAGTTTACGGACGGGGGAATAGAGGGCCCTGTGGTCTTTCAGGTAAGCCGCAAGGCGGTAAAGGCCCTGCGCAATGGGTCAAAGGTCTATCTGGAACTGGATTTGAAGGCCGGAGTCAGGGCTTCTGAACTGTCTGCCCGCCTGTCTGAACTATGGAAGGCTATCCGTTCCGATGAGCGTAGCCGCGGGCGCTCTGAAAAGAACCTTTTGACGGTCCTTTTGGGCAAGCTCTTGCCCTGGGATCTGGTCGATGGATTCCTCTTTTGCCACCCGGAAATCCTGCCCGCCAAAAAGGGGAGGAACGGCCGCTTTTTCGAGGTGGATCTGGCCGCTTTGGCGGTCGCTTTGCAGCGGTGGAAAATGGACATCGCCGGCTATGTCGGATACGAGCGTTGTGTGGTAACGGCAGGGGGTGTCGCGATGTCGGAAATCGATCCGAAAACCCTTTCTTCCAAGAAACAGGAGAACGTCTTTTTCTGCGGAGAATTGCTGGATATGGACGCGGATACAGGCGGTTTTAACCTCCATTTGGCCTTCTCTACCGGGTATCTGGCCGGACAGAGCGCTTCAGAACGGGTCTAAACGTAACTACTTGACGGCAAGATGATAAAACATTTTTGTTCAGAACTATAACAAAAATGTTAATATCGTTTCTCAATAATTTTTAAAATTTTCCATTATCTGCTCGACAGTCTTCCGGTTGTTCCGGGCGGGAACAATCCAACGGTAGGCGATCCACCCGGCGAGTGCCCAAAAGACGAGTCGGAAGGGTCCGATTCCGGGGATGCAGATGGCACCCAAAACACAGGCAAAAATGAGGAGGATAAAGGTGGTCGCGCGCAGCCGGGTGCTCCGGTTTCCTTCCCGGAAAGTGAGGGCGTAACGACCCTCTCCGGCGTCTGCTACCCAAGCCGAAATATAGCGCTTCCTCCAGGGGGTGGAACGGTCCAAAAAGAGGTCGAATTCGGGGAGGGAATCCGGAAGGACCGATCCTTCCAAATCTGTCTTCCGCCAGACCTTCCCAAAGGGTGTCATGGCGGTCTTTACCATGCCCAACATGCGGCCAAACGGCTCGTCGGAACGGACGAGAATCATGCCCGCATCCATCATCTGTGCTTTCTTGTCGAATACCATTTCAAAAGATATTTTGACAAAGGTATAAAAACGTGTAAATTTGTGCAAATTGAAGTTCCGATGAAGGGTATTTTAGCTGAATTGCGCACTTTTTGCCTCGGGATGCTGGTTCTGGGCCTGATGGCCGGACTGGTTTCCTCTTGTAAATTTAATTCGATTATTACTGATAATAAGGAAGATATACCTTCTTATTTGCAGTTATTTGATAAGTATGCTGTCTTGAAATCTCTGACAGGGGAGACTGATACCCTTTGGTTCGAAAAACCCCTGGAAAGGATTGTCTGCATGTCCTCCTCCCATGTGGCCTTCCTCGATGCCCTGGGCTGCGATTCCCTCATCGTAGGGGTGTCTGGCATCGGTTACCACACCTCCCCGCAGCTGCAGGAACGCTATGCCCGGGGAGAGGTTTTCGATATCGGATACGAAGCGGCTCCGGACTATGAACGCCTGGTCGCCCTGCGTCCCGACCTGGTTACTACCTATACCGTCTCATCTGCAGTACCGCCTTATATAGTCAAGCTTAATTCATTGGGAATAAGGGTCTTGGTTTTAAACGAACATTTGGAACAATCCCCCTTGGCCCGGGCTTCTTATATACAATTATTCGGTGCCCTGACCGGGCGCCGCGACAAGGCCGACTCCCTCTTTGCCCAGGTAGCCGGGAATTATAACCGGCTCCGCCGCGAGGTAGCGGAGAATCGTTCCGGCGAACCCCGCAAGGTACTGATGAATATCCCTTATGCCGATCGCTGGTATATTCCCGGTGGAGAAAACTATATGTCCCGGCTGGTCCGCGATGCCGGAGGCGAAGTCCTGGGCGCCGAACCGGGTCGGGCGGAATCTACCGTAATTTCGTTAGAAAAAGCATGGGAACTCTCGTCCGGCGCCGACCTCTGGCTCGATGTAGGAAACTGCCTCACGCTTGACCAGCTCCGCATGCAGGTCCCCCTGCTGAAAGACTCGCCCCTCCTCTGTCCGGGAAAGGTCTATAACAACAACCGTCGGGCCACTCCCGCCGGCGGCAACGACTTCTGGGAAAGCGGCGCCGTCCGCCCCGACCTCATCCTCCGGGACCTCTGCTCCATCCTCCGCGGCACCCCTGATTCGCTTTACTTCTATCAGGAGTTGGAATAATTCATCCTTTCCATTTTTGGTTGAAGAGATCGGCAAAATCCTCAAGCTCGGAAGCGCCCAAAGGCTTACGGCGCTCAGCCTCGAATTTCTCACGCAGGAGGGCGAACTGGCGCTTGGTGTCCAGGGTGAATTCGCCCTGCTCGATCCAGGAGAAATAGCCGGGCTCGGTCTGGAAGACCTCGCGGGCCGTCTTGCCCTTGTGCTTGCCGAAACTGATGACCGGATCGCCGGACTTCTCATCCATGATCAGGCGGGCGGCATAGTCCACGGCCTTGGAGCGGCCGCCAAAACCGGCCAGCCAGGTAACGTCGTTCTTCAACTGGTCCCCATACATATCCAATTGCCCCTTGAGCACCTCATAGGTGGCCACGGTATCGGCCTCGGCCGTATGGGCATTATCGAAATCCTTGCCACCGCAATAGAAGCGGTAGGCGGCCTTCAGGTTGCGCGGCTCCATCATATGATAAATGGTCTGCACATCCACCATCTGCTTCTCGTGCAGGTTGATATCCACCCGCTCCATCTTCTGGCGGGCCTTCTCCCGCGCTTCCGGCGAAGCCGTACGGTCCTTCAGGCGCCGGGCGCAATAAGCCCGCACCCGTTCAATCTCCTCGGCCAGCATCGGGAGGTCGAATTTGGCAGAATTGTATCCGGCCAGGTCACTGTCCTGCAGCCATTCCACCACTTCGTCCACCACCTCGATGAAGCGGGGACAATCTGCCAGATCCTCGTCTTTTACGCCATTTACCTCCGATGCGCCGGGCGTAATGGGCCGCTGGCAGTGGTTCTCATAATCCCACGGCCGGATTTTCCAGGTTTTGACACGCTGCTCTCCGTCCGGGAACACCTTCACGAAGCTCAGCTCGATAATAGACTCGGTGACAATATTAAGGCCCGTGCTCTCTATGTCGAAAAAGAGCAAAGGCCTTTTCAGATTCAGTTCCATACGCGATTATGCAATCATGATGGGCATGATGATGCCGCAAATCTTCTCGCTGGCAGCCTCTTCCTCCGAAGGGACGATGAGGGCGGCCCGGCGGGAATCGGCAAACTTCATAACCAGTTCCTCGCAACCCATGTTGCTCAGGATTTCGGTGAGGAAGGTGGATTTGAAGCCGATGGTAAGTTCGTCTCCGCTATAGTCGCAGGAAATCTTCTCGTAGGCGGCGATGGCGAAGCCCAGGTCCTGGGCCGAAATCTCCAGCTGGCCTTCCTTCAGGTCGAACTTGATGTGGTTCGATGCCTTGTTGGCGCAAACGGCCACGCGGCGCACGGTATTCAGCAGCTGGGTGCGGCTGATACGCAGGACATTGGCGTTGTTCTGGGGGATAACGTCGCGGTATTTCGGATACTTGCCCACTACCAGGCGGCAGACCATGGTGGTATTGCCGCAGGTAAAGACCACGGTAGAGGAATCGAAGGCAATCTGAACCGGATTCTCGTCCTTGCCCAGGATGGCGCGCAGCACGGCGGCCGGTTTCTTGTGCAGGATAAAGGACGATTTCTCCGTTGCCTTCACGTCCGTGGTGGTATAGCAGATCAGTTTATGCGAATCCGATGCCACCAGGGTGGTGGAAGCCGGGTCGATATCGAAGAAGATACCGTTCATCGCGGGGCGGATCTCGTCGTCGGCGGTGGCATAGACCGTGCCGGCGATGCCTTCCACGAGGCTCTGTGCGGGGAATTCCACCTTCAGCGCATCGTCTTTGACCGTCTGGATGGCGGGGTAGTCCGCGGCCGGGAAGAAGGGGAGGGACGAATTACCGCTGGACCAGCTGCACTCAAAGGCCGAGTCGGACGTGGTCCGGATGGCGATGGGCTGATCCGGCAATTCCTTCAGTAGGTCGATCATATGACGGGCGGGAACGGCGATGCTGCCTTCCTCCTCGGTATTGTCCACCTCGATCTGGGTGCGGAGCGTGAGCTCGCTGTCAGAAGCGGTGACTTCCAGGATGCCGCCTTTCAGGTCGAAAAGGAAGTTTTCGAGAATCGGGAGCGACGTCTTCACGGGAATCGCCTTGGAAATATCCATCAAACCTTTCAGCAGCTCGGAACTTGAAACATTGAATTTCATATCGGTTCTAATTTTATATTTCAAATCATTTTGCCCGCACCGGCGGACAGTCTTACAAATATAGGTATAATTTTCCGAATTACCAGTTTTTCTCTCCCAAATCTTTCTTAAATCTTTCTTAAATCTTTTCCAAATCTTTGGCATAGGATTTGATTTTTCCTCGTTGGCGTCCGGAATCCGACGGCTTCGTTCGCAGGGAACGAGGGAAAATGCTCTCTCAGCCGTCGAATTCCGGACGTAGACCGGACAGATAAAGAATAATAAATACGAAAGAATATGAAAAAAAGCATTTCTGTAATTGTGTTGTCGGTGGCGCTGAGCGCACTGACGGCCTACGGCGTGGTGCGGGCAGCCGATGCGAACCGCACGTCGCCGAATACGACGACCATCGTTTCCGACGGTTCTATGTACCGGACCGTCAACCTGAACCAGACCGAGTATCCCGATTTTACCTATGCTGCCGAATCGGCAGTGGATGCCGTGGTTTTTGTCAAAGTGACAATCCGCAACGAGCAGAACTATGACATCGACCCGTTCCTGCGGTATTTCTT
>CADCCI010000038.1:0-3931 GCA_902799895.1 uncultured Bacteroidia bacterium | reverse complement strand
CCGGACGGCTACATCGTCACGAACAACCACGTGGTGTCCGGTGCGACCAAAATCGAGGTGACGCTGAACAACAACAAGACCTACGAGGCCAAGATCATCGGTACCGACCCGGCTACGGACGTCGCCCTGATCAAGGTGGAGGCGGAAGGGCTTCCCACCGTTCCGTTCGGGGATTCCGACAAACTCCGTCTGGGTGAGTGGGTGCTGGCCATCGGCAGTCCGCTGGGCTACGAACTCCGCGGTACCATCACCGCCGGCATCGTGAGCGCAAAAGGCCGTTCGATGGGTGCCAGCCGCGATCCGCGCGAGCAGAACCAATTGAAAATCGAATCCTTTATCCAGACCGATGCGGCCGTGAATCCCGGCAACTCCGGTGGCGCGCTGGTGAACAAGGCGGGCGAACTGGTGGGCATCAACACCGCCATCGTTTCGCAGACGGGTGCCTACTCGGGTTATTCGTTCGCGGTTCCGGTGAACATCGTCAAGAAAATCGTGGATGACTTGATTGACTTCGGATCGGTCCGCCGCGCCGTGCTGGGCGTCCGGATGGGAACAGTTACCGAAGAAATGGCGAAAGAATTGAAACTTTCTGTCAATAAGGGCGTATATATTGGTGAGGTCAGTGCCGGAAGCGCGGCCGACCAGGCCGGAATCAAGAAGGGAGACGTGATCCTTTCTGTGGACGGTGAGGAGATGAAGGAAGCTTCCGAACTGCAGGTGAAAGTGAACAGTTACCGTCCGGGCGATACGGCCAAGGTGCTCGTGAACCGGGACGGCAAGGAGAAGGAATTCACCGTGACCTTTGCGGGAACCGCCGAGAAGACCGGCACCGTGGATTCGGAAGGCCTGGTTGCCTTCTACGGATCGAAACTCCGCAAGGCGTCGGACGAGACGCTCTCCCGCCTGGGCATCAAGCAGGGCGTGGAAGTGGTCTCCGTAGGTCCCGGCAAACTGCTTGATGCAGGTGCCGCCGAAGGGTTCGTGATCCTCCGTGTGAACGATGAACCTGTAAGCACGCCTCAAGAGGTGGTGAACCTTGCCAAGAAGGCCAAGAGGACAGTTTATATCGAAGGCGTAACCGTTTCCGGCAGAACTTCTTACTTTGCATTCGGCAAGGAAGAATAGGAACGTTACGTATAGATATAAATGAGACAGCTAAAGATTACAAAATCCATTACCAACCGCGAGAGCGCATCTCTGGATAAGTATCTCCAGGAGATCGGCCGCGAAGAGTTGGTGTCACCGGAAGAAGAAGTTGAGCTGGCCCAGCGCATCCGCAAGGGTGACGAAGTGGCGCTCGAGAAACTCACCAGGGCGAACCTCAGGTTCGTGGTTTCTGTGGCCAAGCAGTACCAGAACCAGGGCCTGAGCCTCCCCGACCTGATCAACGAGGGGAACCTCGGTCTGATCAAGGCGGCCGAGAAGTTCGACGAGACCCGTGGATTCAAATTCATATCCTATGCGGTATGGTGGATCCGCCAGTCCATCCTCCAGGCCCTGGCCGAACAGTCCCGCATCGTGCGGCTTCCGCTGAACCAGGTGGGATCGCTGAACAAAATCAACAAGGCGCTCTCGCAGTTTGAACAAAAGAACGAACGTGCCCCGTCGAACGAGGAGCTTTCGGAGATGATCGATGTCCCGCAGGACAAGATTTCCGATACGCTCCGGGTGTCCGGCCGGCACGTTTCCGTTGATGCTCCCTTCGTGGAAGGGGAGGACAACAGCCTGCTGGATGTGCTCCCGAACGATGATTCGCCGATGGCCGACAAGGGTCTGGTGAACGAGTCGCTGAGCACGGAAATCGAGCGTTCCCTGCAAATCCTGACCCCGCGTGAACGGGAGATCATCAAATCGTTCTTCGGCATCGGCTGCCAGGAAATGACCCTGGAAGAGATTGGCGAGCGCCTGGACCTGACCCGGGAGCGCGTGCGCCAGATCAAGGAGAAGGCCATCCGCAAGCTCAAGAAACCGTCGGCCAGCAAGTTGCTCAAAACCTACCTGGGATAATGACGGCAGAACAGTTCCTGGCTTTGAAGGCTTCAGAAGCCGTCAAGGCCCTTTACGGAGCGGAAATTCCCGCGTCCGACTTACAGGTACAGGGCACCCGCAAGGAGTTTGAGGGGGACTATACCCTGGTGGTTTTCCCGCTTTTACGCGTCTCCCATGCCGCACCGGAAAATACCGGAAAGGCTATCGGCGACTACCTGGTGGCAAATGTGCCCGAGGTGGCCTCGTTCAATTGCGTGAAGGGATTCCTGAATATCAGCCTTTCTCCGCTGTATTGGAACGAGGTGTTTTCCGCGGTGGCGGGCGATGCATCGTTCGGCCAGCTCCCCGCCACGGGACGCAACATCATGGTCGAGTTTTCCTCGCCGAATACCAATAAACCCCTCCACCTGGGCCATATCCGCAACAACCTGCTGGGCGCTTCGGTATCTGAATTGCTGAAAGCCTGCGGCAACAACGTGATCAAGGCCACCCTGGTGAACGACCGCGGCGTCCATATCTGCAAGTCCATGCTGGCCTGGCAGAAACGCTTTGACGGCGCCACCCCGGAATCGACCGGAAAGAAGGGCGACCACCTGGTGGGCGACTGCTATGTGGCCTTCGACAAAATTTATAAGGAAGAGGTTAAGCAGCTGATGGAACAGGGGATGAGCGAGGAGGAAGCCAAGAAGGCCGCTCCTTCCATCCAGGAAGCCCATGAGATGCTGGTCAAGTGGGAACAGAACGATCCACAGGTGCGCGAGCTTTGGTCCATGATGAACAGCTGGGTCTTCAAGGGATTCGACGAGACCTATCGTTCGTTGGGTATTTCCTTTGACAAGGTGGATTACGAGTCGCAGACCTACCTGCTGGGTAAGGAATTGGTACAGAAAGGCTTGGAGAGCGGGGTCTTTGAGCGTGAAGCCGACGGCTCCGTCTGGTGCGACCTGACCGCCGACGGCCTGGACCGCAAGCTGGTCCTGCGCGGCGATGGGACATCGGTCTATATTACCCAGGACCTGGGAACGGCCGAGCGTCGTTTCGCCAATTACAGCCTGGATTCCCACGTGTATGTGGTGGGAAATGAGCAGGATTATCATTTCCAGGTGCTGAAACTCATCCTGAAGAAACTCGGCTTCGACTGGGCCGACCAGATTTACCACCTTTCCTACGGCATGGTGGAACTTCCCGAGGGTAAGATGAAATCCCGCGAGGGAACGGTGGTGGATGCCGACGACCTCATCGAGAAAATGTACCAGGAAGCCCGTGCGGCGGCTGAGGAAAGCGGCAAGCTGGACGGTGTGCCCGAGGAGGAGCGAGAAGCCCTCTTCCGCATGGTGGGCCTGGGTGCCTTGAAGTATTTCATCCTGAAGGTGGATCCCAAGAAGACCATGCTCTTCGACCCGAAGGAATCCATCGACTTCAACGGCAATACAGGGCCTTTCATCCAGTATACCCATGCCCGTATCTGCTCCATCTTGCGCAAGGCGGCGGAGCAGGGGATTGCTGCTAAGTTGGATAAGGACATCTCCTTGAATGCCAAGGAAATACGCCTTGTCAAGCTGTTGAGCCAATATCCGGCCAAGGTGGCCGAGGCGGGTGCCGCCCTTTCGCCGGCGCTCATTGCCAATTACGCCTACGACCTGGCCAAGGAATTCAACCAGTATTATCACGATACGCCGGTGCTGCGCGAGGAGGATGCCGCCTTGCTTTCGATGCGTCTGGTACTCATCGATACGGTGGCTTCCGTGCTCCGGAAGGCGATGGCCATCCTGGGCATCCAGCTTCCTGACCGGATGTAAATCCCAGCCGGTATGGCGGAGGATCATGCCTATATGTTTCCGACCTCCAAGAAGGAGGTTGAGGCCCTGGGGTGGGATTACATCGATGTGATCCTTTTCACGGGCGATGCCTTTGTGGACCATCCCTCGTTTGGGGCGGCCTG